>NZ_JBMPOR010000011.1:0-176347 GCF_049340265.1 Undibacterium sp. Di26W
CGTATTCCTTTTGTACGGAGAAGCTTTGTGCGATGTCTTTGAGGGACAGGCTCGACGCTGTCCAATACGCCAGACCCAGTGGGTCCGCTGGACGGTTGAAATAAGCGATGTAAAGCTTTTGGATATCACTAGCTGCATTAGCCATTTAGAACTCCTAATTTATGATTTAAAAAGTGCGAAGCTTGCTTTTTAGGCACCTACTCGCGTTACGGCAAGCAGATAGTCGCAGATGCACCATATCAAGGATGTGATGCAAATCACATTCTCAAAAAAAAGCAAGGCAACACAACATTTGGCGCTCATCTTTCCCGGGTTTTCGATTTGTTCTGCAGAAACAGCTTGCAAATGGAAAATCCGGATGTGACTTTGCCAACCTATTATTATAAGGGGAGCTTCCCGGTAAACCCAAATGAATATTACGTTACAGGAAATGCAGAAATCATTTATCCCTTTGCTATGCAGCAGCAATGGCAAATCGCGGGAAAAATCTGCGTCTTTGGCAGACGGGACGATAGCTATAGAGAGCAGCAATGAGAATGTCCGCATCCATACAGGAACACAACGCGCACATTAATAGCGTATTGGATGCTCTTGACATGTAATTTAAGCAGAGTCCAAGTTACGTTTGCTCACAAAATTGTTTGACCGTAATTCGTTCATCAAGGCACCTGAAGCAATCATTGCGAGAAACCAGACTTTTTATTGCCAAAAAGACTGTCTTGCAATAAGCATCGCACATTGACGTAAAAAAACAACGAAATAAGCTATCAATCACAAAGAAAGTCATTGACACAAACAAAAAGGCTCCGCAATCGCGGAGCCTTTTTGCAAATTAGTGCCAAAAACTATTTCTTATTCCAGTAAGTCACACCATAAGCATAACGATTACCAGCATTGTCTAGCCTGGAAGAGAATACATAAGCCGCAGTACCGCCTTTTTCTGCCGTGACCGCACCATTCACCTGCATATTATTAGGGTAAGTATTTTGATCGCCGCCAGCCAAAGCCCCGTTGGCACCAACAACTCCCTGTGCCTGCAAGGCGAAACGCTCACTGCCGGTCAACAAATCAAAGCTGGTGGCAAAACTGGATTTTGCAAAATCCAGTTGCAACTTACCGTTCTCAAGCTTGGCAGCAGCTTCCAGTCCTTTTTGATCGACGACGACAGCCTGGCTATCCATCAAGGAAAATCCCATTGTTCCCGTGGCTGGCACCTGCCATTCAGCTCCTTTGCTGACAGACACCTGATAGCGGTTGTTCAGCCCGACAGTGGTAGCACCACTTTTTTCAAGCTTGATCACATCAAATTGTGCACCTTGCCCCAGCACATCAATCCACCGCCCCCACACTATAGTATTAGTCAGGGCAGCGCTGCTGCCATTACCTGTACCGGTGCCATTACCGTTACCAGTTCCTGTATTGATACCGGAGTTATTTCCTACCGCAACGGTTTGTTTGACTCCACCAACCTTGGTCGGATCAAGGTTAGGATCAACTACTGTAGGCGCAACCGATGCCGAAGAACCGCCAGCGGCTGCCTTGACGCCAGGCTCATCCGGGCGTGGTGGCGCTACTGCATCAGGCGCAAGACCCGCTGCAGCCTGCAATAGCTGCGGCTTATTCTGGCCTTTATTGATTTGAAGCAACAACCCCTGTTGGCGCGCAAACAACTCCGTGGCGGCACTCCCTTCGCAAGGACCACGTCCCTGTGGAGAACAGGCACCATCAAAACCACTGACTACGACGCCCCCCTCAACCACTGCAATACGGGTTGTATCAGCGGTAGTAAAGACGGTGAAGTCAGTACCACGCACGCCGATGGCAGCCACAGGCGTGTTAAACCGGAAATTTTGTCTTGCCAATTTGACTGCGCTGCCAGAAACACTACGCGCCACGCCATTCAGCAATTCCAGTTTGATGCTGGTATTTGCCGGATTTTTTTTATCCACGTGATAAGTCACTATGCGCGCTTCACTATTGGGGCGCACAATCAACAGGCCATCATCAATGGTTTTCATATAGATGTAGCCTTCAGCTCCTGTCTTGATACTGGAACCTTCTTGCACAGCACTGCCGATGACAGCAGTCTTGCCGTCGATTTCAACCTTGCCCCATATGGCAGTCACCTTCGCGGCCTCGCCGGCGAACGCCATTGCAGGAATCGCCAGCAGAAATGCCAGGCTCCATTTTGCCAACAGGCGCAGCGCATTTTCGGTGTTGCTTTTCATATTTAATCCTCACTTGCCCATGTTCTGGCAAAGTTCTTTCTACCGGACACCCATTGTTCCAGTCAATATCAGCACTTATTTTGTTATTATCCACTGATATTCAAATATTATTGTGATGACGGTCACAATTTACGATTTCCAGCTACTATATCATTTTTTGCCTAAGCCATTGAAAATAGAGGGATTATTATAAAAATCCACAACATGACGGGATCAGAAGGCCATGATTGCAGGTGAAAATGAGACACCACCGATTTATGATTGCCTGTTTCATCGCATGTTTTCACGCTGAATTGATGGTATTGCACAAAAATGATGCGTAAAAATTAGCACAATTTAAACATTTCAGATTATCATGCAGCCGAATAAATTTTGATCGGCACAACAATCAAATACCTCTTGCACAGTGAATAATTCAACGGCTCTTCTTACCTGATCATGAGGCATGCACTTAATTTTTTTTTGCGCATCCAGGCAAAAACTTATTTATGGCTGTTGATCGCGGCAATGGCGGTAGGGCTCTGTGCAGTCAATCAATGGCTGCCTGAGACTGATCGCCTGTTTTCTGGTGATGAATGGCTGCGTGATCACTTTGTCCGGTTCAGCGCAAAAGAGTTGCCAGAGGAACGACTGGCCCTGATCGATATTGATGACCACAGTATCGATGTTCTGGGTGCGGCGCCGTGGCCACGTACCCGGATTGCGGATCTGATAGAAAAACTGATCGTAGAGTTTGATGTGCGTGGTGTCGCGCTGGATATTTACTTTGAAGAACAGAAAGATACCGTCGGTGACCAGAGGCTCGCCATGCTGGCCGCCCACGGACCGGTAGTGCTGGCCCAGGCCTTCGATTTTAGCAGGGATAAGTCAACACCTGCGCGCAATGGTCAATTGACAGGTGGCAAACCACTGGCTGCGCCGAAACCCGGCGATCCTCCCAGAATGGCCCGTGCAACAGGTTACATCGCCAATCATGAAGGATTGAACAAGGCACGATTTATCGGCAATATTGGTTTTGTCCCGGACAAGGACGGAACTTTACGACGAATTCCGGTTCAGACTCGTTTCGGTGACAAAGTGTATGACGGTTTGTCGCGGGTCTTGCTCGAATGTTGTTCCAAGATACGGCCGGAGCAGTTATTCCGGGCGAAAAGCCGCTTTTCAGATGTCGACGAAAATGGTTTCTCACGGGTAGAGTACAGCCGCAGCTTGTCGTCATATGATGTGGTACCCGCCTTACATGTTTTGCAGGATGCAGTGCCGCTCGAAACTTTGCGCGGCAAATACATTATTATCGGTTCGTCATCCCTGAGTCTGGCAGATCGCGTACCAACACCGCTGTCTCATTTGACCAGCGGTTTTCTGGTCCATGCGCAGGCGCTGACCACCTTGCTTGATGAACAGGAAGGACGTGTCTATGAGAAGTGGCCAGGTGGCCTGATTGCCCTGCTGTTCAGTGCACTGACTGCCGGCATTGCGGTATTCATGTTTCCGCGCTTTTCGGCATTGTCGAATACCCTGATGCTGGCAGCGGCGTCCGCACTCTGGATGGTGCTGGCCTACAAGGTGGTTGAGCATGACATGTGGTTTTCACCTGTCAGCCCCTTGATGTCAAACTTTTTTTTGTTGGCGGTAGCGGTTCCTTTTGGTTGGCAAACAGCGCAACGCAAATCGCGCCGCTTGCTGGGAACATTGCAGCAATATGTAGCCAAGGCAGTCGTGCAGGAATTATTGCGTAGTGACTTGAAAGACCCCCTGGCGCCGCGTCAGCTTCACGTCACCACGCTCATTGCTGATATGGAAGGCTATACCAGCCAGGTAGAAAATTTGCCGATGGAACAGGCTGCCAGTTTGACGCGGGAATTTCTGGAGTGTCTGACAGCGCCGGTGCTGGCAAAGGGTGGCACCCTGGACAAGTACACTGGCGATGGCCTGGTCGCCTTTTGGGGTGCACCGCTGCCGGTTGAAAATCATGCCGACCTGGCGGTCGATGCAGCGATCGAGATCGTCAGAAACGTCAGGAAATTAAGTACCCAATATGAGCTACAAGGGAGAAAAAAGATTAGAGTACGAATTGGCATAGAAAGCGGCATCGCCATCGCAGGAGATTTTGGAAGTTCATTCCGCAGCATCTATACTGCCGTCGGGGACAGCGTGAATACCGCGTCACGATTGGAAGATGCCGCACGCCATTACCCTTACGACATCATCATCGGCAAGGGCACTGTCGATGGTTCAACCAGGCATCATTTCCAGTCATTGGGAGAACGCCTGTTAAAAGGCAAGGAAAAACCGACTGCCATCTATACGGTAGAGGTTTCTGCATGAGGGGTTTCAAACTGTTGCGCCAGCTACCACTCTGCATCTTGATTGCCCTGCTGACACAGCAAGCAGCGCGTGCCGACGATGGCACAGAAAATGACGCACTCTACATTGACGCCCTGAAAGCCATCAGTGAAAAACGCCATGATGACGCCAAAATCATGCTGGCCAAGCTCATAGAAAAAATGCCACAGCATGGGGGTGCACTGCTTGATCTGGCCATGCTGCAATGTGAACTTGGCAATAAGGAAGAAGCGGACAGGCTGTTCCAGACCATGAAGGCAAGCTTGCCGCTGTCCGGTGAGCAATTGCACAAGCTTGAATTATTACAGCCAAAAAATTGTATTCCACGCAATCCGGACAGAAAATTCGCGGTGACACTGGAAGCCGGCTATGACAGCAATGTGAACCAGGGTGCCAGCAACCCCAACTTCATTCTGGGTAGCGGCGCACAACAATTGGAATTGCAACTCCTGCCAGAATACCAGCCCAAAGCAGACCGCTTCGCCACGGTATCAGCCAATGCCTCGCAAGAGTTCGGTAAAACTGGCACCTTGGCTTACACACAGTTGCGCTTGCGCAATTACGAATCCCTGTCGACATTCAATACTGCCGCCCTTGCGTTTGGCCTGGAACAACCATGGAATTGGCGGGACCATAATTTTCGCGCAACCGGCCTGTTCAGCCTGCTGACCCTGGGAGGTCAGTTGTATCAAAAGCAAGAAATTCTGCAGTTGCGCCTGACACCGCCAGCCCGTCAATCAAGTCCCTGGCATTTCAGCACCATTGCCAGCTATAGCAATGTCCAGTATCCGACCTTGTCCAATTTTGATGCGCATACCTGGGAACTACGTGGCCTGCTCTCTTATGAGAATGAAAAATTCCTGCTGCAAGGTGGGCTGGCCTATATGGCTGACCGTGCTCATGCTGATCGCCAGGGTGGGCATCGTCAGGGCTATTACAGCTTCCTGAATCTCAGAAGACAACTATGGCAGCGCTATGAGCTTGAACTCGGCTGGAACCGGCAGTTATGGCAAAGCCAGACCATCTATTCCCCGAATCTGATCGAGGTCGCACGGAGCCAGGATACACAAATGCTGAAAGCGGCAGTGAGTTGGGTGATGGCCGACCGGCAGACATTGCAACTGGAATTTAGGGCCACAAATAACAAAGAAAATATATCCATCCTTCAATACAATGGCAAAACTCTGCAATTGAGCTGGCAGTGGCAGAATTTTTAGCAAGGATGCAGCATAGATGGAGTTATCAGTTTTTACCAGCCAGGCCGTGTTTTGGCTGTTTGCCCTGTCGGCAATGCTGGTGTGTGTAGGTAGTTTGTTGCCAGCCAAATGGATGCCGCCGATCAAACACGACAAATTTGCCCATTTTGTCGCATTTGGCGGCATGGTCTTGATTGCTCGCATACTCGTGGCAAATTTGCATGAGTTGGCGGCCTGGTCTGTCGGCTTGCTGGTCGCCGGATTTTGCATAGAGTTATTGCAAGGTTTTGTGCCTGGGCGTCAATTTTGCTGGAAAGACCTGCTTGCCAATGCTGCAGGCATCAGTTCAGGACTGCTGGTTTGCCTGCTACTGGACTATATTCTCGCAGCCAATTAAGCCGCATATGCCTGCAACATTGATAGAACAGACATATTAAATAGGCATGAAAGCAGCAGAAACCTGCGAATAAAGACTGTGCATTTATACGGACTTTCGCCAAAATCACAAAAAATCGGTGAAAATAGGCGGAATAAAGACCGGTTGCTTTAAACGGTAAGCTATCCCGGCAGGGAATGGTGATGCCCAGGCAGACTTTGCAGACATGATTTGATATTGTGATAGTCGTCACCATCTAACACTAAAATCATCATGTGATGCGTGGATGACACATAGCTGCATGAAGCGAATGGAAAATCCATCGTCAAATCAGACGGCGTGTCGGCCGCAACAATGGATTAAGCAATGACAGTATCAAATAATGAAGTCGCTGTGATCAATAGCAAGGCCCCGGCTACGGAGCAGGTTAGTGCCTTGCCCGGGCAATTGCAGATCAAGATACCGATACAGACCAAGGTCCAGGTCAAAGTCAATCAAATCACCATCAACCTGCGGAATATTCCCCTGCTGACCGGTCTGAGCGATGAAGACATGGGCAAGGTCAAAGCTGATATGCGCGTCCGCCATTTCAACAAGCGCGACGTGGTACTGCAAAAAGGCGGCATCGGTGACAGCCTGCTGTTTTTGCTGTCCGGGCAATTGCAAGTCGTCGATGTCACGGAAGATGGACGTGCCATCGGTCTGCGTATGCTCAAGGAGGGAGATTTCTTCGGTGAAATTGCCATCATCAACGGCACTCCCAGATCAGCCTCGGTCGTCGCCTTGAGTAATGTGCTGGTCGGTTTTTTACCCAGCGTCACAGCACTGCACCTGTTTTCCCACTCGCCGGCCATGGCCAATATGATGCTGCGACATCTGGCAGAGAAAATCCAGCGCGATTCAGAATTCCGGGCGCTGCTGAGTATCAGCAATACCTCGCGGCGGATTTACGCCTTTATTGCCTTGTTCAAAAATATCATGCCCGGTAATCTCGAAGTCATCGAAAACCTGCCTACCCACCAGGACATCGCGATGATGATCAATACCAGCCGTGAAACCGTCACCCGGGCACTATTGCACCTGGCGCAACAAGGTATCGTCGAAAAAGACCTGCACCGCCTCATCATCCGCAAGCCGGATGAATTGCAGAAACTGGCCCTGGGCGCCGGTCTTTGAAACCATGCACCGCTGCACCATCACACTATCAGTTACGCTAAATCGCCTGGCTGACGATGCTATTTAACTCATTTGGCTTTTTGTTTGTGTTTTTGCCGGTCACGCTGGCAATCTGGCTATTGCTGCAAAAAAAGGCCGGGCTACGCGTCGCCTTGAGCTGGCTGGTTCTCGCCTCCTTGTTTTTTTATGCAGTCTGGGATGTCCGTTATTTAGTGGTACTCCTGACTTCCATCAGCATCAATTTCTGGCTGGGGGGGCGCATTTTACATGTCCGTCAGCAAGGTGCTGATCGCCGCGCCGGGTGGTGGCTAAAAGCTGGCATAGGTTTCAATCTGCTAGTGCTTGGGGGCTTCAAATACACGTATTTTCTTGCGGCAAATCTGTTTGCCCTGTTTCAGGCCGCGCCCCCCTTCGACCCTATCGTTTTACCGCTCGCCATTTCATTCGTGACTTTCCAGAAGATTGCCTATCTGGTCGATTGCCGGCGCGGGCAAGTGCAAAGGCATGATGCACTCGACTATCTGTTCTTTGTTTCTTTCTTCCCGCAATTGATTGCCGGCCCCATCGTTCATCACAAACCGCTGATTGCACAAGCCAACATCGACAGCAACCCTCTGTTTTCACAGAAGGAAGCACTGGTGACCGGCTTTTCTTTTCTGGCGCTGGGCTTGTTCAAAAAGACTATCCTGGCCGATAGCCTGGCGCGCTATGCCAGTCCGGTATTTGAACTGGCCAGACTGACAGTGCCGGGCGGCGAGGCGGCCTGGCAAGCCATGCTGGCTTATACATTGCAATTGTATTTCGACTTTTCAGCTTACTCCGACATGGCCATCGGCCTGGCGTTGATGTTTGGTTTCAAATTACCGGTCAATTTCTTTTCCCCCTATAAAGCGACATCCATCATCGATTTCTGGCGCCGCTGGCATATGACTTTGTCGAGTTTCTTGCGTGACTATCTGTACATTCCGCTGGGCGGGAACCGTCATGGTGAAGTCAAACGTTATCGCAATCTGTGGCTGACGATGCTGCTGGCCGGTATCTGGCATGGTGCAGGCTGGAACTTCATGCTGTGGGGGGCATTGCATGGCAGCATGTTACTTATCAATCATTTCTGGCATCACTTGCTGAAAGGCAGGCCCGCATTGACAAAAGCATGGCAAACCCTGCCCGATGTCATCATGATCGGCCTGACATTTCTACTGGTGGCGTTTGCCTGGATACTCTTCAGGGCCACCGACATGAACAGTGCCTTGCATATGTATGCCGCCCTGTTGCACCCCTTCTCTGGCAGTGCCATGCCTGCCTTGCCCTGGCATGCCCCGGTACAGTTTGTAGAAGGCTTGCTCAGCGCTTCCCCGGATCTGGCGTGGGCATGGATAGGGTTAGGCCTGCTGACCGTCTGGTGCCTGCCTAATTCCGTGCAACTGCTCTCCTATGAAGCCGATGCCAATGTCCGCCTCAAGACCATCGCTTCCAGAATGCAGGTCGCACTGGGCATAGGCTGCGGTACTTGTTTCTGGCTGGCATTGAAATGGATGGCCGTGCGACCCGCCACAGAATTCCTCTACTTCAATTTTTAAGGAAGTCAGGGCATGAAAAAATTCTGGATCAGCGTCGCAAGCATCTTTCTCATAGGGTCGGTTTCATGGATCATAGGTATCAAATACCAATTGGGTTCTGGCACCGCTAGCTCGCGCTGGGTGTTTGATGCCTACCAGCACAAAATACATGCCGCGCAACAAGCCAGCGGGCCGCGGGTATTGATCGTCGCTGGCTCGAACGCCTTGTTTGGCATAGATTCCGGCATGCTGGAGCAAGACTGGCAGCGCCCGGTCATCAATCTTGGCGTCAATGCAGGACTCGGCCTGCCCTATATATTGGACCTGTCCAAACGGGTGGCCCGTCGCGGCGACATTATCCTGATGCCGATGGAATATGCCTTGTATCTGGATGAAGGCAAAGCCAATGCCCAGGTCATTGACTACGTCATGGCACGCGACCTCGATTACTGGCGCAGCCTGGGACGTGGCGGGCAATTGAAATTTGCTACAGGCCTGAGTGCAGAACGCTTGCTGAATGGATTGCGCCATTTACCCGACGCGCCAGTGACCAGTGGCACTTACGGTGCCCACCATCTGGATGCGCGTGGTGATCAAACCCATACCAGCCCCGCTGAACGCACGCCTGGCGACATCGCTGCTGTCAAAGCAGTCAAAGCCTGGAATTATGGCCACAGAGCCAATACCGAAACCGGTGGCTGGAACAGCATCGCAGACTATGCACTATGGGCAAAAAGTCAGCAAATCTGCCTGATAGCCGTACCCACCGTGTTGCTGCACCACGCAAAATATGACACAGACGCAGAAGACCAACTGTTTTACACACAATTGCCAGACCATCTGAAGCAACTTGGGGTGGAGTTTCTGGGCAAGCCGCAAGATTTCATGTATCCGGCAAGCTGGTTTTTCGATACCGACCATCATTTGCAGGATTGGGCCCGAGCCAAGCATACTGCCCGCCTGATACAGCTATTGCATACCAGACCGCAAACAGCCTGCGGTCACTAAGATCGTAAACAGTTTCTAACCGCAGGTCTGCAACTTGGCTCCACCAGACTTACAGCCTGCCGATTTCTATATCCAGAGTATTGGCCACACCGTCGATGATATTCAACAAACGCTGTGACAAGGCTGGCCATTGGCGGGTTGAAGTCCATGCCAGCGCCTGAGCAGCTTTCTCACTCAAGGCTTGCTGGTCATCCAGGATAGCGGCAATGCCACGGGCCAGATCATCTGGTTCAGTGCCTGGCAAGATATGTACCGCCTCTTTCACGTCGTCAAAAATTGACAACGGCGTCACCGCGACTGGGCACCCCGATGCCAGGCCCATGCGCACAGCAGCGCTCGAAGATTCCTGTGTTTGCTGGTAAGGATAAACAATCAGGTCGGCTTGCTGCAGCCAGGATTGACTGACTTCATCTGTCAGGTAGTCGGTCAGGAAAGTAACACGGTCCTGTATGTTCAGTTCATGCGTCAGGCCGTAGCATAGATGATATTCATGTTGCGACAAGCCCGCCGGATACAGTGAAGTCACCAGTAATAAGCGGTAATCCTCATGCTCTTTTGCCAGCATGGCAAATGCCTTGATCAAGGACAATATGCCTTTATGCGGCAACAAGAAGCCATAGGCGGCAATGACGGTTTTGCCGTCCAGGTGTCGTGCATCTATCAGCGATGATGCACGCACCTGGGTAGGCATCAGCCCCTGCGGGAAGAAAACCAGGTTGTCTGTTATCCCAAAATCCTTGAGCCGGTTCAAGTCATCAATGCCATGTACGAACAGGCGCTCTGCCATTTTCAATGCGGGCACGATATTCCGCAAAGAAATCACGTCCTGTCCAAATGGGACATCCGCCGTGGAATGGAAGAAAACATACACCGGAATCTGGTCTGCTTTCAGGCGCTCTATCAGTTTTGCCAATGTAGACAAAGGGAAGAAACCAAAATTGTACTGAACCACGATGGCGTCGAGTTTTTGCTCCTGAATATTCAGGTAAGCATAGTCCAGTGTTTCTTCCATGCTGGCTTCCCAGCAACGGATGACATTAGCTGCATCGCGCGCCGTTCTTTCCGGGATATAGCTACTCAGAAATACCAGCCGGTCTGCCGGTATGCCAGAGGAAAGGAAAGAGGAATAGGATGCAATGCCGCAGCGTGCATTCCAGCTGCTGATCCAGCCTATGCGGGGTTCCTTGCGCAACAGTGGCTGCTGCTCAAGCGCAGCAATCGCCTGCCGCGTGCGGTCGGCGACATTCGCCCAGGCATAATTTTGAGAAATGAAATCATATGCTGCTTCTGTCCTTGCAGTAATCAAGTCGGCAGGACAGGCATGGACTTCTTTCATCAAGGCCGCCAGGTGCACAATATCCGGATCGGCCCAGGACGAATGCGAGGAACTGAAGTGCGATGTCGACTTGGCGAAATGATAGTCACATAACCAGGCCCGGCCATCATTGCAGAAATCCATTTGCCCGCTCCAGGCCGTGGTGATGACAGGCAGTTTCATCAACATGGCTTCTGCCACTGGCAAACCGAAACCCTCACCACGGCTGGGAGCGACGACCGCATCACATGCCTCGTACAGGGCCTTTATTTTTCCTTTGGAATAGTCATCCATAATGATGCACACATGCGGGAAGTGGACATCCGCTTGCTGCATCGTATACAGTTGTTCGGCTACGTCATTGTGCGGATTCGGGAAAGTCTTGATAACCAGGCTGACATCATCCGTATCGCGGAAAATCTGACCATAGGCGGCCAATAAAGCGTCCACCCCTTTGCGCGGGAAAGCGGATGAAATATGCAGGAAACGATAGGTCTTCAAACCCGACAACAGGTCCTGCGCAAGTGGCTCGGCTGCGATATGAAGCAAATGATCAACGCCATTACCCACCGCAGCAATCGGCACCCGTACACCACTGTCACGCAATACTTTGCCGACAAAGCGCGATACCACCGTAATCAGATCCAGCTTGCGATTAAATTCATTCACAAATTCAGCAGGAAAACCGGTTTCTTCCCATCCATAGGAATGCACTACCCGGACTCTGGCCTGCATGTCGTCCAGCGTCGGCGGGTAACAATTACGCAGCACCAGGTCGGGCATGTCCCTTGCATTCCGGCTTAGCTCCTGCATGGCCGCCAGATCCGGATTGGCTACCAGAAAAGCCGCAGATGCAACAATATCGCCATATCCTTCGCGGCTGCGCAAGCCCAGAGGATGCTGTTTTTCCATTTGTGGTGACAATGCCCGGGCCAGTTCCGCATTCACGATCGCCAAGCTGTAGCTGGAATCAAACGGCCCTTCCAGCTGCCACCTGGCAGCAGAAGCAGCGCTTGAACCGGTATCTGGATGGGGAATGGACACGTCCAGCCCTTGCAAGAATGCCTGTAACGCGTGCTTGATCTGCTGCCTGGAAAAACGTTCTACATTTTGCCTTTGGGTGGCAATGATACGCCGGCGCAACGCTGGTTCACTCAACACCATGTGCACATGTGCAGCACAGGTCGCCGGGCTGACGTCGGCGTCCAACAGCATACCTGCGGCCCCCATGGTGGCACTGACACCTTCTGTAGTGCGGGCGATCACAGGCACGTCATGCAACATGGCCTCGATCAAAGGCATACCAAAACCTTCATGCTCGCTCAGACTGACATACACATCGGCACTGCGGTACAGTGCCAGCAAATCAGCCTCATCCACTTTTCCGGTGATCACTACCTGGGTATTCAAACCGAGCTTCTGGATATGTTCACGTACCTGCTGTTCATATGGCATGCTGGTGACGCCACCGGCCAGTATCAGGCGTACCGGCTGGCGCGAAAAATAGCGTAATTCCTGCAACATCTCGACCAGTTGCAATTGATGTTTGTGCTCACAAAACCGTCCGACAAAAAGAATATTGTGGGCATCACGCAAGCTGTTGATCCGTTCAACATGGTAGGTATGTCCCTGCCATCGCGTCACATCCACCAGCAAAGGTATAGTCGCAATATTCGGGTAATTTGCATCACGCAATTCGGCGCAATTGATATCCGAATCACCAATCGCTGCCTGAAAATCCGGCATCCATAATTTCAATTGCTCCCGTCCCAGAATACTCAGTTCAGGCAAGCCGTTTTCTGGCAGGAATTGAGGTGGCGTAATATTGTGATAAACCAGCACCTTGCGGGCTTTGATCTGTTTGAGCCACGCACAGTTTTCATACCCCAGGCTATGATGCACCAGCAATACATCGCTGCTGCCGAGGTTCAGTTCACTGATGTGCCTGACTTCGTCGCGCACTTCATCCTGCACCAGGTCGCAAAAGATAGCCGATTCAAAGCCCATTTCCCGCAACAGACTGCGGGTAAAAAACATGCCATTGCTGACGCCGTCGCCTCTTCCGCAGGAAGGGCTGAATTGATGTATCTGCATCTTATTTGCGACCTATGACTGCATAATCCTGCGCACCGAACAACTCTTTGTTGATCACTGCTTCCACCGCCGTTCCACCGTGCAGCAAGTGGTCGTCGGGGTAGGGATGCAGGCGCAAAATCTCGGCATGCGCAAAACCGCGTTGACGCGCCATGAATTCAGCCACCTGCGGCACAATCGGATGCAAATGCGTAGGATCAAAATAGAAGTTGCAAGCGCCGACTTTCAGATTTTCCGGATTCGGCGTTTCAAAAATAATGACACCGCCAGGACACAAGGCATGACGGGCAGCATCAAACAAGGCAATCAATTGCTCAAATGGCAGATGCTCAATAATCTGAAAGCCGGTCACCGCACCGATACTGCCAGCCTCTTGTTCGCGCAGGTAAGCGATGGCATCGGCATGGCGTACCAGAAAACCCCGGTCCAGACAGGCATTGACCATGGACTGGTTCATGTCCACGCCCATGGCTGGAATGCCTTGCTCATCCAGCAATTCCAACCATTCACCGCGTCCACAACCGACATCAATCACCATTTTGCGCTGGTCTTTGGGTTCAGCGCTGATAGCCGACAAATACGGCAAATAGACCTTCAAGCGGTCCTTGATATCTTCACGGGAACCGCGGAACAAGGCTTCAAATTCCAGATAAAACTGGTCCTGGTCAAAATCGCTGGTGGCAACCGGGCTCTGCATTACTGGCTTGGGCAGTAAGGCCCTGGCCGGAACATCGGTCTGATCAATAATCGTATTGACCATGTTGCCAGCCTGATGTCGTTCATTTTGCAGACTGGTCCGCATCATCAGATTCACCGAACGTAACTGCCGCCCAATTTGCAGGCGATCAAGCTGCATCAGGCGGCTACCTATGTCCAGTGCGTCATATTGATCCATGCGCATGGCAAGCTTGGGCGCTTCGAGTTCGGCAATACGCTGGCTTTGCACATGGAGTTGCTGTTGCAAATCAGCATATTGCTGTTGCAAACCGTCTATCCGGCCATGCAATTGTGTTAACGCCACCTCGGTCTGAAAACGGGTACGCGGAAGACGCAATAAAGCATTACACCAGGCCAGTGCATAACCAAGCCCCGGTATACGACGAATTTTTTGCCTGAGCCCGGGGGCTGGGGGCAGGGAGCCCGGTGCAGGCCCCGCTTGCGGGTTCTGGTTTGCCGCGCCGGAGTCCGGATTCATGCCTTCCCTTGCTTTTGACTGTTTTGCTACCACTTGTTGAGCCACATCTTGCACAGGAGTGCCATGTCTTCTGCGATGCTGTATGACACTGGCCTTTTCAGCCAGCTGCTGTATTTCGGATTCGGATTTGTTCTGTATCGCCATATAATCAGAGTGTTTTATTCATAATTAGCGGCAAATGATCAGTTTTTGAACCGCAAAAAGGGGTAGAAGTATAAATGATGATGTAAACTGCGACGAATTTATCGACGCCAGCTTTATTTCTACGAAATGCCAGCCGCGCTGCAAGAAGTCATGTTCTGCTAGTGCAGCTAAAGTTTAACCACCCGGATGCCGCCAGTTTAGCGTATTCAGCGCTTACCCACATCCGCCGTACCCTGAACGACAGGCGCGGGCGTCGTATTGCAAAAGATTTATATTTTATAATTATCTGCCAAACGGCAAAGAACACAAGAAAGTTAACATGTTATTACAGCCTGTCATTCTCTCCGGGGGTTCCGGAACCCGGTTATGGCCGCTATCTCGTGAAAAGCACCCGAAACAATTGCTCGCCCTGATAGGCGAAGAAACCATGCTGCAAGCAACCGCCACACGTGTGCGCGACTTTGATGGCAGTATTGGCGTTGCCCAAAGAATGATCGTGGTCTGCAATGAAGAATACCGCTTCATCACGGCAGAACAGTTGCGGGTCGCTGGCTTCAGCGATTGCACGCTGCTATTGGAACCAGCCGGCCGCAATACGGCCCCGGCACTGACACTGGCCGCTTTTTCCGCCATCGCCAGCGACAGCGACGCGGTATTGCTGGTCATGCCGGCAGACCACGTGATCAATGACAAACCTGGCTTTCACCAGGCCATACAAAACGGCTTGCAACAGGCGCTGGATGGTGCCATGGTGACGTTCGGGATAGTTCCTGACCGCCCTGAGACTGGTTACGGCTATATCCAGACTGGCGACCTGGTGGCAGGTACCCAAGTCCGCGAATTGCAGGCCTTTGTAGAAAAACCGGTGCTCGAAGTGGCGCAGCAATACCTGCAAGGTGGCCGTCATTTATGGAACAGCGGCATCTTCATGATGCGCGCCAGCACCTGGCTGAAAGCCATACAGCACTTTAACCCGGCCATGCATGCTGCCTGTCAGGCATCCATGCAAAAGGCCAGCCTGGATTGCGATTTTGTCCGTGTCGACAAAGAAGCCTTCCTGTCCTGTCCTGCCGACTCCATCGACTATGCGGTCATGGAAAAACTTGGCAGTGACCATAGCTTGAATATCCCCGGCTATGTCGTGCCATTTGACGCCGGTTGGTCAGATGTAGGCGCATGGGATGCCGTGTGGCAGGTATCTGACAAGGATGATCGCGGCAATACCGTGCATGGGGATGTATTGTTGGAAGATTCGCGCAATTGCCTGGTGATTTCCGACAGTCGCCTGGTGGCTTGCCTCGGTCTGGAAGATGTGATCGTGGTAGAGACACCGGATGCGGTACTGGTCACCAACAAGGCCAATACCCAGAATATCAAGCGGGTCGTGACCAGGCTGAAAGAAGAAAACTACACACAAACAGACAATCACCGTAAAGTCTACCGCCCCTGGGGGCACTATGACTCTGTGGATAGCGGCGAACACTTTCAGGTAAAACGCATCGTGGTCAAACCGGGTGGCCGCCTGTCCATGCAAATGCACAACCACCGCGCCGAACACTGGATCGTGGTCAGTGGTACTGCTCTGGTGACACGCGGTGACGAAGTCATGACCCTGGTGGCCAATCAATCCACGTATATTCCTCTTGGCGTCAAACACCGTCTGGAAAATCCGGGAATCACCGATCTGGAACTGATTGAAGTACAATCTGGCGCCTATCTTGGCGAAGACGACATCGTCCGTTTTGATGATATTTATGGTCGTGTCGCGGGTTAATTCCCGTTAAGGAAAGCAAAGCTTTGAAAGCCGTACTTCTCTCACTGTGGCATTACCGTCACTTTATTCTATCGTCCATCAAGGCTGAATTTTCAGGCCGGTTTGCCCGCAGTAAACTGGGGGCCATATGGATGATACTTAATCCACTGGCGCAGGCCACCATCTTCGCTATCGTGTTATCCGAAGTGCTGGCCACCAAGATGCCAAACATCGATAACAAGTCTGCCTATGCCATTTATCTGATGGCGGGCATGTCTGCCTGGGGCCTGTTTTCGGAAATCATCACGCGCTGTACCACGGTGTTTATCGACTATTCCAATACACTCAAGAAAATCGCGTTCCCGCGACTGTGCCTGCCGATGATCGTCGGCGGTAGTGCCCTGTTGAACCACCTCTTGTTGCTGGCAGCGATTGCCGTGGTGTTCCTGTTCTTCGGCCATATGCCGACCTTGGCCTGGTTGGCCTTGCCCATAGGCATGCTATTGATCGTCATGTTTGCATTTGGTCTGGGAATCTTGCTGGGCCTGCTGAATGTATTCTCGCGCGATGTCGGCCAGGTAATGGGGATCGTCCTGCAATTGTGGTTCTGGTTCACACCGGTGGTGTATTTGAGTGACACCCTGCCCAAACGCTATGCTGTCATGTTGAACCTGAATCCGATTACACCGCTGGTCAAGATTTATCAGAATGCGATGCTGTATGGCACACATCCTGCCCTGGCCGATCTGTTGACACCTTTCTTGTGGTCAGCAGGTTTGTTTCTATTTTCTTTCTGGATTTTCCGGCGTGCCAGCGCAGATCTGGTGGACGCGCTATGAGTCAAATTGTATTGAGTGTCACCGGCGTTGGTAAACGCTATACGAAATTCGGCGGCCTGTTCTCGCGCCTGCTGCAATGGGCTGGCTTGCCGGTCAAACCTGCCTATGAATACTGGGCCAATCGCGATATCAGCTTCAATGTACCTGCGGGACAGGCAGTGGCCATCATCGGTCAGAACGGTGCCGGCAAAAGTACACTGCTGAAGATGATCACCGGAACAGTACGCCCTACTACCGGCAATATTGCTGTCAGTGGACGCATCAGCGCCATGCTGGAACTGGGACTGGGTTTCAACCCGGAATTCTCGGGCCGGCAAAATGCCTATATGGCGGGCGGCTTGACGGGTCTTAGTGGCGAGCAACTGGATCAGTTGATGCCGGGCATAGAAAGCTTCGCCGAAATCGGTGCCTTCTTTGACCAGCCGCTACGCGTGTATTCCAGTGGCATGCAGGCACGCCTGGCTTTTGCCGTGGCAACTGCAGTACGCCCCGATGTCCTGATCGTGGATGAAATCCTTTCAGTAGGTGACAGCTATTTCCAGCACCGCAGTTTTGACCGCATACGCCAGTTCAAGGAACAGGGTACCTCCATCATCCTGGTCACCCATGGCATGAGTGACGTACGCAGTTTATGTGATCACGTGATCCTGATCGACAAAGGCTGCGTCATCAAGCAGGGCGCACCCGATGAAGTCGTGGATTTTTACAATGCCATGATTGCACGTAAGGAAAATGAAAAACTCGAGATTGAACAGCAGCGCAACGAACAAGGCTGGTTGCAAACCCGTTCTGGCACCGGACAGGCTTCCGTCACCAAATTGAGTCTGCGTGCCCAGGACAGCGATCAGGTACTGGCTGCGGCACAGGTAGGCCAAAAAGTGAAGCTGGTGGCAGAAGTCCAGTTACGCGCGGATATCCCGGAACTGGTGCTGGGTCTGATGCTGCGCGACAAACAGGGCAGCGTCATCTGGGGTAGCAACACCTGGCATACCGGTCAGGTACAACATGGCTTGCAGGCTGGGGATACCCTGGAATTCGTCCTGCCATTTGAATGCCCGCTGGGGCCAGGGTCTTATTCTGTCACCACGGCGCTGACCAAGGCGGAAACCCATCTGGATGAAAACTATGAATGGTCCGATAACCTGCTGGTGTTTGATGTCATCAATGTTGAGCATCCGCAGTTCATAGGCAGTAACTGGTTGCGTGGCGAATTCCAGATTAATAAGCAAGAAGCTGCCTGAGATTGACTGCTAAGAACGTGTTTGCGATCTTACTGCGCGGGCGTGATCGGGGCTCATGCGCTGCTCAAAATGCTCATGTACTAAAGTACATTCCGCTTTTTGCGCTGCTCTTCACTCCCGCTGACGCTCGCTCGCTACAGATCGTAAACACGTTCTAACAGCTCGCCGCCAGCCTATTTTTATTGGCGGCGATGCTGGTCAATGACCTGTTGATAAAGGCGAGCATAATTGCTCGCCATTTTGTCGGCAGTAAATAATTCTGTATAGCGTTGCTGCGCGCACTGCCCCATTTGTGCCGCTTCCTGCGGATGCGCCAGCAAATATTCCATCGCCTGACGGAATGCAGCCGGATCACTGGGCGGCACTACCAGCCCGGTCTGGCCTGCCACGTTGATATACGTTGTGCCGGTACCGATCTCGCTGGAAATCATGGGCTTGCCAAACATCGCCCCTTCCAGCAGGGAAATGCCAAATGCTTCTGAACGCAGGTGGGATGGAAAAGCCAGGGCATAGCACAAGGTCAGCAAGGCGACCTTGTCGGGTTCCGGTAAAGCCCCCAGGAAATGCACATTCTTCAGGTTCAGGCTTTCAGCCTGGCGCTTCAGTTCGATTTCTTCTGGACCGTCACCAACGATGACGATGGGAATGCCGGTGTCTGCCGCCGCTTCCAGCAAAATGTGCAAACCCTTGTAGTAGCGCAGCATTCCCACAAACAGGAAAAATTTTTCACCTACTTTTTGACGCCAGTGCGCCAGTAATTCAGGTGAGGGGACGGGATAGATACTCTTGTCCAGCCCATAGGTAATCACTTCGGTTTTATCTTTGTACAACTCCAGCGTCGGGCTGGTGGCTAGATAATTGGGGGAAGTGGCAACGATGCGGTCGACATCGCGCAAGAACTGGTGCTTGAGCGGTGCGTACAGCTTCAGCAGGTATTTTTGACGGACGATATCCGAATGATAGGTAACAACGCTGGGTTTTTTGATGCGCCCCAGAAAATGGGCAATATCCATGAATGGCCAGGGGAAGTGATAGTGCACCACATCGGCCTGCGCCGCCAGCTCGACAAAACGGGACAGGGCAGACCAGGAAAAGCCGGTAGAAGCAATTTCAAAATTCAGGTGTGCTCTATGGACCTTGTGTCCTTCAAATTCGATCAGCGGTCGCCCTGGTTCACGTGTCAGTGTCAGCACTTCGTTTTCCACACCCAGGCGCGTCGTCCCTACCGCCATCTGGCGTATGACTTGCTCCACGCCACCATAGGTGTCGGGGTAGTAGGTGCGGTAGAAGTGCAGAACTTTCACTATGCGCCGTCCTTATCTGGATTGAACCAGGTGATACGCGGCAACCGTATTGCGTACACAGGCTTCCCAGGTCAGCTCTGCAGCACGCTGTAAACCGCGTGCCTTTGCTGTAGCCCGCCAGTCTTCGTCTTCCAGGGCCTGACGCAAACCATTCCGTATGGAATCCACATCCGCCGGATCCACCAGCATGGCAGCACCGCCAGCCACTTCCGGCATGGACGAACAATTGGAAGTCAGTACCGGCACCCCACTGGCCATCGCTTCGGCAATGGGCAAGCCAAACCCTTCATACCACGATGGATAGGTAAACAGACGGCAACCAGCATATAGTATAGGCAGTAATTGCTGATCGACAAAACCCAGGTATTTTAGCCAACCCTCACGCCCGGCCTTTTCTATATCGTCGTGTATGGCCTCGCTTTGCCAGCCCTCGCCACCAACCAGCACCAGTGGCCAGCGTTCACGAAGCGGTTGTGGCAAACCACGATAGGCTGCCAGCAAATGTGTGAGGTTCTTGCGTGGCTCTATGGTAGAGACAAAAAAACTGTAACCATCCGGCTGCAAGCCAAATTCTTTCAATATCGGGGCCGCCTCTGCTGCGGTATAAGGATGAAAAACCTCATCCACTCCCAATGGTACGGCCTGCACCTGTTGTTCTTTCAGGCCAAATTCCTGCAAGACTTCCAGACGGGTTGCCAATGAATCCGTAATCACCAGGCTGGCACGTGTGATAGCTTCCGGTATGGCAGTACGCATGCGTACCACCCTGCCCTTTGGGTGCCATTCCGGATAACGGTACACCGACAAGTCGTGTATGGTCACCAGGCTGGGTAAACGGCTTTCAGGAACAAAGTAATTCGGGCTGTGGAATAAACCATTGGCAACCCGATTCAACTGATGGCCTGCAAGCACTGGCAGGATTTTTCCGTACAAACGGGAAAATGCCTCCACCCGTCCCAATTGCTGACGCAGGCGCTCTTTATATCCGGGTTTGGCGGGCTGGACTGATCTGGCACTGATTGTTGGCGGTTTTTTTTGTGCCTGTTCGATACACGGTAACTCGCGCCAAAAGCCATCCGACAGATACCGTACCGATCCAATACCGGGTTGTGTCGGCAAACGTGTCGCCAGTTCCCACGCATATCGGCCTATGCCCGCCAGCGGCGGCCGTATGGCCTCAATGGAGAGTACGACGTTCACGCTGCATCCTTTGCCTGGAGCATCCAGGCCAGTGTATCGCGCAAGGTGATCTGCGGCAGATCACCTATGCATTCGCGCAAGCGACGACCATCACCCACCAGTTTATGTACTTCATTGGCGCGCACAAATGCGGGATTGACATGCACCTTGATTGCATAACCAGCCAACTCGCCAGCCATCTGCAACACCTCACGCAAACTGTATGCAGTGCCGGAACAGATATTAAAGGTCTGCCCTGTCGGTGCCAGTTCCAGCAAACGTGCATAAGCCAGGGCAACCGTGCGTACATCGGAGAAATCACGGGCGACATCCAGATTGCCCAACTCGATATCTGTCGCCTGGCGTCGATAATGCTGAACGATTTTAGGCAGCAGGAAATTTTCCGTCTGTCCGACACCAGTGTAATTGAAAGGGCGGGTCACAATGATGGGCAATTTATCCATCCACAAACGCGCCACATGTTCCATCGCCAGCTTGCTGACAGCATAATCATTTGCTGGCAGTGCCGGTTCGGTTTCTGCAATCACTTCTGTTCTGGTATTGCCATAGATATTGGCACTGCTGGCCACCAGCACGGCGCGTGGTTTCTTGTCGAGCGCAGCCAGACCTTCCAGCAGGTTGCGCGTTCCGACCACATTGACGCGATAAATTTCTTCTGCATCACCGTGGGCTACAAACGAAATCGCCGCCAGGTGGGCAACCACGTCAGGCTGCACGTCTTCCAGCACTTGACGCAAACCTGGTTTGTCACACAGGTCAACCGAAAAATTGTCCGGCCCCTGTGATTCGGCACCGTGAGTCGTGCCAAATACGCGGTAACCAGCAGCCTGCAATTCTTGCGCCAGATAGCGACCTGTAAAACCTTTAATACCTGTGATCAGGGCGCGTGGCATCGCAGTCATCAGAACGACGCGCCGTTCTGATTACGACGCACATCAGCCTCCACCATCATCTGGCACAATTCTTCCAGCGTCGTTTTTGGTTCCCAACCCAATACCTGTTTGGCCTTGGCCGGATCACCGATCAACAATTCCACTTCGGCAGGGCGATAGAATTTTGGATTGACACGCACCAATACCTTGCCGGTCCTGCTGCAACTGGCAGTTTCATTTTCGCCTTCACCGGACCAGTTGAGCTGGATGTCCGCGGCCTTGAAGGCCATGGTCACAAAATCACGTACGGTTTCGGTGCGATTGGTCGCCAGCACAAAAGTATCTGGCTTATCGGCCTGCAACATGCGCCACATGCCTTCCACATATTCCTTGGCAAAGCCCCAGTCACGCTTGGCATCCATGTTGCCCAATTCCAGCACATCCAGTTTGCCCAGCTTGATCTTGGCAACCGAATCAGTAATTTTACGGGTCACAAATTCACGCCCACGCAATGGTGATTCGTGATTGAACAAAATACCGCTGCAGGCAAAAATGCCATACGATTCGCGATAATTGATCGACATCCAGTGTGCATATAACTTGGCGACACCATACGGGCTGCGCGGATAAAACGGTGTGGATTCGACTTGCGGTACGGCTTGCACCTTGCCAAACATTTCGGAAGTCGATGCCTGATAAAAGCGGATCTCGGTATTCACGATACGGATCGCTTCCAGCAAATTCAGGGCACCAATGCCGGTAATTTCCGTAGTGGTCAGCGGCTGCTCAAAAGACACGCCGACAAAACTTTGTGCCGCCAGGTTATATACTTCAGTCACACCGGTGGTTTGCAGCAGACGTATGCTGGCTGACAGATCCGTCAAATCATATTCGACCAGATGCAGTGCCGGATGTGCGGCAATACCCAGCTCTTCTATGCGCCAAAAATTGACTGAACTGGTACGACGGTAAGTACCATAGACGGTATAACCTTTTTCCAGCAGCAATTGCGCCAGATAGGCTCCATCCTGACCAGTAATACCAGTGATTAACGCTTTTTTACTCATTACAAAAAACCTCTTCGCAATTGCGAACATTCAACATTCTTTTTTTAATCAGATAATGAACCGCTCATTTGAAATCATCTGTGACAGCGGTCACAATTTATCCAAGGTTGCCCAGTATACAATGAGTGTTCGCCGCACTGCGGAAAATTAATGCAAGCGCTTGTAAGTGACGTTAATTATTAACACTTACACAATCAAAATTTCAATTGAAACTGAATTGCAACCGAATTTCGATTGAATCTCAACTGATATCCAGGCAATTCTTTAAACGATTATTCAGACTGCGCCGTAGCGCTTACGGTAATTTTCGACCGAATCTTTGTACATTGACAATTGCTCACTGGCGCTGACTGTAGACAAATAATCAAATAAATCGTTTAGATTGGCAATTGCGGCGACCGGCATGCCATACGCCTGGCTTACTTCCTGTGCCGCAGAATGCGTGGACAGCGCATCATCCTTGCCAGAACGTTCCATACGATCAAGTGCAATCAGCACGGCACATGGGGTGGCACCGGCATGACGGATGATTTCCACGGATTCTCGTACCGAAGTACCGGCAGAAATGACGTCATCAATAATGACGACTTTGCCTTCGAGCTTTGCACCAACGATGTTCCCGCCTTCGCCATGGTCTTTGGCTTCCTTGCGGTTATACGCAAAAGGGACGTTTCTGCCTTTGCGCGCGAGTGCCACTGCAGTCGCGGAGGCCAGGGTGATACCTTTGTAAGCCGGGCCAAACAGCATGTCAAATTCTATACCTGAGTCGAGCAAGGTCTGCGCATAAAAATCAGCAATGCGGCCCAGATTGGCACCGTCGTTAAACAGGCCGGCATTAAAGAAATAAGGCGACTTGCGCCCCGCTTTCGTCACAAATTCGCCAAAGCGTATGACACCGGCCTCTACCGAAAATTGTATGAATTCTTGTCTTAAAGTACTCAAAATAACCTCTGCTTAGCTACGTCACCACGGTCCCTGGCACCAAGGATATCATGTGACTTTGTTGTTTTCATGTTTGTTTCAGGCGGAAATGGCCAGGGAAAACGCGGCCAACATTGTCTTTATAACATCTTCATCAGCGGATATGCCCACATTCCTGACCTGCAAACTGGCCCGTGCCAGGTTCATCTCAAGCATGGGCGTCCTCAGATTCACATATATGTTCTGCAAATCCTCACTCCCATGCAAATCAAGATAAAAGTCCCCAGCTTGAAATTCAACGATATCATCAGGCAGGCTCAATGCAGGCAATTGCAGGAATTTGCATGTCCAGGATCTCGCATACCGGAAATCGTGGTCGTCGTGCACAACGGTTTCTATCCGCAAGTCAGGCCTGCTCAGCATCAATTGTTCCAACAAGGGTTTTAGCACTGGCGGGACCGGCGCCCCTTGCTTGCACCATGGGCTGACATCCACCATGATCAGGCGCTTGCCAGATCGTCTTTGCTGGGTCACTAGACAGCGTGCAAGCTCTGGCAAGTCGTCGGCCAAAGAAGCCGACAAAGGCGTGATGTTGGCAATCGCATCCAGGCTACGGTGCAAGCGGGCAGAGGGTTCGTTTTCGGCAAACCATTCTATGGCGTCAAAGTATTTTTCCGCAATCAGGGCTGGTGCATGCTGTGTCTGTAGCATGGTGCGCGCAGCATGTCCCATCACTTGCCGGCCAGAGGCATCTTGCCGGACTTGCTCGATGGCACGCAAGAGTTCAGCCGGTTCAAAATCATCCGCAATGGATACCACGCAGTCCTGCGGCAATTCTGCCATGGAACCATTACGGTTCACGATGACGGGCAAGCCATATGCCATGCATTCAAGCACGGCTGCCGATGTTTCACCACGCGAATAGGTACGCAATTGAACCGCCACATCAGCCGCTTGCAAATACTGGCTGTAGATGGATGGTTCAATAAATCCGGTAATACTGATGCGACCGACAGCCGCACATTGCTGGATATCTTTTTGCAGTTTTGCACCGTAACTGCCAGTATCATTTTTACCCACGAAAACCAGATGGCAACGCGCATCACCAGCGAATGAAGAAGCCAGCCAGGTCTCCAGCAATACCTGATTCAGTTTGGTGGCACCGAGCATGCCGAAGGAACAGATGACAAAATCATCTTCCTTCAATCCCAATGCTTCACGCGCCGTGCGCTTATCCAGTTGTATGGGTATTTTGCGCAGAAGAGCCACCTGCTTCCAGTGCGCGGTTTGTTGCGCCGTTCCCCAGAAGCGCCCCAATTCCATGGCATGCGCAGAATGCACGATGACGCCTTCCGCCATGTCCAGCAAGCCGCCACTGCACGGAAATTTCCGGATCAAGGCAAGGTCATCCCCGGCATCACGTCGCTCCAGCAATCCGGCATACGCATGTGACTGATACATGTGCGAAGTCCAGATCCCCGGTATCTGCTTGCTCAGTTCCAGATGCGCCAGCGAATCACCCAAAAAGTAATCATGCAATACCATCACCCCAGGATGATCTGAAAACAGGGGGTACATGAAGGCATGCGCTGGCGAATTGCCAAAATGGTAGACGCTACGGTCAAACTCATCGGCATGCCGGGCGAACCAGTTGGTATCACGGATACGGAAATTGGCGTTGAGCCAGGGTGATGCAACTTCATCCTGATCGCAAATCAGGGTGATGTCGTAATAGTCAGCCAGCTCCGGTAATAAGTCGGCACTGTAATTGGCAATTCCTGTAGCCAAAGGCGGTAGCGGTGAAATATAGGCGAGTCTTGGCTTGGCCCGGTGCGAGGTCAGCGTCACTTTTGTGCTGGCGATTTCATTCTGCCTGGCATGACTGTACTGTATCGCTTCAATGGCTTTTTTGGCTGACGCATCCCAGGAAAATTTCTTTGCCTGAATCAAACCACGCTGGCGCAGCTGATCTGCAAATGCCGGATTTTGCAGCACCTCTGCCATCTTGCCGGCAATAGATTTGATATCTCTGGGATTAAATAAAGCCTCGGGACAACCAAGTACTTCAGGCAGGCTACTGGCATTCGAGGCAATCACCGGTGCACCACAAGACATGGCTTCCAAAGCGGGTAAACCAAAACCCTCATGCCATGAGGGAAATACAAATAATGCGCAAGCCTGATAGAGCAGGGGCAAATCCGCATCCGGCACAAAACCCGTCAATACCACGTCATCTTCAGCCAGCCCCAGTTTACGTGCCAATGCTCCCAAACGCTGGCGCACGGTATCCTGCACGCTGCAGACTATCGCCAGTTGGTATTGTTGACGCAGGGCGACAGGCAATTCTGCATAGGCAGCAATCAGGCCTTCAATATTTTTGCGTATGTCTATGCCACCGGTATACATGATAAAACTACGCTGCAGACCGTAACGTTTGCGTAAATCCGCCTTGGCGCTGAGCGCTTCCTGCGTACCCATGCATAACTGAAAATCTTCGGCCACCGCTGATGAGATGCTCACTACACGCTCGGGCGGCAGTTGCAGTAATTCGATCCCTTCCTGCCTCGAAAAATCAGAGATCGCCAGTAACAGATCAGCCCTCTTCAGGCTGGCCAGTTTGCGGTAATACCATGCGCGTTGAGATGGCTGCTGCAAGTATTGCTTCTCATACACCAGCGGTATCAGGTCATACAAAGTGACGGCTGTCGCCAGACGCTCGTCTGTCAAACCGACACTGGAGACAGCATCATCACCCGAGCCTTCAAACAGACTGGTCACATGGACAAAATCAGGTCGTATGCTGGCCAAGGCATGTTCCCTGACCAATTCTGCCGTACGGTTACGCCAATAATTGTCCGGTACCAGTTCGGCAACAGGGGCCGGGGTACGCCAGGTGACTATTCGCTCACTAGGTACAAGTTCAGCAAAAATGTTTCTTAAGGGTTGTATCGTTTCAGGAAACAGGCCACTCAACATCAGCCATATTTCATGTTGCCCGGCGTTGCTGGCCATGGCCTTGGCCAAGGCAAGAGAATAACGGCCTATGCCGCGATCACGACTACCAGTGGATTGACAAGCTTGTAAATCTATCAGAATACGCATAACGAATGGTGCTCACTATTCCATATGTTTGTTGTGTTTTATTCGATTTTGCAGCTCGCACAATACTTTCCTTCCCTCGACCCCGAGTCGCTCCGTGCTGGTATGTTTGACCTGAGCCGGACCAACTACCGCAGGACGAGCCCTGGCTTTCTTGATCAAAATCTTGATATCCAGATACAATTTCTGCCAACCGCCACGCTTGAGCAGTTGAAACACCATTCGCAGCGGAGCAGTGATTTTCCAGGATGAACTGGCATACACCGCCTTGAGCTCTGCACGCAATTGATCTTCATTCATGGTCATAAGCAATCTAAAATCGTACCCAAATAGCTCGCCAGTATAAACCATCAACCCGCGGCTCCACTCAAGTTCACACGTTAGGCTAGCATCTGGTATGCTTTTTCACTTCCCATCTGGAGCCCACACTCATCATGACCAAAATCATCTCCGCCAATCTGAATGGCATACGTTCAGCCGCAAAAAAAGGGTTTTTTGAATGGATGGAAAAAGAAAAGCCGGATGTTGTCTGCGTACAGGAGCTGAAAGCCCAGGAAGCAGACATGACACCGGACTTTTTGAATCCCCATGCTTATCACGGTCATTTCCACTATGCGGAAAAAAAAGGGTATTCGGGCGTGGGTGTCTACAGTAAAAAACAACCAGATACGGTCGCCATCGGTTTTGGCTGCCCGGAATTCGATGCCGAAGGCCGTTATGTGCGTTGCGATTTTGGAAAATTGTCGGTGATTTCCCTATATTGCCCTTCCGGTTCGTCGTCGCCAGAAAGGCAGGAGGCCAAATTCCGCTTCATGGATGCCTTCTTCCCACACCTGCAGGCATTGATAGCCGAAGGCAGAGAAATCATTATCTGTGGTGACTGGAATATCGCTCACAAGGAAATCGACTTAAAGAACTGGAAAAGCAATCAAAAGAATTCCGGCTTCCTGCCAGAAGAGCGCGCCTGGATGACACGCCTGTTTGACGAACAAGGCTGGCTGGATGTGTACCGCCACCTGCACCCCGAAACCACCGGCGACGCCTATACCTGGTGGAGCAATCGTGGACAGGCCTGGGCAAACAACGTCGGTTGGCGTATCGATTACCACGTTGCCACTGGCGGCATAGGGAAAAAAGCACACTCTGCATCCATCTATAAAGAACAGCGTTTTTCCGATCATGCCCCCTTGATCATCCATTACAAATAAGCCGGCACTGAGCACTGTGGCGACTCCAGTCACTCCAGTCACTGCCTGGTAACCGTACCGGGCAGTGATTTATACCATCAAGGCTTGGTGACACTGCCTGCCACGCGCTTGACACGGTCACGCCTGACTTCACCCAACTGGCTGCCTTGCTCACGCACATAAGCTTCAAAAGCTTCCATGTCGCGACCAATAATTTCGCGGTCCTTGCCCTGCTTCAGTAGGGTAAAGCCGTCACCACCATCTGCCAGGAAGCTGTTCACCACCACCAGGTACTGCTGATTCATATCCAGCGGCTTGCCCTTGATCAGCACATTGCTGATACGCTTTTCTGCTGCGGCTTGCGGGTCCCAGCTATAGGTGATGGTATGGGATACAAACAGTTTCTTCGGGTCGTCGATGCTGCGGCCTTCCCACTGCTGCTGTAACAAACCCAGCACCTGGGAACCGCTGAGACGCATGCGTACCAGATTATTACCAAAGGGCTGGGCAGCATACAGGTCACCGTAATTGATGGCGACTGGTCCTTGCGATTTGCCGGATGGCACATCACTGCGTATCCCGCCTGCATTCATGAATGCCATATCGCCCCCGCCCTCGCCCCCACCCATATGCTGCGCATGGTGCAACTGGGCATCGGCGATGATGTTACCCAGACTGCTGTCAAATGCGCCGCCCTCGCTGGCGCGCAACAAAGGTGCATTCAGACTCACGATCGGACGCAGACGCAGGCCGGCAGTCTGGTTCGCCACCAGGTCCACCAGCGCCTGTGCGCCCGGGTCCGGCTTCAGTACCTGCTGATCAATAAGATGATTCACCGCCACTGCCTTGATCACCGTGTTGCTGTTGCGGTCTATCGTCAGCGTCGATTCTGTCAAGAACGAACCATAACTGCGCCCCTGCACCACCAGTCGCCCATCGATCTTGCAGGTATAGCCCTGATGCGAATGGCCTGACACCACCAGGCTAATAGCCTTGTCCAGCTTTTTGCTGATCTCTATGATAGGACCTTGCAAGCCCTCGCAACGATAGGTCGGATCGGTTTCTGCGCCCTTGTAGGTAGCACCTTCATGTATCAATACCACGATCGCGGCGACACCCTGTTTTTGCAGCTCCGGCACGTAGCGGTTAATGGCGGTAGCTTCATCTTCAAAGCGCAGATGCTTGACAGCATCACCCGCCACCAGATTTGGCACGTCGGAAGTCACGGCACCGATGAAACCGACTTTCACTTCACCCACCTGCCGGATCATATAGGGTGTCAGCCACGGCGTACTACTACCCTGCTCGTATACGTTCGCGCCCAGATAGCTAAAACGGGCACCGCTGAATTCCTGATAAGCACAACCGGCAGCCGGGCAGTTGCCATTGATCTTGCGCATCAGGTCGGCAGTACCATTGTCAAACTCATGATTACCCACAGCGGTGGCAGACAGATCCAGCCGGTTCATGGCCTCGATCACTGGTTCATCCTTCATCAGGGCAGAACCCATAGGTGAAGCACCGATCAGGTCACCACCGCCCACCAGTATGCTGTTGGTAACAGCCTTGCGTCGCTCACTGAGCTTGCTGCTGAGGTAGGCATATCCACCGGCCGGAACCGAGATTTTTCCACCCGGATGTGCCGGGTCGATCTTGGTTGCCATATACGGTACGGGTTGGCTGGCTTGCAGATTGCCGTGAAAATCGTTGATGCTGAAAATGGTGATGTCTATAGTAGCGCTCTTGCTGGCCATGTCGGTACTGGCACAGGCTGCCAGCAAACTGCTGGCGAGTAGCACGGAAATATGTTTAAGCTTTTGCATAAAAACGATTCTTGAATTCAAAAGAAAAAACCCGCAACAAGAAAGCTTGTTGCGGGCCCAAAACAATCTAGCTGCCGTGAGATTGCGAGTTCACAGCATTATGCCAACCTATCAGAAATCGGCGGATAGAGTGACAGATGTGAAACGTGGCGAACCCAGATAGTAGAACGCGGTACTAGCGCTAACACCATTAATTGCCTTGGTATTAAGGATAGTGGCGGAACTAGGATTACGATATTGCTCGTTGAATATGTTGCTCACATTAAAACGCACGGTAGGCTTCTTCATCATGCCCCAATTTGGGAATTGATAACCGGCATCAAAATCCACTACGTGGTAGCCAGGGACAAGTTCATCATTCATCAAACTTGCATACTGCGCACTAGTATGTTTGAACTTGAGGCGACTATAGAATGCACCTGTTTCATATTGCGCACTCAAACCATATTTCCAATTTGGTGTCAGAGCAAATTCATTGCCAGATGTTGGCAAGAAAGACGTTTTACTGAAAACAATATTATCTTTGACTTTACTTTGTGTATAGCTGACCGAACCGTAGAATGACAAACCATTAATAGGCTTGTTACCTAATTCAATTTCCATCCCGCGCATGGACACTGCACCTACGTTGGTATAGATACTCTTGTCAGCGATAGGATCGTAAGCATTACCCTGGCGGTTTTTGAAATCAACATTGAAAACGTCAACTTGAGCAGTCAATACATCACTTTGATGACGGTAACCAACGTCCAGGTTCCATGCTGTTTCTTCTTTCAGATTGCCGGTAATCGTGGCTACACCATTCACGAACTGTACATTGTTGCTAGTAGGCGCAAACGCAAAGTTAGGCGGGGCTTTCATGTTTTTAGCCAGACTTGCATACAACTGATTGGTATTGTCGATCTGGTACTTGATACCCAGTTGTGGCAACAAATCGCTGTATGTCTGCTGCACATTGTATGTCGTCGTGTAAGTGGGTAGCGTGCCGCCTTCATTCGCATAGTTGGTGAAGTCACGTTTGACATGGGGCGAACGCACACCAACATTGATGGACATTTTATTGTTCAGCAAACTGATGGTGTCTTGCAGGAAGAACTGCCATGCAGTACTGATGGTTTTCCAGTCACGAGCTTCATATCGTGTGCCATCTGGACGCAAAATGATGCCGTCACGCAGCCAGAAATCCGCAGGATTGCCAGAAGCGTCGACCGGTACGATAGGGCTAGTTTGACGATGTGTCGCCTGTTCAAACCAGAAACCGCCGAGGATAGTGTGGTTGTCCATCGTGTGGCTGATGGATGCAGTGATACCAGGGCGCTGTGTACGTGTGACACTGCTGCCAGCCATGATGATTTTGTCGAGAGTATCGCCATCACCATTCAGATCAACAGTACCTGTCAATTTACCCGCGTTCAGGAAGCCATTTTCGGCAACCACTTTTTGCTGCACACCACCTGTACCGTAGCCATACCAGAAATAAGGCAATACCTTCAGATCAGTATTTTCAGCTATACGGAATTGACCTGTTACTGAGGCGATCACGTTCTGGAATGGATTGGTAGCCAATTTGTAATATTGCGGGCTAGGACCAGTTTCTACCTGGGGTGGTTGTCCGTTTACCGGGGTTAAATGGCCTGGGGTAAAAGTGGAACCGAAATCATAGTTGTAACCAAACTGGTTCAACTGGGCCAAACTTAGGGTGCCGATGTTATTGTTAACTGCACTATTAACCAATATGTTGCCGTTAATGTAATTAAAACGATCGAAATCTATACGACCACCCAGATCAACGTGATTACGTTGAGCCTGGCCTTCACCCTTCCATTTGTCGGAACGGGCATGAGATGCAGAGATGAAGAAGCGGGCTTTGCTTTCGCCAATCAAACCTGTGTCATAACGCAGGAAAGATTTGTACATCTTCAGGCCACCAAATGTCTGCATGACACGGATGCGGCTTTCTTTTTCTGGTTCACATGTAGTAATACCAATATTACCGCCGGTTGCACCTACGTGAGGAGAGTCAACATCAGTAGAGCCTTGGGTAACAAAGTTGGAACAGGTATTTTCCTGATCCACAAATTCTTGCGGGAAAACCGAGAAGCTACCGGAGTCATTGACGGGTACACCGTTAACAGTAAAACCAATCTGGTCACTGTTAAAGCCACGCAATGTCAAACCACCACCAAACAAACCTGTAGCGTCATAGTTGTATGAGTTCACCGCAGGCAACAGATCCAACGCCTGGTATGCGTTGCCGGTTGGACGTTGTTTGATCAACTCCTCACGGGTAACAGTACTACGTGCTTTTGGTGCGTCTTCATCCACCATCAAACCAGTACCAACTTTACGGCCGGTAATGGTAACGCGCTTGGCGTCCGCACTTTCTGTCGATTCAGCAGTTTGTTTGACTTCTACTGTTTGTGCGTAAGCAGAGGACATGCTCAGGCATGCCAGTTGGCATGCGATCGCTACCATCGACAAACGCGATGGAAATATGGACGATTTGTTAGATTGTTTCATTGAAGCTCCCGAATCATTTTACAAATGGAAATTAAAATTAGTGCAAAACCCCGTTCATCATCTCAAGCCATCACAACTGCCTGATGACATCCCCTACACAGCTTGTTTTTTGCCAAATTTCTTGGCTTTTTTTTGTAACTGGTTGTAATTCCACAACACACATCTGCCATTACATGTCACATTAGAAATATCCTACGGCCATATCAGGCCGCGCAAACGATTGCTTTTTTGAGAAAATAAATAATCTCGAACGGCGCAAACGATTGCTATTTCCAAACAAAAAACAGACGGACTTATTACAGTGCGTCTATCCCCTAATGACATCTTTTAAACTTGAGCAAATGCCTGGGCAGATGATCTGTTAATTAGATATTTTGATATGTGAAAATAGTCTATCACATAAAATTTTGAACTAGCAGAGTGTCACATCCAATTATGAAAGGATGATGACAAAGTGGTTTTGGCGGCAATAAACTGTCACAATTGCGCCACAAGTTATCGTTGCAGCAACGTTATTTGCCAGTTTTGTGCTTATTTTGCCGAATATAGAACGGGCGCGATGCCCTTCACATTGGTTTGATACGGTGGCAGCGAACTAATGCTGACGCCTTTGGCATGTGCATACAAAGGCATGACTTCGGGCAAATGGCGCTGGATTTCGGCAATACGGGCGGTACCCGCAGGGTGGGTAGACAGCCACTGCGGCGGCGCACCTTTGCTGACCATGCCCATTTTTTGCCACAAGGCAACGCCAGCACGCGGATCATAGCCGGCACGTGCCGCAATATCTAAGCCGACCACGTCCGCCTCGGTTTCATCCCCACGGGAAAATTTTAGCATGCTGACTTTGGCAACCCCGCTGGCTACCCCACCTGCCAGGTTGGGGTCATAGCCTTTGGCACCTGCCCACATTTCAACGATACGGACACCGACATTGGCGATATTTGCCGTACCGGCTCTTTCGGCACCATGCTCACGCAGTGCATGGGCGATTTCATGCCCCATGACGATGGCGACTTCATCATCGGTGAGTTTCAGGCTATCAAGAATGCCTGTATAAAACGCAATCTTCCCGCCCGGCATGCAATAGGCATTGATTTGCTTGGAACCAATCAGATTGACTTCCCATTTCCATTGTTTGGAACGTTCATTCCACTTCAGCGCGTAAGGAATCAATTTATTGGCAATAGCGCGCAGGCGTATCACCTGGGGATTATCATCCGGTCCAAGCGCGCGCTGCTTTTGCGCCTGTTGCATGGTCTGCGCATACTGGGCAGCCGCCTGATTTTCCAGCGCACCGGTAGGAGCAAACGAGCGCAAGATGGACATGTTGCCCACTTTGACACCATCCTGGCTAGCATTGTTTTGGGCATGGCCAAGGCTGGCAACGCCAAACAAGCTGGAAAATACGAGGGCAAGGCAAGTCAGTTTCATGGCAGCAGACAGTCGTTGAAGGTACACAATCTCATTGCAGGAAATGGTAGCAGTTGCGGTCATTTAAAGGGGGTGATTCTTTGAAAAAGATTCTTTCATCACATCCCCTGATTTTACCAACACCTTTACCGTCACTTCTTGCGCAGGCGGAACACCGCCAGGCTGCCACGCCAGTTGGGCAGCCAGGTCACCAGCTTGCCTTCATGCAGGGCGACGCATTCCAGCACTTCCAGCCCGACTTCATTGGCCAGGTCATAAAAATCATAAATCGTCGCACAGCGTACATTGGGCGTGTCATACCACTGATACGGCAAGGATTTGGATACCGGCATCTTGCCCTGCAACAGCGCGGTACGATGTGGCCAGTAACCAAAATTGGGAAAAGAAACAATCGCTTCGCGCCCCACCCTGGCGATGTCCCTGAGCAGTGGTTCCACATGTTTCATCATCTGTAGCGAAGACAGGCACAGCACGGTATCAAAGGCATCGTCGCCAAACATGTCGAGGCCATTTTCCATGTCCTGCTGGATCACATTGACGCCGCGCCGGGCACAATCAAGCACCTTGTCGTCAGCGATTTCTATGCCATAGCCAGTGCATAGTTTGTCGGATTGCAGATAGTCGAGCATGACACCGTCGCCACAACCGACATCCAGCACTTGTGCCTGTTGCTTGATCCAGTGCGCGATAAAAGCCAGGTCAGGGCGCAGATGGCTTAATTCGGAAAAGTTCATGCTGCCACTCCCTGCAATTCTGCATCAATGCGTTGGTAATAGGCGGCCACCAGATTCAGGTAACGCGGGTCGTCCAGCAAGAAGGCATCATGGCCGTGCGGCGCATCAATTTCTGCATAACTGACGGTTCGTTTGTTACTGACCAGGGCCTTGACGATTTCACGGCTGCGCTCCGGCGAAAAGCGCCAGTCAGTCGTGAAAGAAGCCAGCAGGAACTTGGCCTTGGTCTGCGCCAGCGCCCTGGCCAGATCACCGCCGGTATGACGGGCAGGGTCAAAATAATCGAGTGCCTTGGTAATCAGCAAATAGGTATTTGCATCGAAATAATCCGAGAATTTATCACCCTGATAGCGCAGGTAAGATTCAATTTCAAAGTCCACACCAAAACCAAACTGATAGTCGCCGCCCTTCAGGTCACGGCCAAATTTTTCTGCCATGTCGTCATCAGACAAATAGGTGATATGACCTATCATGCGCGCTACCCGCAAGCCACGGCGCGGCACCACACCATGAGCATAAAAATCACCACCATGAAAATCGGGATCAGTCAAAATCGCCTGTCTTGCCACATCATTGAAAGCAATATTCTGGGCCGACAATTTGGGGGTGGACGCCACCACCACGCAATGACGCAGACGATCGGGATACAAAATACTCCAGGCCAATGCCTGCATGCCACCGAGCGAGCCACCCATGACGGCAGCAAATTGGACAATCCCAAGACGATCGGCCAGCCTGGCTTGCGCATTGACCCAGTCTTCCACCGTCACGACGGGGAAATCCGCACCATACGGTTTGCCGGTCGCAGGATTGGTATGCATGGGGCCGGTAGAACCAAAACAGGAACCCAGGTTATTCACGCCGATGACAAAAAAACGATTGGTATCGACCGGCTTGCCGGGTCCCACCATATTGTCCCACCAGCCTATATTCTTGGGCTGGTCGGCATACACGCCAGCCACATGGTGTGAAGCATTCAGGGCGTGGCAAACCAGGACGGCATTTGACTTGTCGGCATTCAGGCTGCCATAGGTTTCCACCATCAGGGTATAGCCGGCAATCGAAGTGCCGTTTTGCAAAGCCAAAGGCTCATCGAATTGAAACGCTTGTGGCGTCACAATGCCAACCGATCCAGGTGAGGATGACATACACTCTTCCATCGAGAATCAACTCGTTATTACGTTATCAAAAAAACTCAGGAAGGCTAAAAGAAGGGCTGAATGTGGGAAGGGGGAAAGCTGCATTCAAGCTCGCTTTAGCCGTATTTATCATTCGGAAAACTTCCCGAAACGCGCCCGCAAGCTGATTTTCAAATCGGCGCAATACACTAAGGATAACCAAGTCCGGCGCTGCCGTCAAACCTTCAGCGCCGCACTGGCTGCAGTCCACGAATGTCCACTAATGCAAGGTTGGCAAAGTTGGTGTAATGCTGGCCATCACTGCCAGGGTTTCACGAATGCTTGCGGAATCGTAACTGCGCAATATCTTCTTCACGTGCCCCTGCAAGGCATCCAGCCGGGTGTTCAGAATTTCCTGCTTAATTTCCGGCAACAAGGCGGCAGGCATCGATAATTCGCGGAAACCCATGCCCGTCAGCAAACGGGTCAGCCGTATATCACCGGCCATGCCCCCACAGATGGATACCGGGATACCGGCACGTTCGCCGGCTGTGATAATCATCTGCAACAATTGCAGAATGGCCGGGTGCAGATCGTCATACAAATGCGCAACTTCATGATCAGCGCGGTCAATCGCCAGAGTGTATTGAATCAGGTCATTGGTCCCTACCGACAGGAAATCCAGTTTCTTCACAAACATCGGCAGCGACAAGGCGGCCGCCGGGATTTCTATCATGGCACCAACCGCGATTTTGGCATCAAATTCCTTGCCCTCCTTGTGCAGCTCGGCCTTTGCCTGTTCTATCATCGCCAGTGACTGGTCAATTTCAAAACCATGCGCCATCATCGGTATCAGTATCTTCACCGATCCAAATGCAGAAGCGCGCAAAATCGCCCGCAATTGCGTCAGGAATAATTGTGGCTCTGCCAGGCAATAACGTATCGCCCGCAAACCCAGTGCGGGGTTGAGGATATTGTGGTCGGTGGTATCGAGCGGCTTGTCGGCACCAACATCCAGGGTACGGATAGTGACTGGCCGGCCTTTCATGGCGGTGACTGCCGCGCGATACGCCTCGAATTGCTCTTCTTCAGTCGGCAATTTATGTTCCAGTCCACTGCTTTCCATGAACAGGAATTCGGAACGAAACAGGCCAACGCCACTGGCCCCGGCTTCCAGCGCCGCTGCCGCATCCTGCGGCAATTCGATATTTGCCAGCAAGGTAATTTCGACACCATCCTGGGTAATAGCCGGCGTCTTTTTCAGCTTGCCCAGTTTCTTCCTGGCTTTCATCAGCACCGTCTGACGCTCACGGTATTGTTCCAGTACCAGATTACTTGGGGCGACGATGACCACACCGGCATCACTGTCGATAATCAGCCAGTCATCCTGTTCGATCAGGCGTGACGCATTGCCCATACCAACCACTGCCGGTATTCCCAGGCTGCGCGAAACGATGGCCGTGTGCGAGTTATGTCCACCTTCATCCGTAACAAACCCGGTAAACGCCATATCGCGGAATTGCATCATGTCTGCTGGCGATATGTCCCTGGCGACCACGATCATGTTGGCACTGCGTTCATCAATACCGTCAGAACGGATGGCATTGCCAGCCGTGCCGGTCAATACCTTGAGTACCCGCTCTGCCACCTGCTGGATATCGGCCTTGCGTTCACGCAGATAGTCGTCTTCAATTTCATCAAACTGGGCCGACAATTCATCGATCTGGCTTACCAGTGCCCATTCAGCGTTGTAGTGACGGGTACGGATGATATCCAGCGGTGCTTCGGAAATCATGGGATCTGATAGGATCAATACATGAACGTCGATAAAGGCACCGAGTTCGGTGGGCGCATCTGGCGGTAAATCCGACCAGATGGCCTGTAATTCCTTATGGACCTGGACGATGGCTGCCTGCAGTCTGTGCACTTCGGCTTCGACCTGCTCTTGCCCGACCAGATAATGTTGTACATCCAGGGCCGCTGGCCGCAGTAAATGCGCGCGCCCGATAGCAATACCGCGTGAAACGGGGATGCCTTGCAATGTAAATGATGCCATGCCTTGTCCCCCAAAATTGCAATAGTCCAGGGTGCCAGCCATCATGCAACCCTGTTGTTATTTCTTGTGTGCCTCAAAGGATGAGACATCCATTTATAGGTATATTCAAGAAAGAACAACTTAACAGAATATAGCCAAAGCAACAATGCGGAATATGTTGCCATTTGTTTCATTTACAGCAGTTTTTTCTCCGGGTTCAGTCAGGCATATGCACTGCAAGAACTGGCTAGCTGCGTGCCTGTCGTCGACTGATCAAACCTCGGGCTTCCCCCAACCGCGTGGACAAACTTTGTTTCAAATCTGACGAAGCATCCGCTGCAGCAGCGTCTTATTCACCTTCACCAAACTTGTCATTGACCAGGCTGACTATCGCATCGAAACACGCCTGCTCGTCAGCCCCCTCGGTTTCCAGTAATACTTTGCTACCCTTGCCTGCTGCCAGCATCATCACACCCATGATGGATTTGCCATTCACCCGGCGATTATTGCGGGTCAGCCAGACTTCGGCTTTGAACTTGCTTGCAGTTTGTGTGAACTTGGCTGAAGCACGTGCATGCAGGCCCAGTTTGTTCACAATTTCGATTTCCTGTTGAATCATGCTTTATTTTCCTTCAATTAATTCGGTGAAAGGCGAACGCGGTTATCCAGACGGATGGCACCATTCTGACCACCCGCCAGCGCCATTTCCACCACCACATCCAGCACATCACTACGATAAGTAATCGCCCGCAGCAACATGGGCAGGCTGATGCCGGCAATGATTGCAACCCGGTCAGGATCACCCAGTTGACGGCAACAATTCGAGGGCGTTCCCCCCATGACATCAGTAATCACCAACACACCGGAACCATCATCAAGACGCTGCACGGCTTCACGTGCGAGGCGGTTGACTTCCTCGATGTTCTGGTCAGCGATCACATCAATCGCCTCAAAACGCTCCGGCATGCCACGAAAAACATGGGCTGCGGCCTGCATAAAAGCAGTGCCCAGCGGTGCATGCGTCATCAAAAGTATGCCAACCATATCTATTCAGTTCTTACGGAGTTGCGATCATGTATATCGGGGAAATCTTGTCTATCCGGGTATTCAGCAAAGCGGCCAAAGCGGCATTACCTGCCATTACCCGTCCTTACCTGCCACTAACGGTCACTAATGGTCACCAACAGCGACTTCCATCGCATCGATAAACATAGCAGCAACATTGAATCCCTTTTGCTGGGTAATTTCCTGGAAACAGGTCGGGCTGGTGACATTGATTTCGGTCAGGTTACTGCCAATTACATCTAATCCTACCAGCAACAAGCCTCTTTGATAAAGTTCAGGTGCCAAAGTCTGTGCAATCTCAAGGTCGCGCGCTGACAATTCCTGTGCGACGCCCAGCCCACCGGCAGCCAGATTGCCACGGACCTCGCCATTTTGCGGGATACGTGCGAGCGAAAACGGTACCACTTTGCCACCAATCAGCAATATCCTTTTGTCACCATGGACAATTTCAGGGATATAGCGCTGTACCATGATGGTACGGCTGCCGTTCACGGTCAGTGTCTCTATGACAGAGCCCAGGTTCATGCCATCTTCACGGATACGGAAAATACCGGTGCCACCCATGCCATCCAGCGGCTTCAGGATGATGTCCTGATGTTCACGATGAAAGGCCCGGATTCTTTGCTCGTCGCGCGTTACCAGCGTAGGCGCAGTGAACTGGCTGAACTGCGCAATGCTGAGTTTCTCATTATGATTACGTATCGCTGCCGGTTTGTTGAATACCCTGGCCCCTTGCTGCTCAGCCAGTTCCAGCAGATAGGTGGAATAAATGTATTCCATGTCGAAAGGTGGGTCCTTGCGTTGCAGGATCGCATCGAAGGCATTCAGGGGCAGCGCTTCTGCTGCTTCCAGACGGTACCAGTCATGGCTGTCACCAGTCAGGATGACGCGGCGGATATTCGCGACCACCTTGCCACTTTCCAGCGCCAGATCATCGGGGCCGAATGCATATACCGCATAGCCACGCTTGCCCGCCTCCACCATCATGGCGTAAGTGGAATCTTTATATGTCTTGAACTGCGACAGCGGATCGGTCAGGAAAGCGATTTTCATGGCAATATTCAATATTGGTGACGAATCAGAAATTAGTACACTTCGGGGTTGGGATCAGTCTTTTCCAACTCCAGTGACGCTGCCAGCAAAGCCAGGCGCGCAACCACACCATACATGTAAAAACGATTTGGTGCTGCCGTACCCGGCTTGGCTTTCATGTCCGGCACCGCATGTTGCTGGGCAAAAGCCAGTGGCACAAAATGCATGCCGGGCGCGTTCAGGTTTTCATCGACACCACGGTCTTCATGCACGCGGTAAAAGCCGCCGACGACATAACGGTCTATCATGTACACCACCGGTTCGGCCACCGATTCATTGATCTGTTCAAAGGTGTAGACACCTTCCTGCACGATGACATCCCTGACTTCCATGCCGTCCTTGACGACGGACATCTTGTTGCGCTGCTTGCGATTCAGGTCACGCACTTCGCTGGAATCATGCACGGTCATGATACCCATGCCATAGGTGCCGGCGTCGGCCTTGACGATGACGAAAGGTTTTTCCTTGATACCGTATTCCTTGTATTTTTTGCGTATCTTGGCCAGGATGGTATCCACTGTCGCCACCAGCGTATCTTCGCCGCTGCGGTCGTGGAAATTCACGTCCTTGCACTTGGCAAAATAGGGGTTCAGCATCCAGGGATCAATATCCACCATCTTGGCGAATTTCTTGACCACTTCATCATACGCATGGAAGTGATTACTCTTGCGACGCAAAGCCCAGCCTGCATGCAGGGGCGGCAGCAAGGTTTGTTCGTTGATGTCTTCCAGTATTGCCGGTATGCCTGCTGACAAATCATTGTTCAGCAAGATGGTACAGGGGTCGAAATTTTTCAGGCCCAGGCGACGGCCATTGGCAGAACGTTCCAGCGGTTCCAGCACCAGTTGGCTACCATCCGGCAAATCAATCGGTGTCGGTTCGGTAATATCAGCCGACAGGGAACCCAGGCGTACATTCAGACCGGTCTGGCGGAAGATTTGCATCATGCGTGCAATGTTTTGCAAATAAAACACGTTGCGCGTATGGCTTTCGGGAATCACCAGCAGGTTCTTGGCGTCCGGACAATATTTTTCTATCGCCGCCATCGCCGCCTGTACTGCCAGCGGCAGCATTTCTGATGCCAGATTATTAAAACCGCCCGGGAATAAATTGGTGTCTACCGGTGCCAGTTTAAAACCGGCGTTGCGCAAATCGACGGAACAATAGAAAGGTGGTGTATGTTCCTGCCATTCGAGACGGAACCAGCGTTCAATCGCAGGAGTGGCTTCGAGTATCTTCTTTTCGAGATCGAGCAGGGGGCCGTTGAGAGCGGTGACGAGATGCGGAACCATAATGACCTTTTAGTAGTGCAGGTTTTTTGCCAAATTGACTTGCTTCCATGGTCACATATCCCGCACAACACGTACAGATGACAACAAAAGCCAACGACACCGCGCCAGGCTAATGCCGCACGGTATCGCTGCCTAAGCTTGGGATGAAATGGCCAGAATCAAGTCAGGCTCACCAGATACTGCCAGAAAAAATCCGTCAGGCTCAGCTTGACTCTGCCAGCAAGTTAAAATGCTGTACCACTGGTGCGGAGGCAAAATAAGGGCCAACGATGGCACGCCATTGCGCAAAGGCCAGAGAGTGACGAAAATCTATCGTATGGTTTTCCAGTGTTGCCCAATGAATTATAAGGACATAACGTTCCGGTGACTCTATGCATTTATTGACTTTAAAACCAAGAAAGCCTTTGGCATGCTGTATTACTTCTGCCAGACCACGCTGTATGGCGGCGTCAAACTCAGCCTGTTGCCCATCGTGGATTCGAAGATCGGCGATTTCCAATATCATCATTTACCTTTTAATCATTGAAATTAATAAAATTCTGCCAACATCAAACCAGACCACGATCACTGAGTTCTTTCTTGATGTAGGCATAAAAAACCGGTGCCGCCACTACCCCAGGCACGCCAAACAGGGTTTCCATCACCAGAATGGCGGTCAATAATTCCCAGGCACGGGCATTCACCTGGGCACCAATAATGCGGGCATTCAGGAAATATTCTGCCTTATGTATCACCACCATGAATACCAGTGAAGCGATGGCTACATTCAGTGAATGAGACAAGGCGACAATCACGATCACGGTATTCGAAATGATATTCCCGGCCACCGGTATCAGGCCCGCCACAAAGGTGATGGCAATCATGGTCTTGGTCAGCGGCAAGTGTATGCCCGCCATGGGTAGCACTGCGAACAGATAGATAGCCGTCATTGCCGTATTGATCAAGGATATCTGTACCTGGGCAAAAACGATTTTATGGAAAATCTGGCTCAGGTTGCTGATTCTTTGCAACATGGCAGCGGCAAAGGGTTTGTTATTACGGTCGCCACTGGCATCACGCAAGGCAACCATGCTGCCGATGATCATGCCCAGCAGCAAATGCACGATCAGGTGACCGGCTTCTGGCACCAGTTGCTTCGCTTCGCCAGCGTGTTCGCGCAGCCATTGGGTCATGATAGTTCTTAAATCATCGACATCTTCTGGTAAGTTGGTGCTTACCCACTCCGGCAGTTGACTGCGTGAAGCTTCGATGATGTCCGCGAGTTTTTGTAATAAATTATGCAAGTTGCCGGCATCGCTGCGCAAGAAGACATGCACACCCCAGATCACCACGATGACAGCGACAATCATTACAAATGATAACAATGCCACGGCGATCATGCGCGGCTGGCGGTGTTTAAAGCGCCGCTCTATGGCGGGTGCCATGACGTGTATCAGGGAAAACACCAGCAAGCCGGAAAACAGGGCCACCACCAGGCCGGCTTTCAAGACCAGCAACAAGGCAATGGCCGCCAACACATAAGACGCCCATACCGACGCAGATAACTGGCTGGACACCAGCAAAGATTTGCCTTTCATTTCAGTACCCCGCTCATTCCAGTCATCGCCGCCAGCAACAGGGCCATGGCAGCCAAAGTAGAAATCATGAATCCCATGGAACGCTTACTGGCATCGGCGTAATAGCCAATGGCATACATGCAACGCCCTGCCATCCAGACCAGACCCATGGCTGCCGCCAATTTATCGCCAGCCCAGATTGCGCATAGCCACAACGCTGGAAAGAACAGAACCATTTGCTCCACTGTATTGGCATGCACGCGCAAGACACGCAGAAATTCAGGCGGGCCATCGGTGGCGGGGGCCTTGATCTGAAATTGGGTACGGGCATGGCCGACCTTATAGATTATCCACATATAAAACCCCAGTACCGCGACGGTCAGCCAGGAAGTCCAAAGCAATTGCATACAGTCTCCAATCGGGATCAATACAAATGAGCAAATACGCACACGAAGGCTGCATATGAGGGCAATTAATTAAAGTGCAAGAAGCCCTTTGAAACACACGCTTACACTTTTATGTCTTCTTTTTTTGAGTTCAGACGTTAAATAGAGACTATCACAGGACCAAAGCAAATTCGCCATGACTGTTGATCGACCCCGGCTGCCTTGTGATCAGCCTGAACACGGGCAAATACAGCGGTTTTGCATACAATCCACGTCAAAAGAGGTAAAACATGACTATTTCCTTCAATACACTGTCCAAAGTGGCTTCCGTAATGGCATTGGGTATGGCACTTCCCGCTGTCTATGCTGCCGACTTTGATGATTTTGCACGTGTCGTCAGCGTCACGCCACAAGTCGAGCAAGTCAATGTACCACGCCAGGAATGCCGTACCGAATACGAAACCAGCCAGCGTCAGGCGCCACAAAGGCAGGCTGAACGCAGCAGCGGTGGTGCCATCATCGGCGGTATCGCCGGCGGTTTGCTGGGTAGCCAGGTCGGCGGCGGCAATGGCCGTATTGCAGCAGCTGCGGCCGGTGCCCTGACTGGTGCGATCGTCGGCGATCGCGTTGATAATAATGACAATAACAATAATTACAACAATAACCAGCCAGTCTATGAAAGCCGTCCGGTACGTCAATGTCGCAATATAGACCATTGGGAATCGCGGACCAATGGCTATGCCGTTACCTATGAATACCAGAACCGCACTTATACGTCCGTCATGCCCTATGACCCGGGTTCACGCCTGCGTCTGCATGTTTCACTGACGCCACGTCCTTAAGCTTGCTGGACGTTGGAAAAAGATGCCGCGATCAGCGGCATTTTTTTCGTGCTCCATGGATACAGAGGCAGAGATACGAAAGGCATCGATATGAAAAAAACCTGGTAATGACAGCCACGTACCTAAAATGAGGAATAATCGCCAGGCACCAACTTAAATTTAACGGCATCAGGCATCAAACTGATGATTTATGCCCGTGACAGGCAAGCAAATACCCCTGAAATTGCATGGGTTTATAGTATTATCGTGCGGCAAACCTCACGCTTACGCTCCGTCTATCATTCATGCAAACAATGTTAAAAAAATATGGTCTGCTGGTATGGCTATCCTTGATCCTGATTGCTGGTTTTGTTTCCACTACAGTGGCGTCTTTTGTCGTATCCCGTGATGCCATACAGCAGGGTATATCCGAACAGACTTTGCCCATCACTGGCGACAATGTGTATTCCGAAATTCAAAAAGATATCTTGCGCCCGGTATTTGTTTCTTCACAAATGGCGCATGACACGTTTTTGCGTGACTGGATCATCAACGGTGAAGAAGACAAGGACCTGATCGCCAAATACCTGAAAGAAATCAAGCTCAAGAATCACGCTATTTCCAGCTTTCTGGTATCTGAGCAAAGTCATCAGTATTACACTGCCGATGGCGTGCTGAAAGCCGTCAGCGCGACCGAAGCGCGCGATCAATGGTTTTTTCGTATCCGTAACCTGAAAACAGACTACGAAACCAATGTAGATGCCGACATGGCCAATCGTGACACCATGACCATCTTCATCAATTACCGTATCGTCGATTATTCTGGCAAATTCATCGGTGCCACCGGGATCGGCATGACGCTCGATACCATGAAGACCCTGATCGACAATTATCAGGCCCGTTTCCACAGGAATATCTTTTTCGTCGACCAGAAAGGCAATATCGCCCTGGCTGGCAACAACATGAAAAAGATACGCAGCAATCTCAGCAATATGCCTGGCATCAGCGGCCTGGCACAACAGATACTGGGCAACCGCAAAAGTGAATCCCTGCACCTGGAATACAAGGCCGAAAATGAAACCATGCTGGTCAATTCCCGTTTCATCCCTGAATTGGGCTGGCACCTGCTGGTAGAGCAGGAAACCAGCAATGAAATCAAACCGCTGCAAAATGTCTTTCTCATCAATATCGGGGTGAGCGCAGGTATCACGATCCTGGTCTTGATCATTTTGCTGGTGACGGTAAGACGTTATCAAAAACGTCTGGAAAAATCGGCCTCCACCGATACCTTGACCAATCTGCTGAATCGCCAGGCATTTGATTTTGTCTTTCAGCAAGCGCTGCTGGATGGTGAACGCTCACGCCAGCCCATGTGCGTGGTCTTGCTGGATATCGATTTTTTCAAGACTATCAATGACAAGCAAGGGCATCTGGTGGGTGACCATGTGCTGAAGGAAATTTCCCTGATCGCCAAGCGCTCACTGCGGGAAAGCGACATCATCTGCCGCTGGGGCGGCGAAGAATTTCTGATACTGCTGAAAAATTGTACGCTGGAAAAAGCCACTTCAATCGCCGAAAATCTGCGCAATACAATTGCCAACAATGATTTTTCACGCACCACAGACCTGACCCGCACCCGACTGTCGATTACCGTCAGCATGGGGGTAGCAGAATGCCGTGACAAAGATACCGAAGACAGCGTGTTTGAACGCGCCGACCAGGCGCTGTACCAAGCCAAGGAAAATGGCCGTAACAGTGTTTATTTTTCTGAATGACGGCGGGCCGCCACATCCTGGGTCAAGCGTATAAAGGCTTGATATAAGTCACCCGCAGCCTGGTCCCAGGCAGTCACTGTTTTTTGTTGCAGGGCCACGGTCTGCATGTCACCGCGAGCTATCGGGCCGGTCAGCGCTTGCACGGTTCCCATGGCAAATACATTATCCAGCGTTTGCCTGGCCAGTGGTGCCGCCATCTGTTGTGCCAGGTCGAAGGGTATGCCGGCGGCCTGATAGCTGCGCAAGGCGGTTTCCATCAGGGTCACCAGATAATTGCTGGCAAACACGGACCCTGCGTGGTACAGCAATTTGCGGTCGGCACTGATCTCTACCGTTTGCGCACCTATCGCCTGCAAGGCAGGCAGCAGTACGGCCAGGGCACGGGCTTCACCTTCCACACTGCAGATGGTGCCAGCAAACTCCGGCGCGATAGTCTTGCCGTCGGCAAAACTGCGCACCGGGTGGACACTGGCGACCGCCGCGCCGGCTGACATGGCCGCCAGCAATTCGGTCGATGCCTTGGCACCGCTGCAATGAAACACGATACTGCCTGCGTGCAGCAAACCGGCTGCGGCCATTGCCGCACAAACCGGGACAATCTGGTCATCCGTCACCGTCAGCATGGTGACATCGGCAGGCTGCATGTGATGCAGCGCATCCACCGCAGTTCCCTCACCCAGCCAGGCTACCGCTGCCTGGCTGCTGTGCAGCGTGCGGTTCATGACTTGCTGAACCGAAAAAACCTGCCGCGCAATAAAATTTTTTGCCAGTACGCTACCGACCTTGCCGGCCCCGATTACATTCAGGGTCTTCATGCTGCTGGCTCATCCGCAGGCTCTTCTGGAAAGCGACGCAGGCCATCCAGGTCAAGTATGGTGATGCCGCCATAATCGACACTCAACAGTTTTTTCTTTTCCAGCAGTTGCAGAGCCTGATTGGCGCGCTGGCGCGACACGCTGGAGATATAGCCTATCTCTTCCTGGGAAATCTGGATCTGCATGCTGCTGCCGGGGTTCAGGTAAGAATTGAACATCGCCGCCAGACAACGCGCCACACGGGTATCTGGATCAAGCATGCGGTCATATTCGACCAGGGAAATAAACATCCCCAGTCTTTCATTCAATTGATGCAAGAGAAAGCGGTTAAAGGGAATGCTGTTATCCAGCAGATAAGTGAAAGTGGAACGCGGCATATAGACCACCCGGGTATCGCGCAAAGCCACGACATCATAGCGGCGCGCTTCTGTCTTCAGCAGTGAGCCTTCGCCAAACCAGCCACCCGCCAACATGCAACTGAAAGTGACGGTCTTGCCATCTGGCGAGATGCTGCTCATTTTCAGGAAGCCGTCGACGACACCCATCCAATACTCTACCGGGTCGCCTTTGCGGCAGACATAGCCACCGGCAGGGATGAAGCGTTCCATCACTTCCTCTTCCACCTTTTGCATATGTTCCGGCGCCAGCATGCGGGCCCACATGGTTTTGCTAAAACGCTCTTTTGGGTCGCCAATTTGTTTTGTCATATTTGTGCAACGCACCACCGATAATTGTTTCATTCTTCGAGATTGTCCGTCGAATGACAACCCGTAGTTCGTGAAGAGACTACTATCCCATCAACAAAAAGAAATACGGAGTCATTGTAAGCGAGGTTTTCCCCCTACAGCTAACACTGAAGGATGGTTCACGTCCAAATCATTCAATCTCGCCACGACAGGCGCTCCGCAATAATTTCCCCAGATAAACTACGCAAGAAGCGTAAGTTTGCCGTAAGGGGAGGTGAGGAAACTCACAGGACAACAAGCCCATAAAAATCAGTATATGAGACAAGGCTAGTGGTGGAGACATGATTCAAAAAGAAACAGCAAATTCGACTTTCCCGCGACTATTGCTACAGCATGGGAAAACACGACCAGCGCATCCGGCTTTCCGCGAAAAGGATCTGGGTATCTGGCAAACCTGGAGCTGGCAACAGGTGAATGCTGAAGTGCGTGCGCTCGCCTGCGGCCTGGCTGCGCAGGGTTTCAAGCGCGGCATGAACCTGGCCATCATCGGCGACAACCGTCCACGCCTGTACTGGGCCATGGCAGCCGCCCAATGCCTGGGCGGCATACCGGTGCCGCTGTATCAGGATGCACCAGCCGCCGACATGGCCTATGTGCTGGAAAATGCAGAAATCGTCTTTGCTGTCGTTGAAGACCAGGAACAGGTCGACAAGCTGCTGGAAATCAAACAGCATTATGCAGGCATACAACACATTGCCTTTGATGATGACCGTGGCATGCGTCATTATCATCAACCCGAATTGATTTCCTATGCGGCACTGCAAGAGCTGGGGCGCGCTTATGATCAGACACATCCCGAATTTTTCATGCAGGAAGTGGAACTGGGCCAACCGGATGACACCGCCGTCATGCTGTATACATCTGGCACTACCGGCAAACCGAAAGGGGTATGTCAGTCCCATCGTTCTTTCATGACAGCCGCCATAGGCGGCATGCAGTTTGACCAGTTGACTGCAAATGAAGACATCCTGTCTTATCTGCCGATGGCCTGGGTTGGTGATCATCTGTTTTCGTTTGCACAGGCCATGGCTGCAGGTTTCACGGTGAACTGTCCGGAATCCAGCGAAACCGTATTGACAGACTTGCGCGAAGTCGGCCCCACCTATTATTTTGCACCACCGCGTGTGTTTGAAAATATGCTGACCACGGTGATGATACGCATGGAAGATGGCGGTACCGTCAAGCGTCATCTGTTTGCACATTTCATGGAAGTGGCGCGCCGCGTTGGTGCCGATATCCTGGATAACAAGCCGGTCGCACTCATCGATAAAATTCGTTATGGACTAGGCAAATTGCTGGTGTACGGACCGCTAAAGAATGTGCTGGGCTTATCCCGCGTCAGGGTTGCATATACCGCTGGTGCCGCCATCGGCCCTGACCTGTTTCGTTTCTATCGTTCTATCGGTGTCAACCTGAAGCAGTTGTATGGTTCCACCGAAACCTGTGCCTATGTCTGCCTGCAACCTGATGGCAAAATCAAGTTCGACAGCGTTGGTGCCGCAGCCCCCGGTGTCGAGGTCAAACTGGCCGCGAATGGAGAAGTGCTGGTGAAGTCGGATGCCATGCTGACCGGTTATTACAAGCGGCCAGATGCCACGGCAGAAGTGATGGATGCAGAAGGTTACTTCCATACCGGCGACGCTGGGATTTTTGATCAGGATGGACACCTGAAAATCATAGACCGCGCTGCCGATGTCGGCAAGCTCAGGCAGGGCGACATCTTCGCCCCCAACTATATCGAAAACAAACTCAAGTTTTTCCCCTACATCAAGGAAGCCGTCGCCTTTGGCAATGAGCGTGACATGGTGTGCGCTTTCATCAACATCGATATGGAAGCCGTCGGCAACTGGTCGGAACGACGCGGCATTGCCTATTCAGGTTATACCGACCTGGCGGCCAAGGCAGAGACCTATCAACTGATCTTGTCTTGCGTGGAAAAAGTGAATGCCGACCTGGCCAGTGAAGATTTGATGGCGGGCACGCAAATCCATCGCTTCCTGGTGCTGCATAAAGAACTGGACCCGGACGATGATGAACTGACGCGTACCCGCAAGGTCAGGCGCAGTTTCATTTCACACAAATATGCTGTGCTGATTGATGCCCTGTATTCCGGCAAGCGTTCGCAATTCATAGAAACCCTGGTCAAATTTGAAGATGGCCGTCAGGGCCAGGTCAGTGCCGATTTGCATATCAGCGATGTCAAAACATTTTCTGCCCAAAAGCTGGCGGCGTGAGGAAGAGTAATGGCAGATAACAGGAAAATCGGCGACGTGATTTTGGACATGCAAGGCATCTCGCTGTCTTTTGGCGGCGTCAAGGCATTGACCAATATCTCCTTCAATGTGAAGGAACATGAAATACGCGCCATCATCGGCCCCAACGGTGCGGGCAAAAGCTCGATGCTGAACGTCATCAATGGCGTCTACCGGCCACAGCAGGGTGACATCACGTATCGCGGCAAGCATCGCAAGGGCATGAATACCTATGCGGCAGCCAAGAGTGGCATCGCCCGTACCTTCCAGAACATCGCACTGTTCAAAGGCATGAGTGTGCTCGACAACATCATGACCGGGCGTAACCTGAAAATGAAAAGCAATTTCCTCATGCAGGCTTTGTACTGGGGACCTGCACAAAAAGAAGAAATTGCCCACCGCCAGAAAGTTGAGCAAATCATCGACTTTCTGGAAATCCAGCACATCCGCAAGATACCGGTAGGCCGCCTGTCTTATGGTTTGCAAAAACGCGTGGAACTGGGACGGGCGCTGGCAGCCGAGCCAGAAATTTTACTGCTCGATGAACCCATGGCCGGCATGAACGTGGAAGAAAAACAAGACATGAGCCGTTTCATCCTGGATGTCAATGACCAGCTCGGCACCTCCATCGTGCTGATTGAGCATGACATGGGCGTGGTCATGGATATTTCTGATCGCGTGGTGGTGCTTGATTACGGCAAAAAAATCGGCGACGGCACCCCTGCTGAAGTGCTGGCGAATCAGGAAGTCATCAATGCCTATCTGGGTGTGGCGCATTAAATATGGAAAACTTAAGACCATTAACCACAGAGGCACAGAGGTTGGAAAGACTTCTTGCAAGAAGTCTTCGTTTCGCAAGCGAGTGGCATGTCACTCGAATTCCTTGCTACACCACAGAGAAAGGCTGGAGAAGAGCTAAAGATTTTCTCATGTTTTTCTTCTGTGTCTCTGTGCCTCTGTGGTGAGGGGTCTTGGTTAAAAATTCATGTTTGCTTATCGTAAGCTGAAAGTTAGAAATGAATATCAGTTTTTTCTTTGAAGTGTTTATTGGCGGCTTGTTGTCCGGGGTCATGTACGCACTGGTTGCGCTGGGTTTTGTGCTGATCTACAAGGCATCTGGAGTATTCAATTTTGCGCAGGGAGCCATGGTATTTTTTGCCGCCCTGACCTGTGTCGGCCTGACAGAAAAATTTGAACTGCCCTTGTGGCTGGCGATACCGCTGACCATGCTGGTGATGGTGGCACTGGGCCTGGCGATAGAACGCATCGTCTTGCGTCCGTTAGTCAATCAACCTGAAATCACTCTGTTCATGGCCACCATAGGCCTGACTTTTTTTATCGAAGGCCTGGCGCAATTACTGTGGGGTTCGCAACCACACAAACTGACATTGCCGATTGATGACGTACCGATAGAATTCCTGATGGAAAAATTCAATATCCTGGTATCGCAATTTGATGTCATTGCCGCCCTGATCTGCGCCATGCTGGTGACCGGCCTGGCCCTGCTGTTTTCCAAGACCAAGATAGGCCGTGCCCTGCGCGCAGTGGCGGATGACCATCAGGCGGCATTGGCTGTCGGTATCCCCCTGCAACAGATCTGGGGCATCGTCTGGGCAGTGGCGGGTTTTGTTGCCCTGGTAGCCGGCTTGCTGTGGGGTGCCCGCAATGGCGTGCAGTTTGCGCTGACCTTTGTGGCGCTGAAAGCCTTGCCGGTCTTGATACTGGGGGGATTTACCTCAGTGCCAGGAGCGATTGTTGGTGGCCTGATCATCGGTGCATCAGAAAAACTGGCGGAAGTGTATATAGGGCCGCTGGTGGGGGGTGGCATAGAAGGCTGGTTCCCGTATGTACTGGCGTTGCTGTTCTTGCTGGTCAGGCCGGAAGGTTTGTTTGGCGAAAAAATCATACGCAGAATTTGAATGAAATATTGCACGGGCCATACCGGCAAATCAAGATCAGAGGTCAAGCATGTTCTACCGTGAAGCAGGTCAGTTCAAAACAAGTTATCAGGCGGACAATCAAATCTTCCCGATACGACAAGACCGCATCGCCATCGTGATTATCCTGGCGGCGGCATTTTTCGGTGTGCCCTGGCTGGCATCCGACTATGCCTTTTCTGCCATCTTTATTCCTTTCCTGATTTTCTCGCTGGCGGCACTGGGATTGAATATCCTGACTGGCTATGCAGGGCAGTTGTCGCTGGGTTCGGCTGCTTTCATGGCGGTGGGTGCATTTGCATCTTACAATTTCGTGCTGAGGATACCTGGCATCCCGGTGCTGCTGGCCTTTGTACTGGGCGGCCTGTCCGCTGCCATGGTTGGCATTGCCTTTGGTTTGCCATCCCTGCGCATACGTGGCTTTTATCTGGCGGCAGCGACCCTGGCGACCCAGTTCTTTGTGGTCTGGTGCCTGACCAAGATACAGTGGTTCACCAACTACAGCTCTTCCGGCGTCATTACTGCGCAAGAGATGGTGATCATGGGCATGAGCTTCAATACCCCGGTCAAAAAATACCTGCTGACACTGAGCGTGGTGTGTGTACTGGCCCTGCTGGCGAAAAACATGGTGCGCTCCAACGTCGGTCGCTCATGGATGGCGGTGCGCGACATGGATGTGGCGGCCGAAGTCATCGGTTTTCGCCTGATGCGCACCAAGCTGCTGGCCTTTGCCGTGTCTTCATTTTACTGCGGCATTGCCGGTGCCCTGTATGCCTATGCCTACCTGGGCACGGTAGAACCGGAAGCATATAACCTGGACCTGTCTTTCCGCATCCTGTTCATGATCATCATCGGTGGTGTCGGCTCCATCCTCGGCTCTTTCCTGGGTTCGGCCTTCATCATCCTGTTGCCTATCGTATTGAACCTGCTGGCCCACGGCCTGTCGCTGCCGACCAATGTGGCATCCAACCTGGAATTGATGGTGTTCGGTGCCCTGATCATTTTCTTCCTGATCGTTGAACCACATGGTCTGGCAAGGCTGTGGCAAATCACCAAGGAAAAATTGCGACTTTGGCCGTTTCCACACTAAGCTCAGACAATAAGTTTTAATGTAACAAGAGTGAAAAAGAAATTCATAAAAAGACGCGGCATCTTATCGGAGATGACAAGCGTCAGGCAATACCCATCCAACCACAAGGAGACACTATGAAACTGCTTAAATCCCTACTACTGGCCTCGGCAATCTGCGGGGCAATCGGCACAGCGCAGGCGAATGACCAATTCATTCCCATCCTGTCCTATCGCGTCGGCCCGTATGCGGCTGGCGGCTCCGGGTTTTTCGGTGGGGCTATCGATTATTTCAACCTGGTCAATTCCAAAGGCGGCCTGAATGGCATCAAGATTTCCTGGGAAGAGTGTGAGACTGAATACAATGCATCACGCGGTGTGGAATGCTATGAACGCCTGAAAAAGACACAGGGTGGCGCATCCCTGATAGAACCACTGTCTACCGGCATCGCCTACGGTATCCTGGATCGCGTTGCTGAAGACAAAATTCCCATGACGACGCTAGGTTATGGACGCTCTGACGCCGCCAATGGCAAAGTATTCCCGTATATTTTCCCGCTGATTACCAGTTACTGGAACCAGGCCGCAGCCATGACCAAATACCTGGGCGATAAATCGGGTGGCATGGATAAACTCAAGGGCAAGAAAATTGTCCATCTGTACCATGACTCGGCTTTCGGCAAAGAACCTATCCCGGTACTTGAAGCCCAGGCCAAGCAATATGGCTTTGAACTGATCAAGATCCCGGTCGCCCATCCAGGCAATGAACAACAATCACAATGGCTGCAAATCCGCCAGGCCAATCCTGACTATGTGATTCTGTGGGGCTGGGGTGTCATGAATGCGGTGGCCATTAAAACTGCGCAACGCAATGGCTATTCACGTGAAAAAATGCTGGGTGTCTGGTGGGCAGGTTCAGAAGAAGATGCGATACCAGCTGGTGACGCTGCCAAAGGCTATACCACGATGACTTTCAATACTCCTGGCAATTATCCTGTGCTGGATGAAATCCGCAGCAAGGTGTATGCAACTGGCAAGGGCAACCTGGGCGACAAATCCCGCATCGGTACGGTATATCACATGCGTGGTATAACGGCGGCGATCTTGTGGACAGAAGCCATCCTGAAAGCGCAAGAGAAATTCGGCAAGGGCAAGCTGATGACGTCCGAACAGATACGCTGGGGTTTTGAAAACCTGAACGTCGATGAAGCCCGCCAAAAGGCGCTGGGTGCGATGGGCATGTTCCCACCGGTCAAAACGTCCTGTGAAGACCATGAAGGTTCCGGCGCTGTCAAAGTACAGCAGTGGACAGGTGACAAATGGAAAGCCATCACGCCCAACTGGATCACTGGTGACAAGGCTTTGACACGCGCCATGCTGGAAGAATCGTCGAACAAATATGCGGCCGAGAAAAAAATCACGCCTGCCTGTTTGAAATAAATGTCAAGCCGGTGGAGGCAGCAAGCTGTCTCCGCCAGTATCACCAACTTCATTGCAAACCCAGATCATGAGTATCCAAAGTATTCAGAGTGCCAGGGCAGACGCGGCGACAGCCGATGTGGCCTACCTCAGCGTCAACAATATTGAAGTCATCTACGATCATGTGATCCTGGTGTTGAAAGGTATTTCCTTGCAGGTGCCACAAGGAAAAATCGTGGCCTTGCTGGGTGCCAATGGGGCGGGTAAATCGACCACCCTGAAAGCCATTTCGACCTTGCTGAAAAATGAACGCGGCGACATCACCAAGGGCGACATCAGTTTTCGCGGACAACGCGTCGACCATCTGACACCGAACGAACTGGTGAAACGTGGCCTGTCACAGGTGATGGAAGGACGCCACTGCTTTGCGCATCTGACGGTGGAAGAAAACCTGCTGACCGGTGCCTATACCCGCAGCCTGTCACGTGCAGAACTGAAGGAAGCACTGGACAAGGTGTATCACTATTTTCCACGTCTGCGCGAACGCCGCAATTCACAGGCGGGTTATACCTCGGGCGGTGAACAACAGATGTGCGCCATCGGCCGTGCCCTGATGGCCAAGCCGTCGATGATTTTGCTGGATGAACCTTCGATGGGTATTGCTCCGCAACTGGTGGAAGAAATTTTTGAAATCGTCAAAAGCCTGAATAAGCAGGAAAACGTGTCTTTCCTGCTGGCCGAACAAAACACCAATATCGCGCTGCGCTATGCCGACTTTGGTTACATTCTGGAAAACGGCAGGGTCGTCATGGAAGGCGACGCCAAAGACCTGAGTACGAACGAAGACGTCAAGGAATTTTATCTTGGTGTATCGGGTGCCGGTCGCAAGAGTTTCAAGGATATGAAGTTTTATCGCAGGCGCAAGCGCTGGCTGGCATGATCTTACTGCGCGGGCGTGATCGGGGCTCATGCGCTGCTCAAAATGCTCATGTACTTAGAGTACATTCCGCTTTTTGCGCTGCGCTTGGTTACCCTGACCCCGCTGACGCCCGCTCGCTACAGATCATAAACAGCTTAAGAACAAAGCAAAACAAGACAAATCAACCACTATAGAGCACGCTCATGAGTGATTATCTGGACGCACTGGAAACCCGCAATCCGCAAAGCCGGGAACAAACACTGATGCACAGCTTGCCGCAACTGATAGCGCATGCACAGACAGCGACAGGCTGGGCAGGCATACTGGCCGGTGTCAGCGCCGCCGATATCCACAGCCGCAGCAGCCTGGCGCAATTGCCAGTGACGCGCAAATCTGATCTCAAGGATTTGCAGAAAAAATCACTACCCTTCGGCGGCCTGAACACCACTTCCCCGCATCAGATGGGGCGCATATTCATGTCACCCGGCCCTATATTTGACCCGGAAGGGCGCGGGCCAGACTGGTGGCGCTTTGCCCGCCCCATGTATGCGGTGGGCTTGCGTAGCGGGCATCTGCTGCAAAACTGTTTTTCCTATCATTTCACACCCGCGGCCTTCATGGTGGAAAGCGCCGCTGCCCGTCTGGGTTGCGCCGTTATTCCCGCCGGCATAGGCCAGACTGAAATGCAGGTACAGGCCATGGCAGAACTGCGTCCCGATGCCTACATAGGCACGCCCAGTTTTTTAAAAATCATCATAGAAAAAGCGCTGGACATGGGCGCAGATATTTCCAGCGTGCAGCGCGCCATAGTCGGTGCCGAAGCTCTGCCGCCCTCGCTGCGCAAGTGGCTGCAGGAGCATGGCGTGGCGCAGGTGCTGCAAATCTACGCCACCGCCGACATCGGCAATATCGCCTATGAAAGCATGACAGATGGCCAGGTGAACCCGGGCATGGTCCTGGACGAAGACCTGATACTGGAAATTGTACGACCTGGTACCGGCGACCTGGTTTCCGAAGGCGAAGTCGGTGAAATCGTCATCACTTCGTTCAATCCGGATTACCCGCTGATACGCTTTGGTACTGGCGACATGTCGGCGATCTTGCCGGGTATGTCGCCCTGTGGCCGCAGCAATCAGCGCATCAAGGGTTGGCTGGGGCGCGCTGACCAGACAACCAAGGTCAAGGGTATGTTCGTGCACCCTTCACAAGTGGCAGAGGTCGTCAAGCGCCACCCTGAAATCAGCAAGGCCAGACTGGTGGTCACAGGCGAAATGGCGAATGACGCCATGACCCTGCATTGCGAAAGCCGCGACCACAGCCCTGCATTGAAGGCGGCGATTATCGACAGCCTGCGCGATATCACCAAACTGCGGGCGGATGCCTTATTCGTGGTGGAAGCCAGTTTGCCGAATGATGGCAAGGTGATCGATGACGCCCGCAAATACGAATAAAGCTTAACTCTTGCCAGCTACAAAACCGGCGACAAATTTGGCAACGATGGCGCTGAAACTGGCCCTGTCCTTCTGGTCAAGATGAGAACCATCGGGACATTTGAAATCCCTGATGGCAGGCTGATTTTTGTCATATAAAATGGGCAGGTGGCTGCTGGCAAAGAAAACTTCCAGAAACTGCTGTTCCGGATAGCGCTGCTCATCTGCCTCTTTGATCAGGCCGGTGGTCGGCATTTTGACAAACAATACCTTGCCACCGCGCTTTTGTATGGTATCGATATAGCCACGTATGAGTTGGGCGCCATACAGAAAATCTTCCTGGCTGGCAACGGGCATGGATTTGATTTTGTCAAGGAAGCGGGCCTCTGCCCTACCCCGCCCTGCATGCGGATTCCATTCCATGCCCAACTGTTTGGCCACACGCGAATAATACGCATCGGGCCAGGGCAAGCGGCTGTAATCTGCCAGCCGCGAACGGTCGGGCCGGGTCGTGATGTATTGGGACGAGCGTTTCCACGGCAAAATACGGTAACGCAGGGCAAACCAGGGATTGCTGCCATCAGAAAAAATACTCAGGTTTTCATGGATGCCAGCCGTCAGTTTTTTCTCCAGTGTATCTGCCGAAAAATTCTGGAAGCGTAACTGCTGCTTTTCATATTCATCGACAAACACGCTGACCGAACCAAAACTGCCCTGTCTGGCATTGGCCAAAGCCCCAGACGTGTAATCAATGAGTATGGTGCCGGTGACACGTGGATCATCGGCCAGGTTTTTCAGTACTGGTACAAACGAGCTGCCATCGACAGCCAGTTGTATAGCTTCCAGCCCTGTTCCTTTGCGCAAGACATCCAGGTCCATCCCCAGTTGAAAACGGGATGTCCCTATCAATGTCAATGCTTGCGACCCCAATTCACTGGCACGCCCCCGTTCATGACTCCAGCGTTCTTTGGAATCCAGCGCAGTGGGCTGGTAACCCAGGCTGCGCAAGCTCAGTTCCATAGCGACGATAGCTGCCAGTGTCAGGAGCAGGATGAAGGCAAAAATACGCTTCCAGGGGTAAGCAGGCATGAGGTCGCTAGAACTGAAAATAGAGAAAGGCATTTTGTCCTGTCCCTGAAAAAACAAACAGGGACATCAGGCACAGGCACAGTACAGCAATCTGCAGCGCCATGCCCAGCCTGGCAAATATTTTATCCAGGCTCATATCCCGCAGGTAAGTGACGCCAACCACGACCAGCGCCATCACGGCCAGCGCCAAGGCGTGTGACCAGTCCAGGTATTCACCGGCATGATGCTTGCCGAATAAACCTGCACCTATGGCTTGCACCTGTGCCAGTGAATTTGCCCGGAAGGGTATCCATGCCAGTGTCACCAGTATAAATACCAGGCCCCTGCGCATGGCTGGGGTCAGGTAAGCTGCGATTGCGCGACCACTGCAAGCACGTTCGACAATAAGAAAACTGCCATGCAAAGCGCCCCACAGCACAAACATCCAGGAAGCGCCATGCCATAAACCACCGATCAGCATGGTGGCGAACAGGGCCAGATATGTCCGGCCCCAGCCATGGCGGTTACCACCCAGCGGGATATACAGATAATCCCGCAACCAGCTGGACAGGGAAATATGCCAGCGTCGCCAGAAATCGGAAAAGCTGGTGGCGGTATACGGATAATTGAAATTTTCTGGGAAATAAAACCCCATGCTTTTCGCCAGGCCGATAGCGCATAGCGAGTAACCACAAAAATCGAAATAAATCTGCCCTGAGAAACTGAAGACCGCACACCAGGTTTCCAGAATGCCGGATTGTTCAGGATGCGCATACACTTCATTCACCAGCGGCGCAAACAGGGTATCTGCCAGCACCAGCTTGCAGAACAGACCCAACAAGAACAGGCAAAAGCCCCAGCCGACCTGGTGCTGGTCTGGCAATACCGGCTTTTCCAGCTGTGGCATGAGGATATTCGCCTTGAGGATGGGTCCGGCCACCAGATGCGGGAAAAAACTGACAAACAGGGCATAGTCCTTGAGGCTATAGCGCGAAGTCAGCACTCCACGATACACATCGACCGTATACGACAGCGAAGCAAAGGTATAAAACGATATCCCTATCGGCAGGATGATGGAATGGTCGGCATGCACAAATTGCCAACCCAGGGCAGCACCCAGGTCCGCATAGATATCCAGCACGAAATTACCGTATTTGAAATAACTGAGCATACCCAGGTTGCAGATCAGGCTGAGCAGCAGGTACAGGCGACGTCGTACCTGCGAGGCAGAGGTGGCAATGCGATTTGCCAGCAGCCAGTCCACCAGCGTGGACAACATCAGCAGGATCACATAGGGTGGATTCCAGGCGGCATAAAACACATAGCTTGCCACCAGCAACAGGCTCTTCCTGGATGCCCATCCGGGTAATAGCCAGAACAGGCCGTACACCGGGATAAAAAACAACAGAAAGGTAAATGAGTTAAACAGCATCAGTGGCCAGAACGGTCGTATTTATCCAGAAGCTGGACAGTATAAATTACTGCTGCGCAAGGTCTGATGAATACTTTAGGAACTTCGCATGCCCGCTGCGAAAACTGCACAAAAAATATGCATCTGACAGCAGTCTGCACGCTATATTCAAATTTATTCTATAGTAGTTAGGTAAACAAACCGAACAATCCTAAGCAATCATTAACAGGCTGGCTTTCCCGGCAGTGGCCTGCTAACCCTTAAAAATGGAGATCTGCACAATGACTTCGTTGAATATCAACAGCAAAGATCATCAGCTCGATGCTGACCCTTCCACCCCTGTATTATGGGCCCTGCGCGATTCCCTCGGCCTGACTGGCACCAAGTTTGGCTGCGGCGCGGCCCTGTGTGGTGCCTGTACCGTGCATTTGAACGGCCAGGCCATACGTTCCTGCGTTACCCCCATATCTGCTGTTTCCGGCCAGAAAATCACCACCATAGAAGCCATGAGCCAGGACAAGGTCGGCAAAGCCGTGCAAACCGCCTGGGTTAAGCACGACGTGGCGCAATGCGGCTACTGTCAAAGTGGCCAGATCATGAGTGCAACCGCCTTGTTGAAAACCAATAAGAAACCATCCGACGCCGATATCGATGCCGCCATGGCAGGCAATATCTGTCGTTGTGGCACCTATGTACGGATACGCGCTGCGATTCACGACGCCGCATCCACCTTGGCTTAATTCAGGAGAACGCTATGCATTTTGATTCCCGTTTGGCTGAGATGCCAAAACATTTGCAGTCCCTGATGCAACAGGCGGCTGTAGAAGACAAGCCCGATACCAGCGGCTTCAGCAGGCGCAGTTTCCTCAAAATGGCGACCGCCAGCGGCTTTGCCCTCGGTTGCTACCCCATGCTGGCAACAGCACAAGATGCTGCGGCAAAAGCCCCGGCAGGTTTAAAACCCACGGAACAACCTGGTGCTTTCGTCCAGATTGCCAAGGATGGCACGGTCACCGTCACCATCAATCGCCTGGAATTTGGCCAGGGGGTGCAGACCGCCCTGCCCCTGATACTGGCTGAAGAACTGGATGCCGACTGGTCGAAAGTCAAATACGCGAATGGCAACAATCACCCGGCCTATGTCGATCCGGCATTTGGCATGCATTTGACCGGTGGTTCGAATTCCATCGCCCACTCTTACACCCAATACCGTGAGCTGGGTGCACGCACCCGTGCCATGCTGGTACAGGCAGCAGCGACACAATGGAATGTCGATGCGTCGGCCCTGCGTACAGAAAATGGCTACGTCATTGGACCTGGTGGCAAGAAACTGGGCTATGGCGACCTGGCTGAAGCGGCAATGAAATTGCCGGTACCAGAAAAAGTCGTGCTGAAAGACCCAAAAAGCTTCCGCCTGATAGGCAAACCCACAGGTCGTCTGGATGCCAAAGCCAAATCTACCGGCACCCAGGATTTCGGTATTGATACCCACTTGCCAGGCATGCTGACTGCCGTGGTTGCCCGCCCACCTGTATTTGGCGCGAAACTCAAGTCTGTGGACGATACAGCGGCCAAAGCAATCAAAGGTGTAAAAGCCGTGCTGCGCGTGCCGGTTGATCGCGGAGGTGAAGGCGTTGCCATCATCGCCACCGGCTACTGGCCAGCCAAACAGGGCCGCGATGCCCTGAAGCTGGAATGGGAAATGGGCAGTGTGGAAAAAGTCGATAGTGTGAAACAACTGGCCAGTTACAAGGAAATGGCCAAACAGCAAGGCGCATTGAAGTACAACGACGATGTTTCAAAAATCGCAACAGCACCGCATAAACTGAATGCAGAATTCATCTTTCCTTACCTGGCCCATACCCCGATGGAGCCTTTGAACTGCACGGTAGCGATAAAAGGTGACAAGGCAGAATTGTGGGTGGGCACACAAATGCCCGGCCTTGACGGTTTTGCCGCATCCACTGCCCTCGGCCTGAAACCTGAAAATATCGCCGTCCATACCCAGATGGCCGGTGGCGGTTTTGGTCGTCGCGCCATTCCCACCAGCGATTATGTAGTGGAAGCCTGTGGCGTAGCCAAAGCAGCAGTGGCCGCCGGCCTGGATGCCCCCATCCGTACACTGTGGAGTCGTGAAGACGATGTCAAGGGTGGTTACTACCGCCCCATGCATCTGCACAAGGCTGAAATAGGTTTTGATGCCCAGGGCAATATCCTCGGTTGGGATCATGTGATCGTCGGCCAGTCCATCGTCAGCGGTACCCCTTTCGAAGGCATGATGGTCAAGAATGGCGTCGATGCGACCGCCGTGGAAGGTATGAAAGAGCCCTATGAAATGCCGATGCGGCTGTCCGTCCATCATCCCAAAATCAATGTACCAGTCTTGTGGTGGCGCAGCGTGGGTTCTACCCACACCGCCTTTGTGATGGAAACCCTGCTCGATGAAATAGCCGAGACCACCAAGCAAGACCCGGTTGCCTATCGCCTGAAACTGATGGGTGACAAGCATCCGCGTCATAAAGCGGCCTTGCAACTGGCGGTGGAAAAATCCGGCTACGGCAAGAAAAAACTGCCAGCAGGCCGTGCTTATGGTGTCGCCGTGCATGAATCCTTCTCTTCCATCGTGGCCTATGTGGTTGAAGCATCCATGAAAAATGGTCAGCCCAAACTGCACAAGGTGACGGCTGGCGTGCATTGCAACCTCGCGGTCAATCCTAAAACCGTGGAAGCCCAGGTACAGGGTGCGGCCTTGATGGGATTATCGATGTGCCTGCCGGGTGCCGCCATCACGCTCAAGGATGGGGTGGTCGAGCAGAGCAATTTCAGTGATTTTGTGGTGCCCCGCATTACCGACATGCCACAGATCGCGGTGCACATCGTGCCTAGCGCCGATGCGCCTACCGGCATGGGTGAACCGGGCTTACCCGCATTGGCACCGGCATTTGCGAATGCGATAGCCAGGGCAGGTGGCAAGCGCTGGCGTGAATTGCCATTCAAGGCAGCTTAATCCACAAAAAAGCGGTACCTGTATAACAGGTACCGCTTTTTTTGTTCCCCATCCTGCGATGACTTCAACAACTAGCGGCTATTCCGGTACACCATTGGCAAAGAAACTGGGTATCCGGGCGGGTAGCCTGGTCTTGGTCAAACATGCACCTGACAATTATCTGGACTTGCTGGCAGATTTGCCAGCCGATGTCGTCTTTGAAAAAAAGCTGACAGCCGCAACCGATATTGTCCACTTGTTTACTGAGCAGAAAACGGTACTGGTCAAAGAATTGACAGCGTATAAGTCAAAGCTGCGCAGTGATGCTGCAATCTGGGTATCCTGGCCAAAAAAATCATCCAAAGTACCTACCGACATCACCGAAGACAGCATCAGGGAAGTTGCCCTGCCACTCGGTTATGTCGACATCAAGGTCTGTACCGTCAGTGAGATATGGTCAGGATTGAAGATCGTCGTGCGTAAAGAACTACGGGCCGCATGGCCAAATGCATAGTGCCTGCAAATTTGCAGGCACTGTATATTCCATCATGTTTATATTACGTCAGTTTAATTTGATTCCTTGATCAAGCGCCCGGAATTTTTCTGTACAGGCCGCGCATTCATGGGATACAGGCGACTGAATATCATCAACTGATCGGGTGAGATTTCTATCGGCTCTTTCATGACCAGCCACAATACGCCTTCACTGCAAGGCGGGGTCGTCAACGAGCCCATGTAGGTAAAATAATCACGCTTGACTGGCAAGATGTCATTCATGTCCATTGTGACCAAAGCCTGTGCCGGGTCATTCTTTTCCAGCGGCAGGTTATTCCATACCTGTTGCACCAGACTGTGTGCCTTACCCCGTTCTATCAGCACAGCCACCACAGCCAGTTTGCCATCCGCATCCTTATGTACCAGATGGGCGACCATTTCAAAGCTCTTGCCATTCACACGTTCTTCAGAAGGTTTGTGGAAATGAAACTGCACCAGTTCATAATTGTGCCCCAGTACATTGATGTAGTTACCGGCCCCCATATTCACCTGTATGGTATGGCCATTATCCAGGACAGAAAAACGGCTGGGCTTGTAGTCAAAAGCAATCGGGTCCAGATTCACCTTGATGCCATCGCGGATATCAATCGGTGACTGTCTTTCGCCGATATCACACTTGGCATTGGCAGGGTTCAGCTTACCCCAGTTAAGCGGACCGCCTTCACCTTGGTAACTCCAGTGTATTTCGCCATGGCTGGCAGCCATGGCACTGGCGGATGCCGCAGTGCTGCTACCGCTGCCGCCGCTGCCACCATTTGTCCCATGTTCATTTTTGGCTTTGGCAAGCTCTGGCCTGCGCACCGGTGGGGCATAAGCGGGGCGTGCGGTGGCTCTGGGGGCCGTGCGGGCAGTCTCGTCTTTTTCCTTGCGGATGACGCTCAGGCGGTCGGCGATGCGCGCTGCCAGTTCATCTGCGGCCTGGGCATCCTTGGCGCGGGCAGCGGCTTCCTTGGCGGATTCTTTGCTTTCCTTGGCAGTGGGCTTGCGTTCTTCCTTGGCGGATGCGGATGCAGATGCCGAGGCAGACGCTGAACCGGACGCAGATGCAGACGCCTCTTCTTTCGCAGATGCCGGTTTGATCGGCTTGGATGGCGGCGGGTCGTTCGCGTGAACGGCCGCAGCCATCAGCATGGTAACAAGCAGAGCAAGATAGCGGCGCATAGTAGGAATAAGTAACGGGAATAAGCAAAGGGAATAAGTACCTGGAATAAAAACAGGCAGATACCCTTGTTACGGCAAGTCTCTTTGCAAACTTGAATTCCTGCAGGCAATTTGTGGTTTTTGTGTCGTCAGGCTGCCGCTGCCACGCCTTCGACAATGAACAAACGACCTATGGAATTGGCCTGGCGAATTGCCTTGGCCTTGCCATATTCGACCGAGTCGTACCACAACTGTGCCTGGGCCAGCGACGGAAATTCGACGAGCACGGTACGCCAGCCTTCATTGTGCTGGTCATCCCCACCTTCTTTTTGCAAGCGTGTACCCCCGCGTACCAAAAACTGACCACCATACCGGTCTACACTGGCGGTAGACAGTACACGGTACTCGGCATAGGGTTCGGGCCTGGTCACCTGTATTTCGGCGACGACATATGCTTTACTCATACAATTCCTGACAAGAGTGGTTAAAAATTTATCAAAGCGCCTGGATACGGGCTTTGGCTGCAGCATATTCAGATTTCAGGCGCGCCACGACTTCTGCCACAGTCAGGACATCATTCATCAGGCCCACACCCTGGCCCGCCCCCCAGATATCACGCCAGGCCTTGGCCTTGCTGCCGCTACCGGAAGCGAAATTCATCTGGCTCTTGTCGGCCACTGGCAGATTATCCGGGTCCAGCCCAGCAGCAACGATGGATTTCTTGAGGTAATTGCCATGCACGCCGGTAAACAGATTGGTATAGACGATATCTGCCGCTGCCGAATCAAGGATGGCTTGACGATATGCTTCGTCCACATTCGATTCAAGCGTAGCCAGCCAGCGCGAGCCTATATAGGCAAAATCAGCTCCCATGGCCTGTGCCGCCAGTACCGCATCGCCCGTCGCGATGGAACCGGACAGGGCGATAGGGCCATCAAAGAATTGTCGCACTTCCCCCACCAGGGCAAACGGCGACAAACCACCAGCATGACCACCGGCACCGGCGGCCACCAGGATCAAGCCATCGACCCCGGCTTCCAGTGCTTTTTGCGCATGGCGTATCGAAATCACATCATGCAGGACAATGCCGCCATAGCTATGAATCGCATCCAACATGTCTGGCGGCGGCGCACGCAACGAAGAAATGATGATGGGAATCTGGTGTTTGACGCAGACTTCGACATCATGCGCCAGCCTGTCATTCGATTGATGGACGATCTGGTTGACAGCAATCGGGCCTATCAGCGCATCCGGGTGAGCTTCCTGGTGTGCGGCCAGGTCAGCCTGCAATTCAGTCAGCCACACATCCAGCATTTCTGCCGGCCTAGCGTTCAGGGCCGGGAAAGAACCGACAATCCCGGCCTTGCATTGCGCCGCCACCAGTTTGGGGCCGCTGGCAATGAACAGGGGTGAACCGATGACGGGCAAGGTCAGGTGTTGCAGCACTGCAGGTAGATGTGACGCTGAGCGTGGCATTGAATGTGATACAGGTGAGTCGAGAGCCATAGTCGGTATCCTCTAACGATGAGCATAGAATGCTTGATGGACATACATATCCAGTATGATTTTACCGTGCTAATAAAAATCCTGTGGAGACACCATGACTTATCAATGTTTTGACTTCAGTATCAGCAATAAAATCGCCCACCTGCGCCTGAACCGCCCAGCCACGCTGAACACCATGCAGCCGGTATTTTTTCGTGAACTGACAGAAATTTTGCAAAATCTGCAAAACCAGGCAAATGCCCGCGTGCTCATCATTTCTTCGACCGGCAAGCATTTTACGGCTGGCATGGCGCTGGATGTGTTCGCCGGTGGCGGCATCACACTGGATGATGCCAGCGCCGTTGGCCGTGCCAATATTGCCCTGGCGCTGACGGACATGCATCGCGCCTTCAACCTGATCGAATCCCTGCGCATGCCGGTGATTAGCGCCATCCACGGTGGCTGCATAGGCGGTGGTGTCGACATGATCTGTGCCAGCGACATACGGCTGGCCAGCAGCGATGCCTTCTTTTGCATACAGGAAATCAACATAGGCATGACCGCCGACCTCGGCACCCTGCAACGCCTGCCCAAGCTGATCCCCGAAGGCATAGTCCACGAAATGGCCTACACCGGCCGCCGTCTGCCCGCCCAACGCGCGCTGGCGGTTGGCCTGCTCAACGAGGTATTTGACAACCAGGAGAACATGCTCGAAGCCGCCATGCAAATGGCCACAGAAATCGCCGAAAAACCCCCAGTCGCCATCTGGGGCAGCAAACAAGCCATCCACTACGCCCGCGACCACAGCACCCACGACGCCCTGCAACAAATGGGCTGGCTACAATCCGGCATCTGGCAAAGCAGCAACCTGATGGAAGCGTTCATGGCGAAACAGCAGGGAAGACCGACGGAGTATGCAGATCTGGCACCGGTTAGTTCGTTTTCAGAGACTGCGTATCATTTGAAGTAAATGGCAGTTTCATCAAAATTGGCTCATCACCTATGTTGGGCTGATGAAGCGTAGCCAAGCGAGGCCCGGCCCAACCTACGCCTCGGAAGTAGGTGCGCCGCGGTCAAAAACATTGGTCAACCACGAAGTCAGCAATGTAAATTTAGGTCGTATTGACGTTGCTTTTGAAGTTGCGGTTGCTTTTGAAGTTGCGGTTGCAGTTGCTTTTGAATTTTGTAGTTCCCATGTGTCGACGCCGTTTGTGCACTACAGAAAATGGAAAAAGAAGGGCCGGTGTCTGAGCGAAGCGAGTTTCGGACCTTCCCATTTTTTGTAGTGCACAAACGGGAACCCCGCAGGGGCAAGACGCCTGGGTCGCCTTTTTTGCATACCTTTTTGGCGAAGCAAAAAGGTATGTAGCCGCCGGTCTACCACCGGCCTGCAATCGTCAATAACGACAGAAAGTCATCTCAAAGCACGGCCCATAAATATCACAAGGCGACAAAGTAATTACAGCAAAGCATTGAAACGAACGAACTAAAATCCGGTATGGACGCAAGTCAATCGCAGGCCTACGTTAATCGCAGGCACAGTGTTGGGCTGATGAAGCGTAGCCTAGCGAGGCCCGGCCCAACCTACACGCTGAGATGAGTAAATCACTTAACGATATACGACGGACGTCGCTGGAGCACCAGCCCGGTGGAATGACGTCAATAGTATTGTTCGTATGCCAAAGATTGCTTAACCTGGATAAGCCATACAGAAGAAATAGCATTACAGCCGCTTGCACAATACCCGATTTTCATGCGCTTCCCCCTCCATGAAAAAACTGGTACTGCCCCTATCCGCATACCCCAGCCTGGCATAAAACTGCAAGGCTCTGGTGTTATGTACCCATGGTGTCAGCCACAGCATATCGGCACCGGACTGGGCCGCGCTGGTTTCTGCCGCATGCAAAAGCTGGCTACCCAGGCCCATGCGGGTAAAGGGTTCTTGTACATACAATCTGTCGAGTTCGGCAGGATGCGTGGCGGTGACCAGCTCTTGCCTGGTTCCCAGCGTAATTTGAGAAAACCCCAATAAATTCCCTTCACATTCGGCGACATGAATGAACCTACCATCCCGGGTCAGCAAATCTGTAAAAGCGGATACGGAAAATGCATGCAGCACTTCTTTGGCGATGGCTGGCCGTATGCCGGTCGTCGCATAGGTATCAAGAAAAACCTGCATCGCCAGCACACTCAGACACAGTGCGTCATCGTGCGTGGCAGGACGTATCTGGATTGATGTATTCATGAATGAATTTTATTCAACAGTCTTGGTTACGGCTTCGATGTGATGGCCATCAGGGTCAATTAAAAATGCGGCGTAATAATGAACGCCGTAGAGTGCAGCACTACACTAGCGCGTACTAATCAGCATATCGTGTTCCAGGCGGGCAGCACCGGCGGTGACCAATTCATTTGCCATTTGCAGCATCAACGCGTCGGTTTCCAGGCCCAACAGTCTGGCAGAGGAACTGACCAGGCGTGTACTGCCCAATTGGGATAGGGTGGCACTCAGGCTAAGTCGCTGTGACTCCAGCAACAGAAAAGCCAGCAGGACCTTGGCTGCATTGCGGGCGTTGCGGCGGGGATCGGCGCTTAGGTAATCCAGCCGCGACTCTGCCCGTTCCAGTGCGGCAGCCACATTGCCGAAGGCAGGGCCATGGCCGGGAATGACGATACGCGGATTCAATTCACGTATGACTTGCAGTATGGCGGCCTGTTCGGCAAAACCTGATTCGCCCTCCAGTTCTGGAAAGATCACGCCGAAACCGTTTTCCCACAAGGCGTCCGCAGAAATCAGCAGGCCTTCTTGCGGACAATACAAGATCATGGAATGCGGATCATGCCCGGGTGCAGCCAGTACTTGCCAGTCCATGCCACCGAGTTGCAGGCTGTCGCCATGCTGTATGGCGGCATCAAAACCGAAACGCTCGCATTGCTGGCCGGTGGCGGCATAACTGAGGGCGGCTTCATCCCAGGCTGCTACTGCGGCTGTTTCGGCAACCGGTATCAGGGTATGGCAGCCATAGTGGCGCTGCAACAGGGCATTGCCGCCGCAATGGTCGGAATGCAAATGGGTATTCACCAGTAAATCCAGCTTGCGCTCGCCCAGGGCTTGCTGCACCAATGCCAGGGTCTGTGGCGCATGACTGAGGTAGCCACTGTCCACCAGAGCAGTTTGCTGTTCACCGATGAACAGGATGTTATTCGAAGATAACCAGCCGCGTTCAAAGACTTGCATACCGGCGGGCAGTTGGATCATGTTTTCTCCGTGATCTTGCGCTGCAGGCCATACGGCATCTTGCGTGCAGCCAGCAGGTCGGGCGAGTTAAAGAAGTCATCACCATTCAGGTAAGCCTGCAACATGTCGGTGCTGTCCAGTCCCCAGAAACAGCGGCCATCCACCACCGTCGTGGGTACCCCAAATACGCCGGCGGCAATGGCCTTTTCACCATTGAGCCTGAGCATCTGCTTGATTTCGGGTGTGTCCAGCATGGCTGGTGTCACCTGCAATTCCGCCAGCAGGGCTTGCCAGTGCCCAGTCTGGGTAGGCAGATGGCCATCTTGCCATACGAAACTGAACAGGCGACTTACCACAGCAGCGCTAGAACCCAGCACCAGGCACAGGCGCAATAAAGGCAAGGGATTGAATGGATGTTCGGGCAACATGCGCAGGCTGATGCCGTGCTTGCGGGCGAGCCAGACGCAATGTTCAAAAGTCCATTGTCGCTTGGGCGGAATTTCTGCCGGGCCTTTGTTGTCCCAGTGATTCAGCAGGCTGGCAAACAAGACCGGATGGTAGTGCAGGCTTTCTGTCATCTGCGCGCGCGCCAGCAGTTCATGCTGCAGGTAGGCGAAGGGAGAAATAAAATCAAAATACCAGTCCAGCTGTTTCATGATGTCTCCTCTGCCTGCCGGCCCGGCCCGGGATGCTGTAAGAACGTAAAGAGGTTCTAAGCGTTAGGGCAACATTCTTTGTTGTATCAAATCCCAGATTTCCAGTTTTTTATGGCTATCCGCCTTGCTCCAGCAAATGATTTCATCAATGCTGCGATAACAGCCACTACACAGGGCAGTTTTTTCATCCATGCGACAGATATTCACACAAGGTGAGGGCACGGTGCTACCAGGTGCCATGACAAACTGGGCCGGATCAAATTCATGCAAAATGTTCATGCGCGCAAGGCCACGTCAGCAACAGGTGCACCTGTCATGGTTTTCAATTGTTCCGGCGTAAGCCTGAACACTGCATGCGGATGACCGGCTGCCGCCCAGACATGGGCGTATTGCAGCAAATCCTGGTCAATCAGCATCACGGTTTTTTCCAGATGGCCGATAGGGCAAACACCACCTATGGCATAACCGATTTTTTCTTTGACAAAACGCGCATCAGCTTTACCCAGCGGCCCCACCAGGGCCGCGACCTTGGTTTCATCCACGCGATTGATGCCACTGGCGACGACCATGACGGCAGCATTATCCTGCAAGCGACGGAAGACTATGGATTTGGCAATCTCGGCGACTTCACAGCCCAGACCGGCGGCCGCTTCAGCCGAGGTCTTGCCGCTTGCCGGCAACATGACGATGGATTGATCATGCCCCAGGCTTTCCAGCAGACGGGCGACACGCAAGACGGTTTCAGGCAATTCAGAATGCTTGGACATGATGCAGCAAAAAAAAGCTAAAAACTGGTTATATCACAAGCCTTGAACCTGCGCTGTCAGACGTGAACTGAAACAGCAGGCAGGCAGGTCAGCCATACCATGCAGAAAGCAGGTCTACGTATTCTAGCGGCACGTCAAAATATTTCATGCCGGCGCGGTATTCGCTACCACTGAGTATGGAGTAGATACAGGTTGCCTTGCAGACCACCTGGGTGCGCTGGGACGCATCACGCAGGCTGGGGACTTCCATCATCATCTGGTAAGTTTGTTTTTCTTTCAACAGGGCACTGCACTGCATCTGTATGCCACTGATGGAAAAATTAACTATTTTGACCGGTACGATTTTACCGGGGATCACCTGGATAGCGCCGCGCCAGGTCACATTAGAGCGCGGATTGGTACGGGTTTCACTCATACAAACACGAAAAAGAAATGCAAAGACATGTAGTCCAAAAAAATTGATCTCAAGAAACATGCATTGTACCGACTTCTGCCAAGCTCTGCCGACTTGCAACAAGAGCATACAAAACTATTTGTCGTTCTTCAGCCAGTCTATGACGCCCTGCGCTGCCTGCTTGCCGCTGGCCATGCATGCCGTTAGCAAATAACCACCGGTTGGTGCTTCCCAATCCAGCATTTCTCCCGCAAAAAATAGACCCGGATATGCTTGCGCCATCAACCCGGCAGTCAGTCCTTCGAAACAAACCCCACCGGCACTGCTGATGGCTTCATCGATGGGGCGCACGGCCTTGAGGTGCAGCGGCAGGCATTTGATCCCCTGTGCCAGTAGCTGGGGCTGTGCAAAATCCGATTTTTGCAGGCATTCGTGCAAAAGGGCGGTTTTCAGTGCATCCAGCCTGAGCCTGGTTTTTAAATAACTGGATAAAGAACGTGAACCACGCGGGTGCTGCAATTCCGCCATGACTTTTTGCATGGGTGTATCCGGCAACAAATCAAGTTCCAGCACTGCCTGCCCGCTAACCTCTAACTGCTCGCGCAGGGCGGCAGACAGGGCATACACCAGGCTGCCTTCGATACCACCGGCAGTCATCACGAACTGGCCTTTGCGCATGGGCAGGTCACTGCCTTGCACCCTGGCAGCCACCGTTAGCAGTGGATGTCCGGCAAAGCGTTCTTGGAAAAAAGGCGTCCAACCGACGTCGAAACCGCAATTTGCCGGCAACAAATCAGCGACTGCGATACCACGCTGGCGCAAGGTATCGACCCAGCTGCCATCCGAGCCCAGGCGTGCCCAGCTGCCGCCACCCAGGGCCAGCACCAGGGCACGTGCTGACCGCAGGACTTCGCCTGTGGGCGTGGCAAATGCCAGTGTCTGCGCATCACGCCATCCCAGCCAGCGATGCCGCATGTGAAACCGCACGCCCTGCGTACGCAAGCGATGCAGCCAGGCGCGCAACAGGGGGGCGGCTTTCATGTCGACAGGGAAGACCCTGCCCGAACTACCTATATAAGTTTCTATACCCAGACCCGCAGCCCAACTACGTAAGGCCTGGGCATCAAACTGGCTGATCATGGGTGATAAAACAGCTGCTCGTTCACCATACCGTGTCATGAAAGAGACAGAATCTTCCGAATGGGTCAGGTTCATCCCCCCTTTGCCGGCCATCAAAAACTTGCGTCCTACCGAAGGCATGGCATCATACAGACTGACAGCCAGACCTTGGCTGGCCAGGGTTTCGGCAACCATCAGGCCGGCTGGCCCGCCACCGATGACGATCACTTCATCTGCGTTGTCATTTTGTGAATTATTTAAGTGCGTTTGCATAAGTTTGCGTCATAATAGGATGTAGTGTCATTTATACTAATTTTTATGCATGGTCGAATGACGTCAATGCGGAATTGTCGCATCTATCGTCTGAAGTGCCTGTCCGAAGTTCCGGTCTGATATGACTGTTGCTGTGTCACCCATACCACCCATACCTGTCTATGGTTAATCTGGATCGTACTACGCTTGATCTTGTCGTTGTCTGCATCAGTGTGATTTCCATGCTGGTCATGCTGGCTGTCTGGCGCATCAATCGCGGCATACCCGGCACGGGGGTCTGGGCAGCAGCCGCGTCGGTGATCGCACCCGCATTTCTGGTGACGCGTTTCATCGGCGTGATTGATGTTCCCAAAGCGCTGATCATTGCCATCAACAATTCCCTGACACTTACCACCATTCTGCTGATGCTGGAAGGCACCTTGCGCTTTCGCGGCTATCCGTCGCAAACGCGCTGGCGCGCCGGCCTGGTGCTGATTCCCCTATTCGTCCTGTTGGCATTCATCAACCGGGACGACATGATACGCCGTTACCTGTTCCATGACGCGATTGCTGCGGCCTTAATGCTGGCCACCGTCGTTATCCTGCTCAGAAAAACCCGTGATCTCGAATTGCTGGCCGCAGGCATAGGTGCCTTATCCCTGTCCGCCATGGCTGCGGCTTTCATGCTGCGCTGGTACCTGGCGTTCGGTGCTGACAGCAATGCGCAACTGGCCAGCCATCCCCTGCTGAATATGGTGTATCTGGTGGTCGTCTTGTGTCTGCTGGGCTGGACGTATGGTGTCAGCGTCTGCTGTAATTTGCGGGCGCAAAACAGCATACTGCAAATGGCCCGCGAAGATGTACTCACCAGCCTGCCCAACCGCAGGCACGTCGATGAAATACTTGAGCGTGCCATAGCCCTGAGCGCCCGCAACCAGCAAGGTTTTGGTTTTATCCTGATAGACCTGAACCATTTCAAGGCAGTCAATGACCGTCATGGGCACCAGGTCGGCGACCTGTTGCTGAAGGAAGTGGCAAAACGCCTCAAGAATTTTTGCCGGCATGCCGATTTTGTCGGCCGTATCGGTGGTGATGAATTTGTTGCCATCACTTTTGGTGTCAACCAGGAATCGCAACTCGACAGCACCTTGCTACGCTTGAAAAAAATGCTGGTTGGTCCCTGCGCCATACAAGGCCATATAGTGAATATTGAAGCAGCGCTGGGTTCTGCCATGTACCCGACGGATGGACGCACTGCCGACCGCCTGATGCAGGCGGCCGATCAACGCATGTACCTCGACAAGTCAGTCCCCGACAATATCCTGGCGGCAGTCACGCAAAGAACACGCATGTAGATTCCACTATAAAAAAACAGGCCGGAATATTTCCGGCCTGCGCTCCCAACATGTTCAAACAAATCTATTTTGACCAGTAACGCTGGTAGTGATTGCGGAAATCATTGCCCGGTTCAAAGGTATTTTTCTGTCCGCCGTCATAAGCAATATTCTGTGCGGTCACCAAATGGGCAGAAGAGCTGATAAATCCACTCGGTTCAGCGCCAGAGAAAGCGCGATTGAGTTCGTCCACCAGTTGCCATGCGTGCATGGACAGTGGCTCAGGAACGGTGGCGGTCTGCAAGCTGTTGGCGCGAATACGTTTGTAGGCGGTAGGTGAACCATCACCGGCAGCAACACCGACCAGTTTGTTGTTGGCGATCAGGGCGGCAGTGGCCGGTACTTCCATCAGGTCAAAGTAGAAATCAATGACACCGATTGCATGTGTCCACTTGCTGCCATGGCGTTTGACCAGATTTTCAACCACGCCTTTCATTTTGATATGCGCATCGATCAGCGGTACATCTTCCACGCTCAATAATTTGCAGCCTTCACATTGCTTGATGGTTTCAATAATGGCGGCGGACTTGGCCTGCAGATAGGGATTAGTGGAATCGGTAAACACCACGATGCCTGCCTTGTTGTTGGAATCCACCACGGTATACAGTGCAGCAACCTGTGCTACTTCTTTTGGGTTGGTGGCAATATTCGTGAACAGACCATCCGTCGGGCCACTTTTGGTGGAAGCATGCCAGCCCACCACCGGCACCTTGGCCTTGGCTGCTGCTGCCATGCCCTTGGTCTGGGTGCCGACATCCACACCGGCCATGATGATGCCGTCGGCCTTCATGTCCAGCGCCTGGGCGACGATGGCAGAACCCTGGTTGCAACGACCACGGCAATCGATAGGCAGGGTTTCCCAGCCACCGCTGGCACTGGCTTCACGCACCTGGGCAAAGACGCCAGCCGTACCCGGATCACTGAGATCGGCAGCGACGAAAATAATCTTCTTTTTCTTTTGTAGTCGGGGTCCGTCAGCCGGACCTTCCCAATGGTTCTTCAAGGATGCCGCTCGTGCTACTCTGGCATTCGCCTTGCTAAGAAATTGCATGGGATTATCCTGGGCAAAAGCGCCAGAAATAAAGCTGAACATAACAAACAACGCGGTCAGGCACTTACTTTGAGTAGCAGTCATGATTCTCGGCTGGTCAGGTTGACAATGGGCCTGTATTGACAAATACAGAACTTATTCTTGGTATTGAAACAAATACTTACATATCTGCGATGATTATTGCAGAAAAATGCACCAAGTAAATAGAGTTTTGGTAACAACCAGCCAGCGTCGAATCTTTGCTGCATTAATCACATTTTTTCGGAATATAATTCGTTAATTAAAATATTCCTCTAAAGAAAATATCATTCCTTAAAGCAAGGACATTTGCCCTACGCCAATAAACAACACTGATATCCGGCTTTTTCAGTCCCAACGCACCTCACCAGAGCCCGCACGCTCAACATTGCGCTTGCCAGGATTACCAAAAACGTGCACGTCACCACTGCCCGTCAACTTCAGTCTGGCTTCCTGACTGGCAAATACTCTGGCACTGGACGACCCGACAGAGTTGATGAAGACCTGGGCGCTTTTCAATGAGACAGCGTTCAAGTCGCCCGAGCCATTCAGCCTGGCATTCAATACCTTGGATTGCCCCTTGATGACGCTATCACCAGAACCATTGACGTTGAGTTCAACCGTGTCGCTATTACCCAGGTTCAGGTTCAGGTTGCCACTGCCATGCAGGCCGGCATTGACTTGCTGGAAGTCGCCATCAAAGTTGACATCTCCTGAACCATTGACGGAAATATCCATTTTATTGCCGCGAAAGCCTTTGATGCTGGCATCACCGCTACCTGAGAGTTGCAGTTTTTCCAGATTCGGCAAGCTCAGTTCCACCTTGGTCTGCTCAGTCTTGCCGATGGAAATATAAATGCCGCGGGTACCGATGTGCAGGGTATTGCCTTCGATGGTCGTGGTGATGCGGGATACCAGTTTGGCGTCACCCCTGATCAGCATTTCTGGTGTGTTGGCCTGTTTCAGTATCAGGTCAACCGGGCCATGCATGACGACATTCACCACGGTGGCATTCACGGGCCGCACTTCACTGGCCGCTGATCCGCCGCTGGCCGTAGCAACATTGGCGGCATGGGCTTTGATAAAAACGACCGATGCGCCAGTCAATATGACAGACAGAGCCAACATGCCTGCGCCGGTACGAATAATGTTTTTCATCTTGTTCTCCTGATGTTGAAGCGATGCTTCTAAAACGATACCTCTGAAACGATGCCTTTGAAACGATACTTAATGACAGACTTTCAAGCCGGACGGACCAGATGCAATTGCAACAGGTTCCAGCGCAAGTAATGTCTGAAACCGATGAAGGTATATTTGGTCATGAACATGCTCAGCATCAGTAACAGCACCGAGGCGATGATCATGCCGATTCCCAGCAAGGCCTTGCTGCCATAAAAATGATTGCCGACTTCAACATGCAATTCCTGTTTGCCTGGTTCCGCAGTAGCGGCGGGCGCACTGCCAGCGACACTGCTGGTACTGTCGATCGTGATAACACCAGCGTCTTGTGCAACTTTGCTGTCATTGCTGGCCTTTTCGCCATCGATAAAAATGCCTGATTCGGTAATCTCCACCCGCATGTTCTCATGTTGCAGAGTACTCGTGACTTTGTGATGACCGTGCCTGACAGCATGATAGTTTTGGTAAGGCACATCCATACTGAAGTGATCAACACCTGACAGGCTGGCGGCGGTCACGCCTATGCCTGCCACATACAGGCTCAGGGCAAGCACATAGCTGGAACACAAGAGGCTGAAATACACGACTGCCGGGATGAACATGAAAAGATTGAAGACCATCAGGCCGATCAGGGCCACCAGCCAGCTGGCGATATTGCCAACGGTGAAATGATGTTTCAATACCTGATAGCGGTTATTGGCTTTTTTGCGGGCAGCAACCAACTCCGGTTTGGGCAGGCCGGCCGCAGCTTCTTCTTCCGATTTGCCGGATGCCATGGCATCGGCAAAGCTGGCTTCATATTCCCAGACGGTTTCTTGTATTACTGTTGCCGGCAAACCATCGAGTGCCTGGCGCAGGGCCTGCAGGTATTCAGTCTTGTTCATGGATTTCTCCCTGTTTTTTGATTGCGTATTTTGAGAATAAACAATCCCAGGGGGCAAAACCATCGGTATGCGACAGTGCGCATATTCGGAAGGATGAAATGCAAAAGTCAGGGACAGGCAGCAGCGGCTAGCGAGTCTTTTATGCAGGATGCGGGAATGAAACATCCTGTGCGTGAAGTGTGGTTTATATTTTGAACAAGACTAACTTAAATGTTTGGCAAGATGATGGCTCAGCCATCTTGTCAGTCTTTCGGTATTTTCACCCAGCATATGCAAGCCCAGGCGGCTGCGACGCCATAAGATATCTTCGGTGGTGCGCGCCCATTCATGACGGATCAGATATTCCACCTCAGCAACATACAGGCCAGGAAGCAGCATATCCCCCATGTCTGACAAGGATTGCCGGTTCTTGAGCAAGACATGGATGCGGGTGCCATAGGCATGCGCAAACCTTTCTGTCAGATGGGGCGGCAGCCACGCATATTGCTGCTGGCAATGCTGGATGAAGAGGGGAAATTCAAGTACCGCCTGATTTTGTGGTAGCTCACCCAGGATATCGCCGCCCGGCAAGCAGGCATGTTCCGTCCAGTCTGAATTGGCATTGTTCAGCAGAGGCGCCAGTAACTCCAGCGCTTCTTCTGCCAGCTTGCGGTAAGTGGTGATTTTGCCACCGTAGACATTCAACAGGGGCGGGCCATCGGCGTCCAGTTCCAGCCGGTAATCGCGGGTCAGTGCCGCGGCTTTTTCCTTGCCGCCTATGTGCGGCTCTTCCACCAGTGGCCGCACACCGGAATACGACCAGACCACGTCGGCAGGCGTGATCAACTGGGTAAAATACTGCCCGGCCAGCTCGCACAGATACAGGATTTCCTGTTCGGTAATGGCAACCTGATCAAGCGAGCCGGTGTAATCCAGATCGGTCGTCCCTATCAGGGTAAAGTTTTGTTCATAAGGAATGGCAAACACGATGCGGCCATCCGGATGCTGGAAAATATACGCATAGGGATGATGGAACAGGCGTCGTACCACGATGTGACTACCCTTGATCAGCCTCAGGGTTTTTGCTGCGCCCTGATGCAGTATTTGATGCAGTACATTCACCGCCCACGGTCCGCTGGCATTCACAAGACTGCGGCTTTTCACCGTGATCTGGCTGCCATCGGCTTGCTGCAATTGCACCAGCCAATGCTGGTCTTCTCTTGTTGCAGACAGGCAGGTGGTGCGGGTCAGTATGCGGGCACCTTTTTCTGCCGCATCCATGGCATTCAACACCACCAGGCGGGCGTCATTCACCCAGGCATCAGAATAGGCAAAACCGCGCCTGAAGTCTGCATGCAGCGGCTTGCCGGTAATATGCGTGCGCAAATCCAGACTTTCGGCTCCTGGCAATAATTCACGCCTGGCCAGGTGATCATATAAAAACAAGCCGGCCCGTATCATCCAGGCCGGCCTTTGGCCATGCGCATGCGGCATGACAAAACGCAGGGGGCTGATGATATGCGGTGCAGACCGCATCAGGACTTCGCGTTCCAGCAGGGCCTTGCGTACCAGGCCAAATTCATAATATTCCAGATAGCGCAGGCCACCGTGTATCAGCTTGGTAGATGCCGATGAAGTATGCGCGGCCAGGTCGTCTTTTTCACACAACAGCACACTCAGGCGACGGCCAGCCGCATCGCGGGCGATGCCGGTGCCATTGATACCGCCACCTATCACCAGCACATCCACTTCCAGCATCGGTTCTGTCATCTGCGCTGTCATCTACGGTATGCCATTCATTGCTTGACCAGGTGATTTGGCAACCAGCCTATGCCATGTGCATGCAGGCTTTGTATGTAGAGGCGGTCAGCGGTTTCGGTAACACCTGTGGTTTCCGGATACTGGCCAGATGGGTCTTGCAAATCCGCCAATATCTTTCCTCCTTCATTGAAAGCCAGCACGTGGCCATAGGCTGGCGGTACCGGCCACAAAGCGCGCGGCAAGCGCAGGGTAAGGCTGCGCAGCCAGGGCTTTTCAGCCATGCTGTCTATCGCCGCACCACGCGGCTTGACCAGCCCCAGCCAGATACGGCCATCACGTCCGCGCATCAGATTATCGGGATAACCGGGCAAATCACGCAACAGTATGCTGGCCAGCTTTTTATCGGGTTTGTGTTTCAGGTTCAACTGGCTGGCATGGATGGAGATTTTCCAGATACGGTATTCACCGGTTTCGGCAACGATGAGTTGCTGTTCGTCTTCGCTCAGCGCCAGGCCATTGGCAAAGCACATCCCTTCTGCCACTACGCGTGTCTGTTTGCTGGCGGGATCATATTCCAGCACCCGCCCGGTGGATGAATGTTCAAGGATGTCGAGCACGCTGGCATGAAAGGTACCGCCAGATTCGCGTGCGCCAAACCGTTGCGAGGCATCGGTAAAATACATCTTGCCGGACTTGGCGACCACCACAGCATCCGCATATAAAATCGGGCTATCGCCTACCTTGTCGGTCAGCACCACTATTTGCCGGTCCGGCGCAATCGACAACAGGCCACGGAAGGCATCTGCGGCAATCATATTGCCCGCCGCATCAAACATGAACCCCAGAACCCGGCCATCGGTATTCACCCAGACTTCGCGCTGGCTACCATCTGGCAACATGCGTAAAATGGCGCCGGAAGTGACAGCGGCATACAGACGCCCATCCGGCCCCATGGCAATATGTTCTGGCCCGGTTTCATTGCCGATAGCGATGGTCTTCAGCGCGGCCAGTTTTTCATTGCGCGCATGCGGTGGCGAATAACCGGTAAATGGCGTGGCCTGCCAGGCAACCGGGTTGATGGGGACCGGGGCCAGCAGCAAATACGCCACTACCGCTGCCAGCAAGGCCAACAGGATCAGGATGATACGGATTATCCATTTCTTCAACTTCGTCTCCTCATAGATGCAGGACCGCCTTTGCTCAGGTAAGAACCTGTGTACGATCTTACTGCGCGCGCGCAATCGGAGTCCACGCGGGGCTCATGCGCTGCTCAAAATGCTCATGTACTTAGAGTACATTCCGCTTTCTGCGCGGCTCTTCACCCCGCTGACGCTCGCTCGCTACAGATCGTAAACAGGTTCTAAGGACAGGGTCAGGGCAACATGAACACAACACGTATTTTGCACTGTCTGGATAATCATCTAACATTTATTTTTTGCAAATGCCAACGCGCTGCGTGAGAAAAGCAGGAAATACTGAAGTAAAACAAAGCGCTATCGACCAGCGCGTGTTTCAGTTCAGGCAGCGTGTGGCGTCGTAAGTACGCAACCAGGTCATTTGCAAAACGCGGGCATCATTGCTGGCGCGATGGCGGGAAATATCCAATTCTTCCTGCACCTGATTTTTGGTGGCATGCCACAGGCCTTCCTGCTCAGGCGAGATGATTTCACGCAAATCCGCCAGACGAAAACTCGGTACCCGGTCAGCAGCGTCATACAGGCGCGCCATCCAAATATAATCATGGGTCCAGCCATCGGTATACACAGTTTGTCCAGCCAGTTGCAGATTCAATTGTTCTGTCACCAGACTGGGCGACCTGCCTCTTGCGAGGAGCATTTCGCGCGAGATGCGGTGTACGACTGCGGCATGCACGTCCCAATGCTGCCAGTCCGATTCTGGACGTATCAGGCTGCACCAGCCTTCGCCTTGACGGCGCGAAAAGCCGACTTCAATAGGGTAGCTGCCTTTACCGAAGCCGGATGCTTCAAAATCAATCACGATAGGCACGCTTATCATTGCGGGTGCTCCACAGTCTGGGAAAGTTGATGCAGGTTCGATACTTGCAAAACAGGACACACGCAATATCCGGGGGCGTTGGACAACCGTCTGAACACACTGGAACCAGCCAGCTTTTGTAGGTTTTGCAGCTTTTTCAGTTTTTGCATCACCCTCATTTCATTTTTCTACGAATCAATTCAGGGTGCAAGGCTTTGCTGAGAAATCCGGGGATTTTTAAAGATGTTTGACGAATCAGCGGCAAATTGAGGACAGTCAGGCTGCCCTCGCTGCCTTATTTGCAAGGCACATGCCAAATCATGCAAATACTGGTAAGCTCAAGGGCTCGTTTCGCTTCATGTTAAAGGAAATCCATGCGACTCTTACGCATTTTGCTTATTACTCTCGGTTTCATCGCCTGCACGGCCCAGGCCACGCCTGTCGCGCCCAAGAATGGCGCAGAATTCATTACCCTGTCGGCCCCCCAGCCGGTGCTGTCCAGCGGGAAGAAAATCGAAGTCATCGAATTTTTCATGTATCACTGCCCGGCCTGTAATGCACTGGAACCCAGCCTGAATGAATGGGTCAAGAAACAGGGCGACAATATCCTGTTCCGCCGCATGCATTTGCCGCTGACCGGTGAAAAAGATCCTGAAGCGCATCTGTTTTTGACGCTGGAAGCGATGAATCTGGAAACTGCCATGCATGCCAAAGTACTGATTGCCTGGCATGTCGATCGCAGTCGCCTGACCAATGACGCAGAAAATATTGACTGGGCCGTCAAGAATGGCATCGACAAAGCCAAGTTCCTGAGTTTCTATAACTCCTTCGCTGTCGTCACCAAATTGAGCAACCTGTCGAAGCTGGTCGCCACGTATAAAGTGGACAGTACACCGACCTTTGTCGTGGATGGCCGTTACCTGACCAACCCGTCCATGATAGCCGGGGCTAACAGCAATCTGCCGCGTGAGCAGTTGTATCCGGCCACCATGCAGGTGCTTGAGGCCTTGATAGCAAAATCAAAGAAGTAGATCACTGAAGCAGCGGGTCGCCATCAAGATGGTGACCACCCTGTCTTCCGCCAACGAGTCAGCAGCGATCAACGATGCAGCCTGGCCGCTTGTTCCTTGTCAATCACGGTTTTACCTATCGGCGCCAGTGCAATCGCAGCCAGTTTCAAATGCTGGATGCCGAATGGAATACCGATAATGGTCACAAAACAGAATAAAGCCGAAAACAGGTGTGCTATCGCCAGCCAGACACCGGCGAAAATGAACCAGATGATATTGCCGATAGTCCCCAGCACACCGGTGCCTACATCTTGCTGGCCCGTGACAGCTTGACGATCGACCACTTCCTTACCAAACGGCATAAAAGTCAGTTGCCCGATGACGAAGCAGGCCCGGCCCCAGGGTATGCCTATGATGCTGATAAAGGCGACGATGCCCACCAGCCACCAGGCAAGTCCGGTGATGAAGCCGCCAAATACCAACCAAAGAATATTTCCAATCAGACTCATCACTTGCCCTTCGGTTTATTCATACCGCAAACAATCCACCGGCAATAAACGCGAGGCGCGGCGGGCCGGATAAAAGCCAAAGAAGATACCCACAAAGCTGGCGAAGCCGCAGGCCACCACCATGGCTTGCAGGCCAACGATGACTTCCAGTTTGCCGGTAGAAGTAATCGCCGCCGCTCCCGCCATGGCCAGCATGATGCCTATGATACCGCCGACCAGGCAGATCACCACGGCTTCGGTCAGAAACTGCAACAACACGTCGCGTGGCTTGGCCCCGATCGCCATGCGTATGCCTATCTCGCGGGTGCGCTCAGTCACCGATACCAGCATGATATTCATGATGCCTATGCCACCCACAATGAGTGAGATAGCACCGATGGCACCCAGCATGGCAGCCAGGCCGGCACTGATCTTGGCCCCGGTCTCTGCGATGGAGGCCAGGTTATCGATACGAAAATCATCTTCCTGGCCGGCCTTGATATGGTGGCGGTCGCGCAGCATGTCCTTGATATCGTCCTCGGCATCCTTCAACTGTTTTTCAGTCTTGCCCTGCACCACCACGTAATGTACGTTACGCGGGAAAGGGCTGCGCATAAGCGTGGCCCGGGCCGAGGTAATCGGGATCAGCACCATCTCACCCAGGTCCCCGCCATCAAACATACGACCTTCGCCCTGCAACACGCCAACCACCTGGAAGGGTACATTGTCTATACGCACAAACTGGCCGATGGGATTGTCTTTGTAAAAAAACTGGTCCGCCAGTTTCTTGCCTATGATGACCATGCGCGCTGCACCACGGATGTCGGAATCACTGAACTCATTGCCCTGATCCACTTTCCAGTTGCGCACCTTGAACATTTCTGGCGTCACACCAAGCACGGCATTATTCGAATTGTCATTCCCCACGGTCAGTTGGAAAAAACCCTGCAAGGCAGGTGCAGCGCCATTCAAGCTGCTCAATTCATTCAGCGCCAGCGCATCTTCTACTGACAAGGAAGGTGCTGTACCAGTCCGCGCCCGCACCCCCTGGGTACGGTTGGCACCGGGCGAGATGATCATCAAATTACTGCCCAGCACTTCCAGTTCCTTGGCGATGAATTTCTTGGCGCTTTCACCGACGGCCAGCATCATCACTACCGAAGTAATGCCGATGATAATGCCCAGCATGGTCAGCGCCGTGCGCAGCCTGTTGGCATTCATGGAACGGAATGCTTCTATAAAAACCTGAAGGAAGTTCATTTTGCCTCCCCCTGTGCTTCTGAATATTCCGCATGTGAAGCAGCCAGCTGGCGCAAGCCTTCTGCCGCCGGACCATCATACAAAACATGGCCATCCTTGAGCCTTACCAGGCGCTTGCTGTAGGCAGCAATATCCGGTTCATGCGTGACAAGCAGGATGGTGATGCCGCGTTCGGCATTCAATTGTTGCAACGAGCGCATGATGTCTTCACTGGTCTGGGTATCCAGGTTACCGGTGGGTTCATCTGCCAGTATCAGTGGTGGATCAGCCACCAGGGCGCGGGCAATCGCCACACGCTGTTGCTGCCCGCCGGACAATTGATTCGGCAAGCGTTTGGCATAGTCCTTCAGGCCCACTCTTTCCAGTTCAACCAGTGCCTTCTTGTGTGCCTTGTCGCGTCCGACACCGGCATAAATCAAAGGCAGGGCGACATTTTCGGCCACGCTCATGCGCTTGATCAGGTTAAAGCTCTGGAACACAAAACCGATAGTGCGATTGCGTATGGTGGCAAGTTCAGAACGCGAGAGACTCAGGGTGTTGACACCATTCAGCAGATAAGAGCCGCTGGTGGCCTGGTCCAGGCAACCGAGAATATTCATCAGCGTCGATTTGCCGGAACCGGACTGCCCCATGACAGCCAGAAAATCGCCACGCGGTACCTGTACGTCAATACCATGCAAGACCTTGGTCTCTACCCCACCAGAGAAATAACTCTTGCTGACCTGGCGTATGGCTATCAGGGTATCGCTCATCAGCGTGCTCCGGCCTTGTCCAGTGCACGGGTAATGACTTTATCACCGGGTTTCAAATCGCCGGAAATGACTTCGGTATACTTGAAGTTGGATAAACCGATTTTGACATCAACCGTCCTGGCCTGGTTTTTATCATCCAGTTTATACAACTTGAAAGTGCGGGTCAGGTCTTTCCTGGTACGGAAAGCCACGTCATCGTCGACATCAGGTGCAGGCAGATTGCTACCGGCAGATGCCGAGGCGGTGGCTGCAGCACTGCCATTCTTTTCTTTATCCTTGAGCGCCTTGGCTTCCTTCGCCTGCTCTTCCTCGGATGGTTTATAACGCAGGGCGGCGGTCGGAATGCGTATGACATTTTCGCGGCTGCCGACGACCAGGCGCACTTGCGCGGTCATGCCAGGTTTCAGCAATTCATTCTTGTTGTCGACATCCAGCACGACGTTATATGTCACCACGTTTTGTTGCACATTCGCCGCCAGGCGAAATTGGCGCAGCTTGGCTTCAAATTCGCGATCGGGATACGCATCGACCACAAACCGCGCTGGCAAGCCATCTTTCAGTGAGCCGACATCCGCTTCCGACACGCTGGTATCAATCTGCATCTTGGTCAGGTCACGCGCAATCTGGAACAGGTTCGGCGTCTGGAACGAGGCCGCCACGGTTTGCCCCATGTCGATAGTGCGCTTGATGATAACGCCATCGATGGGTGAGCGAATGACGCTGTTGTTCAGGTCAGCCTTGACCCTGTCGAGTTGCGCCCTGGCCAGTTTGATATTGGCATCCGCCACTTCGACTTCGCGCCTGGCCTGGTCCATGGCGGTGCCCGAGATATAGTTTTGCGTGACCAGCTTCTGGTTGCGTTCCAGCGTGGCCTGGGCCAGGCGTTTTGATGCTTCGGCAGATGCCAGGCTGGCTTCACTCTGCTTGATCTGGGCATTGAAAATAGTGGGGTCAAGTTTCAACAGTATTTGGCCCTGCTTCACTCTGTCATTAAAATCTGCCTTCAATTCCACCACCGTACCCGATACCTGGGAACCGACACTGATCAGCGCCACCGGATTGAGCGTGCCGCTGGCGGTCACAGTCTGGCTGATATTGCCTTTATCGACGACGGCAGTCTTGTATTTGGGTTCTTCTTCCTTGGGATTGCCTTTTTCCTTTTGGTAATACATGGCGACAGCACCACCTACGACCAACAAAGCAATAGCCACAAAAACGCGTTTTTTTGTGAAGACAGGCATAGTAAAATCAATCCCAGGTTATCAGGTAAGCAATAGACCAGCTATCAAAGATTTCGTTCAATTCGGAAAAACCAGGCCAGCAGTGGTGCCAGCAACACGGCACAAAGCGGCACCCACAACCTGTAGGAGAATTGCATGCCGACATACACGCAACCGGCCCAGCCGAAAGAACTCAGGGCTTCCAGCAAGGCAGCTATCCACTGTGCGTGGCCACGCCGGTTAAACTGGGCCCGTGGCGCAGGTTTGGATTGCCACAGATTGATCAGGACAGAACTGAGCATGGCCAGCACCACACACAGCGTCACCCCCAGCCCCAGCAACAGCTGTTGCGCGCTGAGCCAGACCAGGGCAGGTGACATCAAGAGCATGACCGGCAACAGTGCCGCAATCAACTTGCTGCTGACAATAGTCAGTGGTTTGACCGGCGCTGCGCGCAGCAGGTCTGGCGCATCTTCTGCCGAAACGATCACCCAGATCAATGAACCGGCCAGCGAAGCCGCCAGGAAAACCATGCCGGCCGCCGCGCCTGGCAAAATCGACTTACCCTGGAAAATAACTAAAAACAGCGGTGTGATATACAACAATTGCAGCAATACCTGGGAAATCAGTTGCGGATCACGAGCGATCAGACGCCATTCTTTCTGGATGATGGTCATGCGCAGGCTGCGTCCAAAACCGGCCTGCCCTGCCTTGCTGCCAGCCCCGGCGCGCAGCAACTTGCGCTGGTTACCCACCGATTGCTGCACGCCGCGCACAAAGAATTGATGAGTAAACCGGGCAGTCAGCCAAAAACTGACCAGACCGATCAGGCTGAATACCAGGATAGCGGGTAGCGAACCCAGCATGGCACGCGCCGGTGTCCATAACGGGCTTTGCGCATCCAGCAGGCCACCGGGCTGAAACAGAGGGGTCAGGTAAGCCTCTACATCCTGACGTACTTCTTTACGCACATGGCCCAATAGTTGCGACAAAATGAAGATGGAAGCACCTGTGAGCGCACCCAATATTTGCCCGACGGTACGGGTATGGCGCACGCCTATGGTTTTCACCAGTCCCAGGGTCAGCAACATCGACAGCGAAGCGGTAATCATGGCCATGCCCAGTATGCTCGGGTAAATCCCCAGCCAGGCCCACTGACCGAGCACCGCGCCCATGTTGGCCACCGGTGCCAGCAATACCAGAAACCAGACCACCACCCCAAAAGTCACACCTGCCAGCCTGACGCCGAAGATGGTCCGCGACGATAAGGGTGACGACAGCAATAAATCCAGGTCACCGCGTTCAAACAGGGCCCTGACACTGCGCGTCAAGCCCAGTGACAGCATCATGCTGAAGATCACTATCATCAATAAACCGGCAGCGATCAGGATCTGCGGCGGTATGTCCTGGCCCAGCGGCGGCATTTTGCGCAGCAGAAACCAGGCCCCGACATGTGCCAGCACGGCCACAAAGGCGATCAGGCATATACCAAACACGGACATGCCTCTGGCGGCGGCGCGACCGGGGCGGCTTTCGCCCATGTCATAAAACGCCAGACGGATTTCATGCCATAACAGCCAGGCAACAGTGCCTGGCTGGAAATTCAAGCCGCGCGCCATTATGCCGGCTCCGTCAATTGCAGGAAGACTTCTTCTAGGGTACCGGCACTCTGGCTGGTCTGGGTGCGCAATTCGTCCAGCGTGCCTTCGGCGATCAGTTTGCCATTCTGGATGATGCCTATGCGTTCGGCCAGCCGCTCAGCCACATCCAGGATATGCGTGGTCAATATCACGGTGCCACCCTGTTTCACGTGCGCCAGCAAGACATCCTTGACCTGGCGCGCCGCTGCCGCATCCAGTCCGGTCAGTGGTTCGTCCAGTATGATCAGTTCCGGTTGATGAATCAGGGCACCTGCCAGTGCCAGTTTTTGCTTCATACCGCGCGAAAAACCTTCGGTCAGCTCGTCGGTATGCTGCAACAGATCCAGCCATTCCAGCAATTCACGCGCCCGGGTTTCTGCGACGTCGGCCGACACGCCCCACAGGCCAGCCACAAACGCCAGGTATTCAAAGGGCTTGAGCTTGTTGTACAACATGGGATCATCTGGCAGATAGGCCAGCTTGCTCTTGGCCAGTGCCGCATTGCTTGCCAGATCATTGCCAAGGATATGAATACTGCCACTGTCGGGCAATATCAGGCCAGCCACCATGCGCAGGGTCGTGGTCTTGCCGGCACCATTCGGGCCTAGCAAGGCATACAGTTCACCGCGACGTACCTGCAGGTTCAGATTTTCTACGGCGGGACGACCGAAGCTCTTGCTCAGGTCGCGCAACTCCAGGGCTATGTCTGTCATTTTGGGAAATGTTGTCTAAAAATTTAGCCATTGTATTCCTAAATGAACAAAAATAAGTACTGCACACACAAACCACACACAAACCACAAACAAACAACACGCAGGCATGTTATTGCCTGCATGTTGTGCAAAAAAAACAAGCCCAGAATCAGCGCATGAAATCAGCTAAAAACCGGCACATGCGGATCAACCCCGCCAAAGCGAATTTCAGGATGCCGTTTGCTGACCAGCTCCTTGATTTCTGCCACCCGCTTGAAAGGTACGTCCACCATCAGCAAGACGCGGCCATTTTCTATCTCAGCCAGGAAAGGCTTCAGGCGCGAGCTGGGAATGGCTGTGGCCGCCTTGGCCGATGCCCAAGAACCAAACATCGCACCACCCAGGGCGGAAATCACCACCGCGACGATGCGCATTTCCATCCCCTCGGGCGGAAAAATCAGCCACAGGCCGCCCGCCAGCAAGCCCGCGATACCACCTATCAGCATGCCGACTTCTGCGCCATGTATCAAATCCGTCTTCTGGAAAGAATTCGCCTCTGGCATATCGGCTGGCAGCATGCCTTCGCTGGCATAAAAATGCATATGTCGCTCATCCACACGGGCCAGCAACAGTTCATCCAGCATAGCCCTGGCACCGCCCACGTCAGGTAACATGAAGTACAGTCTGCGTCTCATGACAACCTCCTGGAGTAAATATCCAAAGAGGCAGTTGCGATAGCTACACGGTGACCGGAATTGGTCAGGGGATAAGACAGCAAGCATCGTCATTCCATACCAGGAAAAACGACAGGATGCGCAACTGCCTTATCTTCCTTTATAGTCAATTCCAGACAAAATTCAAATGACAAATCAGACAGGATGGATAAACATTTGTGTACACGCTGATGCTGGTCAAACTAGCAAAAAATTCACTTGACCTGCCTGTCGTCAGGCTCAATACTGGGGCTACTCTGACCAGGCATGGCTGCATGCGTGCTAGCTTTAGCGGATACGATAAAGACCTTTGAGCATGATCATCTCTTTCATCGAACTGAAATGAAAAAAATCATCTGCCTGTTCGCGGTATTTCTTGGCCTGTTCGGTCCAACTGGCCAGGCCCGGTCAGCTGCGGTTGAACCCATCAGATGGGTCACTGCCGAATTCCCGCCGTTCATCTGGCTGCAGCAAAATGTCCCGCAGGGTTATGCCTATGAGCTGATCACCGCCATGTCCAACCAACTAGGTCGCCAGCCCGCTCTGACGTTTTATCCCTGGTCACGGGTGGTCAAGATGAGCAAGGAAGGCAAATCCTATGGCCTGTTCCCGCTGGCCAGGACCCCGGATCGCGAAACCAGCTTCAAATGGCTGGTGCCACTGAGCAAAGTCAACTACAGCTTTTTTGGCCACCACACCGGGAAAATCAGTATAGAAAAGGCCACTCTCGAACAATTGCGTGGCATGCGTATCGGCATCCTGCGCGGTTCGTCGCTGGAAAAAGATCTGCAGGCAAGAAATTTCCGGCATATCCAGTACGAAAAAAATTATCAGGACTTACTGAAAATGTTGTCGCTGGGTGGCATAGACGCTATCTATGCCGGTTACCCCATGCTGATCTCGGCGATAGAAGAATATGGATTTCGGCTGGAGGATTTCCATACCGGCGTCACGCTTGGCTCTGCTGAGCTATATCTGGCCAGTTCCCTGGGCTTGCATGAACAAGAAGAAAAAGCCTGGAAAACTGCCTATGAAACCTTGCTAAAAGATGGGACGGTCATAAAGCTGAAAAACAAGTATTTTTCGTGGGAATAAATGCGGGTCTGTGATTTAGATCTATAGACCTACAGACCTACAGACCTATAACACGAGCCTGTAACACGGGCTCGTTTGTGAATTTTTTCATGCCAGCGAACCGCCTGCACCTGCTCAAAAACAGGCCGCGATATTCCCCCATCATCATCCCGCCATAGGTGTGCACAGTTCGACCAGGCTGCCATCCGGGCAGCGCAGGTAAGACACCACCTGGCCCCAGGGCTTTTGCACAGGTGCAGCAAGTTCTTTGGCACCGGCAGCAATCGCCTGCGCATGGGCCTGTGCCACATCAGCCGTGGTAAAAGCGATTTCCATCCCCAGCGGCCGGTCAGAGCTGTGGGCCTCTACATGACCGCATGAATAATTCATTTCACCCATGGCATGCGCGGCAAATGCCAGTGTCGTGGCACCAGTGTCCAACTCGCCATACATGCCGGATTCATGCAAAAAGCGGGTGGCAAAACCAAAGGCTTTTTCAAAGAAAGCCAGCGATGCGGCAACATCGGGCACATAGATAATGGTGTAAGCAAAGTTCATGGAATCAACTCCTGATTTTTTTTGTAAAGTCCCCCGACACGCAGCCCGGGGGACATCCAGTTTTTACTCTTTAATACCCCATTGCGACAGCATCCAGGCTGAATTGAAAGCACCTTCGCGTATCGCATCATAACGGCCAGAAGCACCGCCATGGCCGGCTGCCATATTGATTTTCAGCAGCAGGGGATTTTTATCGGTCTTGTAGTCACGCAGCTTGGCGACATACTTGGCCGGTTCCCAATACATGACCTGGCTATCGTTCAGGCTGGTGGTCACCAGCATAGCCGGGTAAGCCTTGCGGGCGATATTGTCATAGGGCGAATAGCTGCGCATATAGTCATACGCTGGCTTTTCATTCGGATTGCCCCATTCCAGGTATTCACCCGTGGTCAAAGGCAGGCTGGCATCCATCATGGTGTTCATCACATCGACAAAGGGCACGGCGGCATGCACGGCGTGGAACAAATCCGGACGCATGTTCACCACCGCCCCCATCAACAAGCCACCGGCACTGCCACCCTGGATGATGAGCCTGTCCGGGCTGGTCCATTTCTGCCTGACCAGGTAATCGGCGCTATCGATGAAATCATAAAAGGTATTTTTCTTTTTCATCAGCATGCCATCTTCATGCCAGTGTTCACCCATGTCACGGCCACCACGGATATGCGCCTGCACATAGATGACGCCACGATCAAGCAGACTTAGGCGGCTGATGGCAAAAGTCGCCTCGGTAGAATAACCGTAGCTGCCATACGAATACAAAAGCAAAGGCGCGCTGCCGTCAAATTTCACCCCTTTTTTATATACGGCCCACAGCGGCACCTTGACGCCATCCCTGGCTGTCATCCACAAGCGACGGCTTTCATATTTGCCAGCATCGTAACCACCGACAATTTCCTGCTGCTTGAGTACATACTGCTGCCCCGTCGCCATATCGACATCCAGCACGGTCGGTGGGGTCACTGGTGACTGGTAAGACATGCGGAAGCGGGTAGAAGAAAATTCCGGCGTCCCAGCGCCTGTTGCCAGATACACCGGGTCATCAAACTTGACTGTCTTCCATTGCCTGCTGTTGAAATCATAGATGCGGGCACGATTCAGGGCCTGGGTCTTTTCAGTGACGACCAAGAAATCCTTGAAGACATCGGCACCAGACACCAGCACATCGGGATCATGCCTGACCACTTCCTGCCAGTGCTTGCTGTCCGGCGTTGCCAGCGGCGCGCGCACCACGCGGAAATTCTTGGCATCCTTGTTGGTGGTGATATACAGCTCGCCGTTGCGGTGTTCCACGCTATAACGATGGCCTTTTTCGCGCCCCAGCACTGAATGGAATATGCCGCCCGGTGTACCGGCTGGCAGCAACCTGACTTCTGCCGTATCGGTGGCATGGCTGGTCAATACAATGAATTGGCGATCACGGGTAGTTCCCACTGCCAGTGAGAACTGCTCCACCGCTTCACGCATGATTTCTACCGGTGCCTGGCCCAACTCCATACGGAACAGGCGGTCGGACCGTTTGGTGACCGGGTCTTCCTGCACAAAGAACAGGGTCTTGTTGTCGCCAGCCCAGGCCAGCGATGTCACACGCTCCACCGTATCAGCCAGCAACTGGCCGGTTTTCAAATCCTTGATGTGCAACTGGTATTGGCGATAGCCTACGGTGTCTGTCACATAGGCCAGCAATTGCTCGTCCGGACTGACCAGACTGCCACCAACGGCAAAGAACTTGAGTCCCTTGGCCATCTCGTTCTGGTCCAGCAAGATTTCTTCAGCCGCCTTGTCGTCATAGGCCATGGCCGCATCGGCATGACGGCGACAAGACAGGGGATATTGCTTGCCTGCCTCTGTCCGCGAATAGTAATAATAATTACCGCGACGTACGGGCACGGACAAATCGACTTCCTTCATGCGGCCCTTGATTTCGCCATACAGTTTTTCCGCCAATGGCTTGATATCCGTACTCATGGCCTCGGTATAGGCATTCTCTGCATTCAGATAGGAAATCACGTCCGGGTTTTCTTTTTTCTGCAGCCAGCGGTAGTCATCGGTCACCACTTCACCATGACGGGTTTCCTGCCACGCTACTTTGGCGGCAACGGGCGGAACTGCTGCTGCAGGGGCCAGATCAGCAGCCTGCGCCGACCCGGATGTAGCAAGACCAAGTACGCTGGCAGACATGAGCACAGAGATTTTTTTGAAGGACACAGCAACTCCTGTAAGGATGACTGAATAGGACATTCTAAAGCGATGCAAACAAAACAAGAAATTTTTTTGCATATTGCTGAAATGGGCTGCATTGGGTTGCAACGCGGGATTTCCCGGGCATGAAATCATGCCAGACATGAGACTGTTTTACCCTTCAGAAAGTTTCTATCTGAAATTTGAGCTGCCTCGTATGCCATTTTCATTTTTCGGATATGCTTGCTCGATATTTTTTGCAAATGTGATTGCAAAGACAACTGAATCTTGAAGGAACACACCGTGAGCACTCTGTTAAACCGACGTCTGGCACTACTCGACAGTGAAGCAAACCGTCCTCTGCTTGCCAAGGGATTGCGCGGTATAGAGCGGGAAACCCTGCGTGTGCATGCCGATGGCAAGCTGGCGTTGACGCCGCATCCGCCGGCACTGGGTTCGGCGCTGACCAATCCGCAAATTACTACCGATTATTCAGAATCCCTGCTGGAATTCATTACCCCGGCAGAACCTGACATCGCCACGGCGCTGGAAGAACTGGACAATATCCACCGCTTTGCCTACACCGTGATGGGCAATGAAATGCTATGGCATCAGTCCATGCCCTGCACCTTGCCAGAAGAAAAAGATATCCCGATTGCCTGGTATGGCAATTCACACATAGGTATGATCAAGCATGTATACCGACGCGGACTGGCATTGCGCTATGGAAAAAGCATGCAATGCATCGCCGGTATCCACTACAACTATTCGCTGTCGGAAGATCTGTGGAAGGTCTTGCAGCAGGCAGAACAGACGCCTGGCACATCCAAATATGTGCAGTCGGAAAACTACATTGCGCTGATCCGCAATTTCCACCGCTATAGCTGGCTGCTGATGTATCTGTTTGGTGCGTCGCCAGCATTGTCCACGCCTTTCCTGGGCGGCCGCCCGCACCAATTGGAAACCCTGTCGGACGACACGCTGTACCTGCCCTATGCCACCAGCCTGCGCATGAGCGACCTGGGTTACCAGAACAACGCCCAGGCAGGCCTGGTTCCTCCTTACAACACCCTGCTGGAATACATGCGCAGCCTGTCGCTGGCGGTACGCCAACCTTACCCCGATTATGAAAAAATGGGTACGCGCCAAGATGGTGAATGGGTGCAGATCAATACCAATGTGCTACAGATTGAAAACGAGTTTTACGCCACCATACGTCCAAAACGCGTCATCAAAACCGGCGAACGCCCGGTCGAAGCGCTGTGTGCACGCGGTGTGCAGTACATAGAAGTGCGCTGCATGGATGTTAACCCCTTTGACCCGCTAGGCATCAGTCTGGAAACCTCGCGTTTCCTGGACGCCTTCCTGCTGTTCTGCGCGCTGGATGACAGCCCGCTGACGAACCGGGTCGAAGGCCAGGAAAATGTCGACAATTTCGCGCTCACCGTCAAGCAAGGCCGTCGCCCAGGCCTGATGTTGGCGCGCCAGGGCCAGGCCATCTCGCTGCAAGACTGGAGCAGGGAATTGCTGGAGAAGATTACACCGGTAGCCGCTCTGCTGGACGCCCAGCGTGGTGACGACAGCCACGCCAGGACCCTGCAAGTCCAGCGCGAAAAATTGCAAAACCCTGAACTGACACCGTCCGCCAAAGTGCTGGCCGCCATACGTGCCGCGAATAATTCTTTCACCCAGTTTGCCTTGCAACAAAGCAAGTTGCTGGCAGACGAATTCCGCGCGCATCCCCCTGCTGCCGATCAACTCGCCCTGTACACCCGGATGGCGGAGCAATCGCTGGCAGAACAAGCCACAATGGAAAGTTCACAAACCGGCAGTTTTGACCAATTCATCCATGATTACCGCTCACGCACCTCGAGTGAAATTTGCTGCGATACCTTTAACGAGGCGTCCCTGATACAACGTGTGACGCTGTAAGAACCTGTTTACGATCTTAGCAACAAATCCTTCCAAGGCTATTCCAGAAATCATCAGGAAAGTGGATACTCTGCGTTGACACTTTCCCACTGATAAGGAAAACCAGCGATGAGCATGCAATTCGGTATCCACAAACACAGGATGGAAGCCCTGATCGACGGTGTATTTGCCATCGCCATGACGATACTGGTGCTGGAAGTCAAAGTGCCAGAACTGGAGAATCCACGTGATGGTGCGGCCTTGCTGAATGCGCTGCAACATCATCTGTATATCATCATCGCCTATTTCCTCAGTTTTGCCATGCTGGGCTTATTTTGGGTCTGGCACCACAGACTGGCAACCAAGGTAAAGGAAATTGATGGTGCCCTGATGCTGTGCAGCCTGGGGTTTTTGTCGCTGATCTGTTTTTTCCCTTTTGCCGCTGCCTTGTTTGGGCGTTACATGTTTTATACACCGGCTGCCTTGCTCGTGTATCTGCCCGTGGTCGGCCTGATTTTGATGTCACAGGCTTTATATTTTTTCGTCGCCATCAAACGCAAACTCATTCATGAAGATGTCAGTGCAGAAGCAGTACGCTCCGCACACAAGCACAATCTATACGCCTGTGGCATTTTCTGTCTGACTGCCATACCGTCAGCATTGATTGCAGGCATCAGCGTCGCTGCAGGCTGCGCCGTCGCCGCTAGCTTGCTTATCTGGCGCGCCATCAAAGCCTGATGCCTTATTTCTTTTCCGTGCCTTTGGAACGTAAATCTTCACGCTGTTTTTCATATTGCTCGTAAGTCGTCTTATTTTGTTGCAGACAAGTCTTGCGCTCATTCCAGTCCATGCGTTTTTCACACTGATGCTGGGCGACGTCTTGCTGCATATCATAGAAGAAAGCGCAGCCACTCAAACCCAGTGGGCTACAAAGTACCAAGGCCCGCAGCAGTAATTTTTTAACATGTCATTCATTTTGAAAAATAGTGTAAATTATAAAATACGACCAATAGAAGAACATACGTGACACGATAGACCCCTGTTAAGCGAATTTAGATCCCATGCGCCATCCCATACGATATCCCGGCGCGGGTATCCATGCCCCCCTATGTGCTCAGGCAAAGTGCTGCATTACCAGCCTTTGATGAACGCTTTATCAAGGATTTCACTCCCTCATTCGCTTGCTTGGCGTGATTTACCGCACGGTGGCGTCTGCTGACTTCATCTAATCCTACAAATGCGGACGCCCATGTCCTATATGGGAGTGCCTGGGGCCGATGCTAGTATTGATTGCAAGTCAATAACAGTTACAGCGGCACGCTGACGGCTTATGGTTTAGGGACTCTGACTTACCCACATAGCAGGATGCACCAATCTTCAGGAGAAATCGCAATGAATACATGTCTATTCAAAGGTGGAGTATTTTTTCTATATGGCGCATTGCGCGTAAGCCTGGGCCGCCTGCTTGGCAAGCCGCAACTTCGTGCCAGTGGCTACCAGATGCTGACCAATGCCAGATGCCAGCTCGTCATCAGTGATGCACAAAAGGTGATCCGGCAGTGCATCAAACGCCAGCAAAATAATCTTACTTCGGTTTCAGGGTCCTGATCCCCGATCATTTTGAACAATTTAATTTTTTTGGAGAAATACATGATAGCTACCAAACACCTCTTCCTTGCGGCCGGTCTTGCCAGTTTGGCGCTGCTGACTGCTGTCAGCAAGACGCTGCATCGCGAAAAACACGTCGCCAAGAAATTACATAAAACCGAGTTAAGCACCTGGGAAGGTGAAGGCGGCAACCTGCCACCAAAAAGCAGCACTCAGGCTGTGAATAAAGACATAGAACCCAAATAAACTTTATGCGAAAACACTAGTGGACTGTAACAGTTGAAACAGAAGTGAAAGACGCTTGCCCGGCGATCAGGGCAAGGCAAGGTTACCCCTTATGCACAGCGATAGTGAACTATCGCGAGCATTTGCAACGCAGCCATGGTCGTCGCGCAAGCGGAAGGCACTCTGTTTTCTACTGTTACAGTCCACTACGGCGTGTTGACCCACGTTTGACTGTGTATTCGCTCTTCATCCGTCTCTCACATGTCGCTGTATCCCCTGAAAGCAAAGGGGCTACAGCGCAAGGAGGCTTATGACATATCTTGCCAGTTTCCATGAGCTATATCGCGTTGCTATGCTCACTTCCCCACATAGTTTATCAAAGTGCTATGCTGTCAGCGTATACGCATGACTTATGCCGCTTTGTCTGATGCCGTACAGGAATTAGCTGGCATGATTTTGTGCACTCCCCATTTGAAGGAAGAAAATGATCCGTATTGCAGTCTGTGACGACCATCAAATTGTGCGGGCCGGTTTCAAGCAGATATTTTCAGGAGTCAGTGATTTCGAAGTGGTTGCCGAGGCCACGAACGGGCGTGAAGCCCTTGAAATCGCCAGGAAACAGGCTTGCGATGTCATGCTGCTGGATATCAGCATGCCTGATCAAAGCGGTATCGACACCTTGCGTACCATCAAACAGGGGCAGCCAGAGTTACCGATCCTGATACTCAGTGGTTATCCTGCGCAGCAATATGCGGTAAATCTCTTGCGTATGGGTGCGAATGGCTATCTGAACAAGGAATGTGATGCAGAGGAGCTCATCAAGGCCGTCCGTACGGTATCGACCGGCCGTCGTTATGTGAGTGCAGACGTAGGAGAGATCCTGGCTCAGGGCTTTGACCGGCACGCAGACACTGCCATGCATACCGAACTCTCTGATCGTGAATTCCAGGTATTTTTAAGACTCGCCAAAGGTGAATGCGTTTCCGATATTGCCGTGACCCTGTCGCTCAGCGTGAAAACCATCAGCACCTATCGTACCCGCGTGATGGAAAAAATGAATCTGCAATCAAACAGCGATCTGACGTATTACGCGATGAAGAATAATTTGCTTGAATAAGCAAATCACGGATATGTTGTCGCGTAGATAAAATAAACAGTTAAAACAGCAGAAGTTAGTGAGCCAGGGCCTGGATATGATTAACCAGATTATCCATTTCGCGGGATTTGTCAAAAAAGCCCTCTGCTCCCAGTGACATGGTGCGGACTTTTAAGGCATTGCTGGGGTTGCTGGTAAATACCAGGCGTGATCCATACAGGCGACCATCATTTTTCAGACCGGACAGCACGGCCAGGCCACTGCCTTCACGCAAGCCTATGTCAACAATGGCGACGTCCCATTCAATAGAGCGCAGCTGACTCAAGGCATCTTCTTCACTTTCTGCGAAACCGATGACTTCTACATTGTCAGTCTGCTGCAAAACCTCAATCAGCACTGAACGAATTCTTTGCGCATCTTCAATTAAAAATACTTTCAATTTTTTCTTGTCTTCCATTTTGTTCCAAACGAGTGGAAACTGAAACTTGCTGTAATAAGACCATCGGTATCGGTCATCAGGTGTCAATGCAATTCATTTTAAGTAGACTGCTGTTGATTAGCAATAAGCTTTCGCGGAATAGTTTGTAGGAGAAAACCTACTTCTCGCGTTTTCCCGGGCCAGAGACAATCTCTCCAAAATTATCGACACATTGTTTATCAATTGAGGTATTGTTTTCGTAATCGGAACACAAGCCACATTTGCCAGGCTGAAAGAAAAAACACATGAAAAACTGCATGGCTGGTTTAATTTCCAGCAGTAATTGCCTACGTATTTCAGCCGCCTCGTGAGGAAATTTTCTTGAAAAAAACCCCGTCCACGTCGATACCTCTGTACATCACGTTTCTGTTCATGATCTGCCTCTTCATTTTGATTGGCAATGCCTATTCTGCTTACCAGAATCTGGAAAAACTCAAGGCCAACAATGACTGGGTGGAACATAACTGGAGTGTCAAAGACAAACTCAAAAATATCAACCTGCTGATCATGGACTCTGAAAGCAGCCTGCGCGGCTATTTCATGTCTGGCAATGAAGTCTATATTCGCCCCTGGGAAATAGCCCGTAGCAAGCTGGAAAGTGACTTCAGGGAACTGGAAAAATTATTGCAAGATAATCCTGCTCAGGTCAAAAATCTGGCTGAATTGCGCAGGCTCTATGACAGCAAAGCCAGGGTGTTTGAACATGGTATTTCAACGTACAGAGAGTTTGGCCTGACCGGTATCATGGAGCTGGCAAAGGTCGGTGATGGCCGGGAAGTCATGGATGAAATCCGACTGCTTGATATCATCATGGAAAAGGAAGAAAACGAGGTACTGGCAACCAGGCGGCAGGTTTCGTACGCAGAATACAAGGATGCCCTGTTCTTTGGTACTGCAACCAATTCCATTGCGCTACTGGTCCTGATTTTGTTTTACCGTCTGATCTATCGCAGTTTCTACAAACAACGTGGCATAGAAAACGCGCTGAAGATAGCCAACGATAACCTGGAAAGTACGGTATTAAAACGCACTGAGCAATTATCAGTCTTGTCGCATCACTTGTTAAATGTCTCGGAAAAAGAGAAAGCCAAACTGGCCCGTGAGCTGCATGATGAAATGGGGTCAAATTTAACTGCGATCAGCATGGATATCTCTGTCGTCACTGAAAAACTCAAGGACAAAGAACCTGAGCTGGCAAAGCAATTGCAAAGAACCAAGCGTGCCTTGCTGGATACCGTCGATCTGAAGCGACGCATCATAGAAGACTTACGTCCCAGCATGCTGGATAATCTTGGCCTGTCTGCCTCGATACAACACTATTGTGAAGAGGTCACGGCAATTGCCGGTTTATCGTATGTGGCTGACATTACGGAAGATTTCGACACCATCGATCCTGCCTGGTCAATTGCCCTGTTCCGCATTACCCAGGAATCACTGAACAATGTCATCAAGTATGCACAGGCCACCGAAGTCAAGATCAGCCTGAAACGCACGGAACAAGGCTTGTGGCTGCAGGTTCTTGACAATGGCATAGGCATACCGACAGATGCCATCAGCAAACCCAAGACCCACGGCATATTGGGCATGCGTGAACGTGCCTTGCTGTTGGGTGGCAGCTTTTCTGTTAAATCCGGCCCGAACAACCGTGGTACGGTAACGGAAACCTTCATCCCTTTTAAAACATAAAAAACCCCCGCGGTCATCAGCGGGGGTTTTCCTTGCATTGACTTGCCGGCCTGTCAGCCTGCCTACATGGTTAACGCAGTATGCCGGTGGACAGTATCTGGTCAAATTCCTGCCTGGACACGCGATAACACTCACCCGCATGCATTTCCAGTCCTTCACGATCCAGCACGGTGATATTGCCGCGCTTGTACTGGATCAGGCCTTCCAGCTGCAATTTCCCAGCGGCTTCGGTAACGCTTTCACGACGCACACCCAGCATGTTGGCAATCATTTCCTGGGTCACTTTCAATTCATTGCTGTACAGGCGATCCAGTCTGTCGAGCAACCAGCGCGACAATTGCTGGTCGATGGAATAGTGACGTCCGCATACCGAGTTTTGTGCCATTTGCGCAAACAAAGCTTGGGTGTAGCGCATCAGTATTTGCTGCAACTTCCCGCCCCTGGCATACGCTTCCTTCAATACCGAGGCCTTCAATTTATAGGCACTGCCAGCACATTGCACCATGGCGTTACCCAGTGCGCGCTCGCCCATCAACACAGAGATACCAAGCATGCCTTCATGCCCGGTCACGCCAATTTCAGTGACATCTCCATCTGCCAGCACGTATAGCAGGGCAACCACAGCGGTAGCCGGGAAATACACATGGGACAATTTGTCACCATACTCGTAAAGTTCTTTGTCAAAAGGTAGATCGACCAGTTCCAAGTGTGGCATGAGGAATGCAATTTCATCTTCAGGCAGCGCTGCCAGAATATCATTTTGCATCGTGTCGTCAAGCAGGTCCAGACCTGTTCTTGCTGTCACTGCAGGTGTGTAGTCAACTGAATATCTGCGATGTAGCGTCCCGCCAGAAGTCAGCGCTGGATGCGCGGTCATTGAAACCCGTGTTTGCGTGCTATTCATTGTTGCTCCTCTTTTCAAAGACATTCTATGTCACGCCTTGCCTGTCATAGTCGTCAAATACACAGCATTACTTTTTTTCGATACAGACATCAGCTATTTCTTGAACTTGGCCCGATATCTTTCCGACTGATTACACTTTAGTTCTTTATCCTTGAAACAGGCATCGGACAGTCCGGCAAGCGCTTGTACGCTGAGCACGCTGTGCTATGTGGGAGTAGTCCTACAAGAGGGAAGCCGCACTTGATCCGCATCAAACATTCGTCAATGCCAAAGTGCGTTATCGCACCGATTGCCACATCACCGGAAGCTATGATTTTTCACGTCAACAACAGAGGAGAATGATCATGAATATCTGCAAACAAACTACTATCGCCGTCACTATTGCCGCATCTGCCCTGCTGTGTGCATGCAGCAGTTCCCCCACAACAGCAAGCGCCTATCCCGTCTCAGAGACGGCTTACAGTAGCTACGGTGTAATTGAATCGATACAAACCGTGCAAGTGTCGAATGAGAGTAAAGGACCTGGTGCCGGTGCCATCGTCGGCGGTATTGTTGGTGGGATTTTGGGTAATCAGGTTGGGGGTGGTACGGGTAATACCCTCGCCACTGCAGCCGGTGTCGTTGGCGGTGCGGTCGTCGGCAATAACATAGAAAAGAACAACCGCAACCAGCAGGTACGCGAGGCCTATCAGATCAGCGTGCGCCTGGATAACGGTGTCTATCAAACCGTGTTACAGGACAATATCGCCGACCTGCGTGTCGGCAATCGTGTATATGTAAAAAACAATTACGTGTACCGCAGCTAAGCTCTGTCAATGCGCGTTGCATAAGTGTTGCATGAGCGTGATGCGGATGTGATGCGGGTGTTATGTAATTCAGGCCCGAAAAGCCGGATAGTCATTCCCTTCGGGGAATGACTTTAATTTGCCAGGCCCATGCCTGCTTATTCGCTCAATAATTCAGCCACGGTTTGCATGCCATCGATATGTTCGGATATGACTTTCACGATCACGATAATCGGCACACCCAGCAACAAGCCCCAGGCACCCCACAACCAGCCCCAGAACAAGAGTGAGATAAAGACGGCTGCAGCATTCATGCGGGTAATGCGCCCTGTCATCCAGGTGGTGACCACCGTCCCCACCAGCGCCGCAATCGCGATCGAGATACCCGCCACCAGCAAAGCCATGGAGATAGTACCGAACTGTACATAGGCAATCAGACAGACTGCCAGGGCCATCAATAGCGATCCAAAATAGGGAATGATATGCAACAGGCCGCTAGTCAGCGCCCAGGCACCTGCATTTTCCAGCCCCATGAAATGAAATGCGATCCAGCTGAGTAATGCCAGCAAACCGTTGGTGATCAATAACATGAACATATATTGCTGTACCGAGGTATTGATCTTGCTCAGGATTTGTACGGTAATGCGCTTCTGTGTCAGCGAGGGACCGGTAATCTTGACCAGTTTTCGCTTGAACTTGTCACCGGATAACAGCAGGAAAAAAATAAGAAACAGCGTCATGATTGCCTGGCCCAGCAAATCCATGATGCCCAGTGACCCTGCCAGAAGCAATTCGCGCAATTTCAGCACAGGTGTTTCAGTGACCACCGCTTTCTTCACGTTGGGCTGCACACCGGTTGTCGCCTGGCTGGTAGCCTTTTCTATTTCAGTAGCTGCCGTCTGCATTTTTTGCATCAGACCACTCTGACCGATTTGCAGCTTGCTCATTTCACTGGAAAACTTGCGGGTCGCTATCGGCAACTGATCAAGAATGGCATCAAATTCCGTATGCAATGAATTGATCTGCGTGCCTATGATAGTCAACATGCTGATCATGACCACAGTGGTAGCGATCACACGTGGCAAGCGCCAACCTTGCAAGGTATCGACCAGAGGAGACAGCGTGTAGGCCACCAGGATACCAAAGACCAGGGGGATGAAAAACCGCTGCGCTGCGCTCAGGGCAAAGAAGAAGGCGACAGTTGCCAGTATGGTCAAGGCCACACCGCGGGCGTTGACATGTACACCGGGGAATACTTGCGTCTGGGTGTCAGCAAGGGCCACTGCTTTCACATCATTCATCACGGCACCAGCGTCGCTGTCGTCCGTTTCAGGGGGAATAGTTGGTATAGGCACGTCCATCGCTCTTGTCCACCTGTCTGAATTATTGGGATGTTGTTGAATTGGCGACTTTAGTAGTACTGCCGGAATTTGCAAGGAAGTGCAAGGAATCACAAGGAATTTCAGGGCTCTGCATCAACCTGGTTGCACAAGCCCAAAGTGTCAGATGCTCAATGCTGTTGACCTGTTTTGAATACTTCCTTGATATTGCCCAGGGCTTCTTGCATGCTACCCTCTACTTGCTTGGCAGCGCCCTTGGCTTGCTGTTTCTTGCTTCCAGCAAGCTTGCCACCTTCCTGCTGAACTTTACCTGCCACTTTTTTTGCCACGCCTTTGATCTGATCTGAATTCATCATGAAACTCCTGTTTAATTGTTTCTGTCGAAAAAGACTGCTGCGCTTCTTTCAACGAGGCCATGTATGCCACTTCAAATGACATAGAGCCATTGATTAAAGTAGACGTAATTTATACAAGGCTTGAAAATTCTTCTGTACGCTGACTAACACAGGGGATAAAACCGGAACCCGTCCTTGCAAAGGATGGCAATCATGTCCGGCTGTGCGCCAGTGATCGAAGAGCGCGTGGAAAAACGAAGCCAATAACCGTGGCCCAGCGCTGCTAAAAAATAGCCAGCGTGTTTGCTGGAATAAGCTTGATTGAAATTAGCTTGAATGAGGTAGCGATATAAGGCGACGAAGTCAGCAGAGAAACACCATCCCGCCGATGTGTTGGGATATTGATGCAGAGATGAGGCACAAATGTGTTGATATCCAAGCTTGCCCTGGCGGCTGGGACAAGAAATACAGAGCGATGTCAACACCGTACAGAAAGCTAAGGGCGGTACTGGCAAGTAATCATACCAGCACGCCCGCTTACTTATTTATCTTCCTTATTCATCTTCAAAAATATTACTCAGCCCACCAAGTACCGAACCTTGTTCGCCTCCTTTGCTGCCACCGATTTTCGATGCGCCGACTATGCGGTTTGCCAGGCGGGCCAGCGGCAGCGATTGCAGCCAGACCTTGCCGGGGCCGCGCAAATGGGCAAAGAATATCCCTTCACCACCGAACAGGGCGGTCTTGACGCCGCCGACATACTTGATATCGAAGTCCACTTCCTGGGTAAAGGCCACCACACAGCCTGTGTCCACACGCAGGGTCTGGCCAGGATGCAAGGTCTTTTCTATGATGGCACCACCAGCATGGATAAAGGCCAGACCATCCCCTTCCAGTTTTTGCAGGATGAAACCTTCACCACCAAAAAAGCCTGCACCCAGCCGCTTTTGAAAAGCAATGCCCAGCGACACCCCTTTGGCAGCACACAGGAAGGCGTCTTTCTGGCACAACAGGGTGCCGCCCATCTGATCCAGATGCATGGGAATGATTTTGCCGGGATAAGCAGCACCAAAGGCAACTTTCCTCTTGGTCCTGCCAGCATTCATAAAGACCGTCGTAAACAGAGATTCGCCGGTCACCAGGCGCTTGCCGGCACCCAGCAATTTGCCGAAGATACCTGTCTGGCCAGCAGAACCGTCGCCAAAGACGGTTTCCATCTCAATGTCGTCTTCCATGTAAAACATGGTACCGGCTTCACCTATGGCCGCTTCGCCAGGGTCAAGTTCAACTTCGACGAATTGCATGTCGTCGCCAAAAATTTCGTAGTCTATGACATCCATGGCCATGATGATTTTCCCATTGAGTAAAAATAAACCGCAAACCCGTGCGGCAGTGATGGGCATTCTATGAAATTTTTTGGTTTTAGGATAGATGACGGAAGCGGTAATCTTTTAAGGAAATTACCGCTGCTAATCTGTGAATATGCCGCCGAATACGTCACTGAATATGTCACTGAATATGTCACTAACTATGTCGAGGGAGATGTCTTTAGCCCAGCAGCGTCACGGCATCAAGCACCGTCGCATATTCCCCCTGAAGATTGCTGAGTGCGTGTATATGTACTTCTTCTGCAGTCTGTGGCTTACCATGCAAATCCAGTCTGTCAAAACTGAAGCAGGCATCAGCGACTACCGTAGTGGTAAAGCCCAGGTTACCCGCACTGCGGGCAGTGGCCTCAACTGAATTATTGGTGCTGACACCGACTATCACCAGGTCTTTGATGCCACGCACGTGCAGCCAGCGTTCCAGACCTGTATGGACGAAGGCATCGGTAACGTTTTTTTCGACCACATGTTCGCTGGACAATGGCACGAAACTATCCTGAAATTCATTGCCAGGCTGCCCTGGCCAGAATAGCGAAGCGGGTGAGCGCGACATGTGCCGGACATGCACTATCGGTTTGCCTGCTGCGCGCCATGCCGCCAGCAACTGGCGTATCTTGTCTTCTGCATCTGGATTATTCCTGCGCCCGGCTTTGGGATCTGCCATGCCACGCTGCATGTCGATGATGATCAGAGCCGCGTCTTGTTTTTTCATATTATCCATTCATGTAGCCACTACGCAAAGCCCTGACCCAATCTTCACGTCCACGCGAGGCCGCAAAATCTACCATTTGCTGATACGCATAAGGAACATTGATCAAACTGGCGGTCCAGCCGTGCGACATCTTTTCGACGATGGCATAACGTGCATCTGGTGAGCCGGATTCAATCACATGCGGGTAAGGGTAATCATATTCATAGGCGGGATGACCAACGCTGCCGGGATTGACGATCAGTTGGCCCGCAATAGTGCGCACAGTGCGGGCGACATGGCTATGGCCACAGGCTATCACGGCTGCAGTTTGTTGCCCCAGCCGGTCTTTCACTTCCTGTGCTGTGGCATTCCTGTCTGCCACTTGCAGCAAGGTGGTGGTATCGCTGTCCGGTGTACCGTGGCAGAGCAAGACTTCTTCAGTCAGGCGCAGCACCGGTTTCAGACTTGTTATCCAGTCCCTTTGCGCTGTCGTGATTTGCTGATGTGCATACACATCGCCGGCACCTGAACGCTCATTCAATTCCAGAATTTGTCTTTCATGATTGCCAGCCAGATGTATCCAGCCAGCTTGTGCCATCAGGAAGTCTGCCGTTTCTTTTGGCAGCAAGGGGCCAGACAGGCTGTCACCCAGATTGACTACCTGATCAACCCCACGCAGACGCAGATCGGCAGTCACCGCTTCCAGCGCTGCCAGATTGCCGTGTATATCTGAAATCACTGCAATACGCATACTGAGCATACTGGCTTACTCCGCTAAATTTGTTTATGAAAGAAGCTCGTTCCGCAAAATTCGCCATCAGGCATCAGGGCATAGTTGGGTACCACGCCCACTTTCTGCCAGCCAGCACGTTCATACAGGCGTTCGGCATCGCCACCCGTGACTGTATCCAGCACTAGCACGGTCTTGCCTTCGGCTCTGGCGGTTTTTTCAACTGCCGCCATCAGTGCTTGCGCAACACCTCGGCGACGCGCCTTCCTGTGCACCAGCATCTTGGCGACATCGGCCCGGTGTGGCTGGTTGTCTGGCATGGCGGTGATCAATTGTACCGTGCCTATGATGTCGCCGTTATCATCCCTGGCGACCAGCAAGACGCGCTCCTTGCGGGCAACACCCTCTGCAACGCCTTGCCAGAATTGCAGCGCGCGTTCGCGTGGCAAGGGCCACATGAAGCTGACGGATGCACCACCGGCAACGCAGTCTGTCAATACATCCGCCAGGGCCGGCACACTGGCTAAGGCTTGCCCTGCATCAAGAATGTGTATGCGTACTTGATCAGTCATCATTTACTCCTTGCAAAGCGCCACCAGATAGCGTGCCAGGGCAACGCCGGGATTATGAAAAGTAATGGGTTGATCCAGTTTCATGGACAGGCAATCGCCGGTATGCAAATCCCAGGCTTGTTCACCCACATGAATACGCATTTCACCTGCCAGTATCCAGACTTGCTGCTGGATATCCACATCACGATGAAAACTGTCATAGCGCACGGTTTGGCCTGCCGGGAATTCAACTTCCACCAGTTGTATGGGCGCAGGCAGGCCAGGTGAGAGATTGCGACGCATATAGCCGGATGCAGGATCAGTCCAGCAAACCTGCTCAGCCAGGCGCGAGACTGGTGATGCCACGGCTGCTGGTGTACTGTCTTCAAACAGTGAAGCCAGCGATACCCCCAGCCCCACGGCCAGCTTGTCCAGCGCTGCTGCCGTCGGGCTGCTTTCTGCGCGTTCTATCAGAGAAATATTCGAACGGCTGACGCCACTGCGCTTGGCCAACGCATCCAGCGACAGCTTTTGTTGATCGCGTAACTCACGCACCCTGCGGGCAATAATTGTATTGATATCCATAATTTCCATTATATAGGATAAATAAATCCTGTAAACTGGAAATTATTTCTGCCGTATCTGCGAATACCTCAAGCTTGTGTCAATTGCTTTATGGCAGCTACCAGTTTATCCAGGTCGTCCAGACTGGTGTACAGATGCGGCGTCACCCTGACGATGTCATGCCCATCCAGATCACGCGTGACGGTGAATATCTTGTGCTCGCGCATCAGGTAATCAACGATGGCATGACCAGAATTGCCGACGATGCCAAAACCGGCAATGGCACACGAACGTTGCGGGTCAGTCGGTGTCATGATGCGCACATCAGGCAAGCCACGCACCTGGTTCACCCAGTATTGGGTCAGGTAGCGCAAGCGTCCTTCCTTGTTGGCTGAACCTATGGATTCATGGAACTTCAACGCATCGAGCACCGTCAACACATTCGCTGGCGGCACCGTACCCACTTGCGTGAATTTAAAGATTTCATTGTCGGCAAACTTGACATTGCCAAACAGCGGCGCAATATCCGCCACCCTGTGTTTGCGTATGTACAGCATGCCTACCCCCAGTGGCACGCCCAGCCATTTATGCAAATTCACCGCGACAAAGTCGGCACCCAGCTCTGTCATGCGGTAGTTCAGATGGGCAAACGAATGCGCCGCATCCACCATGACATCCACTCCATGGCGTCTGGCCATGGCAGTGATCTTGGCAACCGGCATGATTTGCCCTGTCCTGTGTACGATGTGGGTGACCAGTATCAGTTTGGTTTTGGACGTAATCGCCTGCTCGTAGCAGGCCACAATGTCTTCATCACTGGCAGGGTCGAATGGCAATTGCAAATGCCGTAGTTGTATCTGCTTGCGTTTCTCCAGCATCATTAAGGTATCAATGACGTGGTCGTAATCATGCGTGGCGAGTATGACTTCATCACCGGCCTGCAAAGGATAACCCTGCAGCAGGATATTCATGCCCTCAATCAGATTACGCGTCAGTACCAGTTCCCCTTCATCTACACCGCAAAAATCCTTGAGCGCCTGCATGACTTGCACAAACAGGGGCGCGTAACGCACCCGCAAGAAATACGAAGTCTCGGCATTCACCTGCGCCTGATAGCGCTGGAAAGCCTCAAACACAAGCTGCGCCTGCACACCAAAGTAGCCGTTTTCCAGATTGATAAAATCTGGTGAGACGGTGTATTGCGAACGGATATCTGACCAATAGGCCTCATCATCAGCGGCGATGTGATGCAAATTATTTGACAAAACAAACTCCTGTATTGATTAACGCACTTGAAGCGTGTGTTAATCTTGTTTTTAACGACATACCTTCATTTCCATCTTGGCTTTTATGAAGAGATGTGCTCTGAAATGAAAAGTTCCCTTTAATACATAAAATGAATGTATCAATCTTGTTAATGTCCGTCTCTTGCACCAGTGCGTATCTATGCGACGATCAGAGAAAATGAAAACTCCGGCCCTGCTACAGACCATACGTAACAACAGTGCCAGCCTATACGAAGAAGTAAAGCAGATGATAGCTCAAGAGGCAGGTCTTGATCACATCGCCGAATGTGGAGAATCAGCGTTAAATTTGGCGTTCTACAATGGTCGCTTTGACGTAGTCAAATTGCTGCAGGATGCGGGTGCTACTGGATGTCAGCTTAAATGGACAGATGTCATGGAAGAAGTCGCATTTGGAACAACTGCGAGCCTGAAACAGAAAGTTGAAGAAACTGGCGATCTGGAGACGGTAGACGTCTTGTCGCGCACGCCATTTTTAGTTGCTGCTCTGCTTGGCGATATTGAAAAAGCGCGTCTATTGTTTGAACTTGGCGCAAATCGGCAAGCCTTAGGTTTCGATGGAATAAACGCGATGCATTATGCCGTCCAGACAAATCAAATACTTATGTTGACATGGTTGTGTGATGAGGGGTTCAGTATTGAAGCCACTGACAATTACCTTAACACCCCATTAATCTTGGCGGCAGAACTTGGTCTGACTGACTGCGTAAGATTCTTTCTCGAAAGAGGTGCCGATGTTTCAAAGGAAAGTCAGATTCCTTATCGCGCAATTCAAGTAGCAAAGAATTTGGACATCGTTGATCTACTCGTCAAATGCGGCGAAGACATTAACGACATCAGCCCAAGAATGCATGCAAATTTGCTAGGAATTGAACACAATGCTTCGCCTGTCGTATCAAAAGAAGATTATCTCATTGGAAGATACAGAGAATTCGGCGCTGCAAATGGGGTCAAAACCAATAAACCATTCTGGTTGGCGATGATACGCTCAGGAGCATCTGCATGGCGTGCGAGTGAAATGTTTCATGATGATGGCAGCCACGATGGCAACATCATTTGGTGTTATGAACGCTATGGCCGGACAACGACCATCTTGCCAGACGGCCGCATCATAGAAATTGGCGGCGAGCACGAAGATTTCTACGATCCTGATTTTTGCATTTATAACGACGTAATCGTGTTCGAAAAGAACGGTGACATCAATATCTACAGCTATACAACGGAAATCTTTCCACCCACGGACTTCCATACAGCGACCTTGGTTGATGATGACATTTACATTATCGGCAGATTGGGCTACCAGGACACAAGAATTGCCGGACATACCCCCGTCTATAAACTGGATACAAAATCACTAAAAATCCAGCAATTCAATACCTCAGGTAAAGGCCCGGGTTTTATCAGCCATCACAAGGCAAGGCTCAAAGATGACAAGATTTTTTTGTCTGGCGGCAAACAAATCATCATGATCGATGGTAAAGCAGACTATATCGGCAATACTGAAAATTACCAGCTATGTCTGAAAACTGCTGTGTGGTCAGTTGCGTAAAGCTTCTTTGAAAAGCCTGTCATCTGTTGGTCATAAATGACCAATTCATACCAGACGCTGCATCCTTCTTGCATTCTGCGTACAGCTCCTCTAGCATGGCGTGGTTAACTTTAAGCACTTGCTCATGCCTGCCCTGCCTGAATTGAATGAACTGGAACGCATTATCGCCCTTGGCCGCGGACAGCTGGAGGTAGAGGTCTTGTGCGAAGTTGCGGTCAGGCACAAGCAATTCCCTGTGTATAAACTGGCGCTTGGCAATCCCGATACCAGTTTGCCCGCGATTGGTTTTTTTGGTGGCATCCATGGCTTGGAACGTATAGGTACGCAAGTCTTGCTGTCTTTTTTGCGGGCTCTGCTGACACGCCTGTCCTGGGACAAAAGCCTGCAACATATGTTGCAGGATGTGCGCCTGGTGTTCATGCCACTGATTAATCCCGGTGGCATGTGGCAATCTACCCGCTGCAACCCCAGCGGGGTCGACCTGATGCGCAACGCCCCGGTGGACGCGCAAGACAAGGTACCCTTCCTGCTGGGTGGCCATCGCTATAGCCCACGCCTGCCCTGGTATCGCGGCGCGGCCGGTGCAGATATGGAAGCAGAAAACCTGGCCTTGTGCCACACGGTACAACAAGAATTGCTGTCGCGCCCTTTCAGCATGGCGATTGATTGCCATTCCGGCTTTGGCCTGCGTGACCGTGTCTGGTTCCCGCATGCGCACAGCGTGCACCCCATAGAGCATCTGGCCGACATCCTGGCGCTGGAAGAATTATTTGAGCAAACCCATCCCAATCATTCTTACCTGTTCGAGCCACAAAGCCTGCAATACCGCACCCATGGCGATGTCTGGGATTATCTGTACCTGCAGGCGCAGCAAGACAGCAACAAGACCTTTTTACCGCTGACGCTGGAAATGGGATCATGGTTATGGGTAAAGAAAAACCCGCGCCAGTTATTTTCACGACATGGCATGTTCAACCCGGTGGCACAGCACCGGCTGAGCCGCGTCTTACGACGGCATAGTTCCTGGCTGGATTTCCTGATGCGGGCGACTTCCAGCCACGCGCAATGGCTGGCCAAAGGCCCAACCCGTCTACGCCTGCAAGAGCGTGCCGTGGCGCGCTGGTACAGGCCATGACGACCTGGGTGTTATTGCGTGGGCTGATGCGCGAGAGCAGGCATTGGGGCGATTTTCCTGCGCGCTTCCAGCAAGCAGTCAGCGCTGACCGTCTGCTCTGCCTGGACTTTCCCGGCAATGGAGAATTGCATGCGCAAGCCAGCCTGACGACTGTGGAAGCCATGGCCAATTACTGCCATCAGCAATTACAAACCCAAGCCATACGCGAGCCAGTGCAGGTACTGGCAGTTTCATTAGGTGCCATGGTGGCGCTGGCCTGGGCAAACCAATATCCGGATGACTTGCAGCGCATGGTGCTGATCAATACCAGTGTAGCACCGCACAATCCCATTTACCACCGGCTGAGACCGGGAAATTACCCGGCACTGATCGCCACCATGTTATTCGGTTCGCGCAGGCAGCGCGAGCAATTGATCTTGCGTATCACCAGCAATCTGCATACCAAAGAACAGGGCAAAGAGATCGTGGCGCGCTGGATTGCCTATGCGCAGGAAAATCCCATCAGCGTTGGCAATATCCTGCGACAACTACTGGCCGCCATGCGTTTTCGTGCGCCACCCTACACTGGCAAAGTGCCGCTGCTTTTGCTGGCGGGTGAGCATGACCACCTGGTGAATGTCGCCTGTTCACACAGGCTGGCAGAGCAATGGCATAGCCCCCTGCACCTGCACCCCACGGCAGGCCATGATTTGCCGCTGGACGATGCGGCCTGGGTGATACAGCAGGTGCTGGCATGGTGAGGCGCGGTTAATTCTTGAGCTTAATTCTGCGCCAACTCCGCAATCAGAAAATCAATAAATACCCTGACCCGCAAAGGCAGATGCCGGTCACGCGGGTACATAAGAGAAAATGGCCGGGTGCGCCCGCCGAATTCCTGTAATACCTCCACCAGCTTCCCTGCACGCAAATCCTGTTCCACCATGAAACGCGATGCCTGCAACAAACCTGCGCCATGTCTTGCCAGGGTAATGATGCCCAGCAAGTCTTCCGAACAGGTGAGGCTACCCTTGGTAGGCCAATCTACGTCTTCACCATTCCGCCTGAAAATCCAGACGATGTTTTGTCCGGCACTGGGCAAGACAAATTGCAGGCATTCATGCTGATCCAGATCTTCGAGCTTTTTCGGTACGCCAACACGCTGCAGATATTCTGGCGTGGCACAGACCACGATTTCTGTGTCTTCCAGCCTGCGTGCAATCATGCCTGAATCTGGCGGAATGCGGCCACGTATCACCAGGTCAAAGCCATCAGCAGTGAAGTCAATATTGCGATTACTCAATTGCAAATCCAGCCTGACCAGTGGATATAACTGACGAAACTTTGCCAGCAGGGGCAATACCCGGTAATGCCCGTACGGTGTCGGCATGCTGATACGCACCAAACCTGCAGGTTGTATCTGCTGGCCAGATACTTCCCGTTCGGCTTCCACCAGTTGATTCAGGGCTTGGCGACATTGCACAAAATAGGCACGCCCCGCCTCGGTCAGCCGCAACTGCCGCGTGGTGCGCACAAAAAGGCGCACGCCTATGCGTTCTTCCAGCCTGGCGATCGAACGACTGACTGCTGCCGGCGTCAGCCCGGCTGCATTCGCCGCATCCTTGAAGCTTTCCAGCTCGGCCGCCAGGCAAAACAACTCTATGCTGCCGAGTAACACATCTGCAAAATGTCGATTCACATTACACCATGTAATTTATAAAGTAACTTTTACCTAGTTTATCAACTATTTGGCTTGGCATAGTATGCGCCTATGCCTTGCCCGCTTGTCCACTTATGCAGCGACAGGGCAGCATGTCAACTCTTATGGAAAGAAAACAATGAAACTCTATTTCTCACCCGGCGCCTGCTCTTTGTCTCCCCATATCATCCTGCGTGAAGCAGGTCTGGATTTCAAACTACAAAAAGTCGATACCTCTACCCATAAAACTGCGGATGGTGGGGATTTTTACAGCGTCAACCCCAAAGGCCAGGTACCGACCATGGAACTGGACGATGGCCAGATACTGACGGAAGGTTCCATCATTGCCCAATACGTCGTTGAACGCGCAGAAAACCGCGACTTGCTGCCGGCCTCTGGCATGGCACGTTACCGTGTACTGGAATGGCAGAACTACATCACTTCGGAATTGCACAAATCCTTCGCCCCGCTGTTTAACCCGGCCATGAATACCGAAGGTAAAACCCTGATCGCAGGATTGCTGCGCAAGAAATTCGCCTGGGTCAATAGCCGCCTGGAAGCTAGCACCTACCTGACAGGCAATACCTTCACCGTGGCTGACGCCTATCTGTTCACCGTCAGCGGCTGGGCCAAACATGTGAATCTGGATATCAGCGACTTTGCACATCTGCAAAACTTCATCGCCACCGTCAAAGCCAGACCACATGTGCAAGCAGCGTTGAAAGCAGAGGGCCTGCCCACCTGATACCTGATACCTGATACCCGATACCCGATACCCGATACCCGATACCCGATACCCGATACCTGATACCTGATACCTGATACCTGATACCGGCACATCGTCAGCAATAAAAAAACCGGCTACCAACAGCCGGTTTTTGTCGTCACACTCAAGGAATAAAAATGGACACCGCCTACCCCGACATCATAACCATCCTGCACCAGTATTTTGATGGCCTGTATCAAAGCGACACCCGCATCCTGGCCCAGGTATTCCACCCCGAGGCCCATTACTTCTGCGCCACTGATGGCAATCTGCTACACCTGGACATGCAGCACTACTTCCCTATAGTTGATCAACGCCCATCCCCCGCCAGCCGCAACGAAACACGTCGCGACCGCATAGTCTCCATAGAACTGGCTGGCCCGGTAACAGCTTTCGCCCGCGTGGAATGTGCGATAGCAAACAAATTCTTCACCGATTTTTTAACGCTGATCAAACTCGATGGCAAGTGGCAGATTGTCAGTAAGGTGTTTCATTTTGAGTTGATGGATGCTTGAAAAAGCCCGAACTACTGGCGAAGCCTTAGCCAAATTAATTCCAGTCAAAGTCCCATTTGACGCTGGTAAGCTTCAGTAGTTCCTCATAACGCGCCGGACTAAATCCTATTAGTATTTTCTGGCGCTTGGAATGTACGATAGCGAACAGATATGCCACCGATCTTCTGACAACATCAAATTCCTCGACCAGTGATAGATTGCCAGTGAAACGTCGCATTTTGAATTGATTGATAAATCTGACTGGAAACCAGTCGTACCACGCAACAAACGCCCCTGGATTCCAGCCAAGACCACGCTGGAATGACGTCAATATTGTTATTGTGAATTTACCGTATTTTCAGCCCGATACCCCTCCAGGATTTTTTATCCGAAAAGTTGTACACTAAGCACCACTTTGGGTCCGCAACCATACTCTATGGCAAGCCCCGCATAAATAGCGCTGAATTGAAAAAGGCATTGCCAAGCATCAAGCACAGGCCCATCCGGTCTGCCGATTGAATTTATTGCCCCGACGACCATGCCCGAATCGAACCGCTTGAACAGCGCCGCAAGCGCAGAACGCACGACACCTGTACACATTATTCATGAACTGGAAACCGGCCTGCTGGCCGACGCTGCCCACACATCGCCCAAGTATTTTTATGATGCGGTCGGTTCGGTATTGTTTGAAGCCATTTGCGTACTGCCAGAATATTATCCAACCCGCACTGAAGCAGAAATTTTTACTACACATATGGCGGACATGACCCATGTCATCGGTTCTGGCGGCAGCCTGATAGACCTGGGTGCCGGCAACTGCGCCAAGGCGGCCCGCCTGTTCCCGGTCTTGCATCCCAACCAGTATGTGCCCATCGATATTTCCGTCCATCATTTGCAAGATGCCGTGCGGCGTCTGCAACAGCGCTTCCCACACATAGAAATGACGGCGCTGGGGCTGGATTTGTCGCAAGACTGGCAACTGCCAGTAGAAGTGCGCTATGACAAGCGGCTGTTTTTTTACCCTGGCTCATCCATAGGCAATTTTGAACCACACCAGGCACTGGCTTTCTTGCGCCATTTGCGCGCAGCCTGTGATGACAATGGCGGCATTTTGATTGGGGTTGACCTGATCAAGGACAAGGCCTTGCTGGATGATGCCTATGCCGATACCCTGGGTGTAACGGCAGCCTTCAATCTCAATTTGCTGCGCCATATCAATCATTTGCTGCACAGCGATTTTGATGTGCGCCAGTGGCAACATGAGGCATTTTTTAATACCGCCAAATCACGCATAGAAATGCATTTGCGGGCGAGGGAAAATATCCACGTCAGTTGGCCAGGCGGATACCGGAATTTCATCAAGGATGAACACATTCATACCGAAAACAGTTATAAATACAGCATAGACAGTTTTGTGAACTTGCTGACGGAAGCAGGCTTTTCATATGTCAGCCACTGGACCGATACCAATGCGTGGTTTGCCGTGATTTATGCCAAAGCTGCCTGAACACCAGGAGAACCATCTCATGCAGTACGCAAACCTCATTGATCGCTGGCAGCAGGTACGTCAACGTTCGGTCAGCATTGCGGCCCCCTTGTCGGCAGAAGATTGCACGGCCCAATCCATGCCTGATGCCAGCCCCATCAAATGGCATCTGGCACATACCACCTGGTTTTTTGAAACCTTCATCCTGGAACAGTTTGAAGCGCATTTCCAGCCCTTTCACCAAGACTTCCGCGTCCTGTTCAATTCGTATTACAACGGCATAGGCGACAAACATCCGCGCCCGCAGCGCGGCCTGCTGACGCGGCCGGGGCTGGATATGGTGCTGGCTTACCGGCAGCAGGTGGATGCACGCATACGCCGATGTTGCGACAGCGTCACAGACCCGCATTTTTTTCAATTACTGGAACTGGGCCTGCAACATGAACAGCAACACCAAGAATTGATGTTGACAGATATCAAGCACCTGCTGTCCTGTAATCCGCTTTACCCTGCCCTGTATGCCAGCCCCGCCGACCTGCAACCTTCTGCGGCGACATGTACAGTGTTGACCTGGCAGAATTATGATGCCTGCCTGTGCGAAATAGGTCACCAGGGCAAAGGCTTTTGCTTTGATAATGAAAGCCCGCGTCACCGTCAATTTCTGGAACCCTTCCAGCTCGCTACCCGCCTGATCAGCAATGCAGAATACCTGGCCTTCATTGAAGATGGCGCTTACCGTCAAGCTGCGCTGTGGCTGGCCGAAGGCTGGGACTGGGTAGGCCGGCACAACTTGCAGCATCCACTGTACTGGCATGCAAATCCGCAAGGCTGGCAAGAATTTAGCCTGCATGGCCTGCAGCCCCTGCAACTGCAACAGCCTGTCTGTCACCTGTCGTATTTCGAAGCCAGTGCCTATGCGGTCTGGGCCGGGGCACGTTTGCCGACCGAAGCCGAATGGGAATACGCCGCCAGCCTACATGAAACAGAAGGCCAGTTGAGCCAGTTATTTGACTCTTGCTGGCAATGGACTTGCAGCAGTTACAGCCCCTACCCCGGCTTTATGCCAGCGGCTGGTGCAGTCGGTGAATACAATGGCAAGTTCATGGTCAACCAATATGTCTTGCGCGGCGCTTCTGCCTTTACCCCTGCGGGGCATAGTCGTAACAGTTATCGCAATTTTTTCCCGGCAACGGCGCGCTGGCAACTGACTGGCCTGCGCCTGGCCCGTTCACTGCAAGACCAAGAGGAGTAATCGTCATGCCCATCGCAAAATGGAAAGACACCGTCATCGCCGAGGCCAGTGATACCGAGATCGTGAAGGTTGAAGGCAATATATATTTTCCCATGCACCGAGTGCATCAGGAGTATTTGCGCGAAAGTGAAAAACACACGGTCTGCGGCTGGAAAGGCACGGCCAGTTACTATGATGTGATAGTCGACGGCCACACCAATACCGACGCCGCCTGGACTTATCCGGCACCCAAGGACGCAGCTAAAGAAATAACCGGTTTTATAGCCTTTTGGCGCGGTGTCGTAGTTATACCCTGACCAGTTAAACGCTAGTGCAGGACTAGTGTAGTGCTGCACTAGCTTCCAGCACATCCATTTCAGGGGAAAGCCGGAATATGTGGCTCTACCCCGCCATAACGAAAACCTGGATGCCTGGTGGCCATCATTTCTTCGGTCTGCACCACTTTGCTCAGTGGCACATCGACGATCAGCAAGACTTTCCCAGCTTCAATTTCTTCGGTAAAAGCTTTCAGGCGTGAATTGGGTATGGCAGCAGCAGCCATGCCCGACACCCAGGACCCAAATACGGCACCACCCAAACCTGCGACCAATAAGGCGATGGTGCGCATCTCCAGCCCTTCGGGCGGGAAAATCAATAGCAGACTACCCGCCAGCAAGCCGGTAGCCGCACCGATCACCATACCCAATTCCATGCCATGGATGAGATCGGTTTTTTGCAAAAAATTGGCTTCCGGCATGTCATGGGGCAAACTGTCTTTTGCCATGAAATGGATATATTTTTCCTCTATGCGTGCCAGTAATAACTCATCGAGTATGGCTCTGGCAGCAGGGATAGTGGGAAGCATGAAATAAAGACGACGGCGCATGATGGCCTCCTGTGATTTCAAAGGAGGCAGCAATGGAAGGATTGTTGCGACAAGGCAAAAGCAGGATGCTAGGCCTCCTGCTTAGTTATAGCAAAAATGGAGGAAAGATCAAAACATATCGCTTCCCTCTTTAGCCACTTCCCATGGATTGACTACGCTAGTCGTTTCGCTGCCAGTGCATTGCCAGCCCGGCTGACTGCCTTGCGCCCCAGGTGTGCAGAAATGAATTGCCCGGCGTCAACCACGGCATTCAAATCTATGCCGGTTTGTATGCCCAGGCCCTGCATGAGGAACAACACGTCTTCGGTGGACACGTTGCCGGTGGCCCCTTTGGCATACGGGCAGCCACCAAGGCCGGCGACGGAGGAATGGAAGATAGAAATCCCGACTTCCAGACTGGCATAGATATTTGCCAGTGCCTGACCATAGGTGTCATGGAAATGACCGGACAAGGCTGCGATAGGAAAATCTTCCGCTACGCGCTGCATGACAGTCTGCACCTGCCAGGCCGTGCCGACGCCGATGGTGTCGGCAATATCGATTTCATCGCAACCCAGGTCACGCATGCGTTTGACCACGTCAGACACACTATCTACCGCCACCTCACCCTGATAAGGGCATCCGAAAGAACAACTGATACTGCCACGCAGACGCAGCTTGTGCTGTTTTGCTGCCTGCGCCACATCACGGAAACGTTCTATCGATTCGGCAATCGAGCAATTGATATTTTTTTGTGCAAAAGCTTCCGAAGCTGAACTGAAAATCACCACTTCATCAGCACCAGCGGCCAGCGCAGCTTCAAAGCCCTTCATATTCGGTGTCAGCACAGAATAGATGACGCCAGGCTTGCGCGTGATGCCAGCCATGACTTCTGTCGATGTCGCCATTTGCGGCACCCACTTTGGCGACACAAAAGAGGCGGCTTCTATATTCACAAAACCGGCTGCAGTCAGGCGATTGACCAGCGCGATCTTGACGTCAGCAGGTATGCTTTCTTTTTCATTTTGCAAGCCATCACGCGGACCGACTTCAACGATTTTGACTTGCTGCGGCAATGATGCATTCATCTGGTTTTTCCTTTAAGTGCTGGCAGCGCTGGTAGCCACTCATGCTGTCCAGCTTGCGCGTCTCACCCGGTTTACTTAAATTAAGCTGAAATCAGTTGAAACGCGTTCTGTAGCTGCATTTTACCCGCAGACCAGTAATTTGCCCGCAACGAAAAAATAATTACACGACATGCAACAGCGACACACCCATTTTCTCAAAGTAAGGGTCCAGCTTTCCTGCCAGACGTTGCAAATTGTAGCTGGGCACCTGCGGATACAGATGGTGTTCAAGATGATAAGACAGGTTGCATAGCAGGGCAGGAATAAGTTTGCCACGCAAGCTCCTGGCCTGACCCAGGACCGCATTGTTGGGTCTGAAGTGAGGCAACCACGCGGTGGTGATGGGGTACAGACAGCTACCCAGCCACATGAACACAAAATAAATCAATGGTGCCATCGTCCTTGAAGACAGTGCGATAGCCATGATCAGGAACAGAACAGGAATAGCCAGTTCAACCAGCATCCAGCGCCTTTGCGGCCTGCTTTTGGCCAGCCCATACGCATGCCGCCAGTGTTTAGCCAGATATACCGGACCAATTGCCAAGGCTTGCAGAAAACTCATATGGGCAGGGCTGCCTTCAAAATCATCCTCTTCCAGGCAGTGGCTGTGATGATGCAGATGTGCCTGGCGGAAGGCATGGCCGCTTTCCAGCAATACCAGACTCATGCCAAACAATACCCATTCTGTAGTGCGTGGCTTGAATCCGGCGGCCCCATGCAGTACATCATGGGTGAAGGTGACGGACACCAGAAAATGCACCAGAAAAATCAAGGGCAAAAGCACATACAGTTGCTGGATGTAAAGTGCCATAAAAGCGGCCAGTGTCAACCAGGGTAATAGTGGCCATATCGCCCGTTGCATCCTGCTTGCTGCCTGCAGGTCGCCACCCAGTTTACCCAGACTGGGTAAGCCGGCTTCACGACGATTGAGATGACCGTTGCCATATTCTGCTCGCGCTATCGGGGTGACTGGATGTGGATTAGCAGCGCGAACGCTGGCGCTAGTCGCGGGGTGATGCAGGCTGAAGGTAGTCATGCGTGCTCTCCCGCTTAAGCGCGCAACAAATTGGCGATGAAGAAATAGAAGTAGATGACGACTACTACCCATTCCACATCAAATTTGCTGATACCCCAACGCTGAAATGCACACTCAATCGCTGCATGCAGATGTTGGACAACCGAAGCCGGCATGCGGATAAGCGGGTAAATGAGCAACAGCGCCAGCACCCAGCCCCCAGGAACAAAAAACGAAAAAAATGCAGTCAGTCCCAGGACTATGCGATAGCCCGTCAACAAAAATAAATTGCGCGGACTCAAACCTGGCATGCGCAGACCCATTACATGCATGCTGAAAGTAAAATTTTCTCTTTTGACTTTGGGGATGCCAAACAGATACAGCGACAATATTCCATGAGCGATCAGCAGGCCGAAATCCAGCAACAGGCAATTGACGATATCGGCGCGAACAAAAAATTGTATGAGAGGGGTCGCCAGCATGGCCCAGGCCAGCACGCGGTTCAGCCTGACCAGATTGGCGCGCGACAGGATAGGAAAGTGAACGATGGAATTGGTATGTGTGTTCATGATGACTTTCTGGCGCAATAGATAAAAACGGTTCATATATGCGGCAGACCTGGTATGTGAAATGCAGGAGCTGCCTGATACCGTATTCGCAAGCGACATGCCATCTGAAGATTTTTCGTAAGCCCTTGTTTCTTAAAGAAATTAATACAAAGACCCAACACCAGCTGTAAGTTTGCTATATAGTTGGCCCCCAATGACTATCAAGATTGTTGACAGCTATCAGCCATGGATGCCTATAGACTTTATTTTTTCTCGCTTGCGCTGCAAGGCTGCATCAGCCCTTTGCTGGCTATCTGGCTGTGGGTAAAAGCAGGCCGGCAACCGGGCATGAAGGCGCTTGCCCTGTTCTGCATCTGGATAGGTATTTGGGCCTGCGGACAACTGGCGATCAATCTTGGCGATGACAGCCTGAGCCAGTTTGGCAAAATGCTGGTGAATACTGGCCCGCTGAATGCCGTCTTTTTCCTGCATTTTGTGTATAGCTTTCTGGGTTACTTGCGGACGCGGCAGTTGCTGATCTGGTATGCCATCGCGGCCACGATAGTGCTTGCCCTCGCGGTATTTGACATGGGGCAGTTATTACCCTGGCTGGAATTCAAACGCTATTATGTTTTTCCTGCCTGGGGCTGGATACCTGGGCTGTTCGTCAGTGGTTTGAGTATCTGGGCATATGTCGTGCTGTTACTGGCCTGGCCGGGGGCAGCACCTAAAAAGCGCCGGCAAATTATGGCGCTGTGCCTGTCTGGTGTGTGGGGGTCGGCATCGACACTGATGTTTCTGAATGCCTCATTCCAAATTCCGATTTTTCCTTACAGTGTGATCCTGCTGCCGTTTTACGCCGTATTGCTGGTGTTTGGCATACTGCGTTACGACTTGATGGCAGTCAATCTGTGGGCCAATCGCCTGCTCGCCTGGCTGGCGCTGGGCGTCATCACGGTTGCCATCGTCAGCCTGTTGCTGAGTGTGGTCGCCCGTACCGGCATTACAGCACTGGCAGCTATCCCGCTGTGGCAACTGTGGTTGCTGGGTACGGTCATGCTGTTAAGCATGGTGACGATGGAAAGACCGACGCGCCGCATCATGGAAAAACTGATCTTTCCGGGTGCCCATCTGGAAGCTGAAGTGCTCGTACAGTGGCGTCAGCAACTGGAAGCCGCAGGTAGTTGGGAACAACTCACCAGCATCGCCACCAGGCTGCTGGAAACCCATTTGCAACAGCCCATGCCTGTCCTGATCACAAGCGGCAATCAAATAGCAAACGTCTTGCCTGGACAGCCCTGCGTACATTGTTACCGTGACCCAGCCAATACCCCAGACCAGCCTGCCTGGAATTACACCTTGTCTGGCTGGGAAGGCGCCACGCCCAGCGTGCAAAAAGTGGGTGCGGTATTTGCCGAACTGCTGGTGGCGGCGGCAGGCCGGCTGGATCAGTTGTTGCGTTATGCGGAACAGGAAAAACAACGCCTGCAACAAGCCCACCTGCTGGAACTGGGCGGGCTGGCAGCGACGGTGGCGCACGAATTACGCAATCCCCTGAATATCATCAGCATGGCGGCAGTATCCTGCCCATCTGACACCCGCGCAGAAATTCGCACACAAATAGAAAGGGCTGATCACCTGATTCAGGATCTGCTCAGTTATTCGGGCGAAGTACGCCTGCACTGCCAGGATGTGAGCATGGCAGAATTGCTCAACAGCCTGCTGGCTGTACAAGCAAAAACCACCCTGGCGGCTGAGGTACAGATAGAGCTGGCGGTAGACCCCAGCCTGCTGGTCAGCATAGACCGCAACCGGGCTGAACAAATCCTGGGAAATCTGCTGAATAATGCCCTGGCCATGTTGCGCGGACGTCCCGACCCACGCATACGCATAGAAGCAGATGCCATTCCTGCGAGCGGTATGGCATGCTTGCGTGTGTGTGATAACGGGCCGGGTGTGGCACCCGACCTGGTGGCCGATTTATTTCAACCCTTCAAGACACGCAGACCAGGCGGTACCGGCCTGGGACTGGCGATAGTGCGCCGCCTGACAGAAGCACATGGTGGCACGGTGAGCCTGGTCGCTTATGCTGGCTGGAACTGCTGTTTTGAACTCAGCTTACCTCTTGCATCATGAGCATACAAAGTATCTTGCTGGTGGATGATGAACCAGCCTTTCAACGTCTGTGCGGTAACTGGCTGGCTGGTTTGGGCTACACCGTCAAACTTGCCGCGACGGCTGAGCAGGTACACGCACTGCTGGCCTGCAACAGCTTTGACCTGGTCTTGCTGGACCTGGCACTGCCGCCGACATTCACGCCGGATGAAGGCCTGAACTTGCTACCGCTGCTGGCCCCGGTACCGGTGGTGGTAATGACCGGTCATGCCGACCGTGAGCTGGCCTTGCGCGCCATCAGTCTGGGGGCCTGGGATTTTTTACCCAAGCCACTCGACCCCGACATCCTGCGCGTAGTGGTGGAAAGGGCCATGACCAAGCGCCGGCTGGAACGTGAGCTGGCAGAATGGCGTGGCAAAGCCCTGCCGGACGACAATACCATGGGGCTCATCGGTATCAGCAAGGAACTGGCCGAATTGCGTTCACTGGTCAGGCGAATTGCGCCTACCGACGTACCTGTCATGGTGACCGGCCCCAGCGGTACCGGCAAGGAACTGGTGGCACGTGCCCTGCATGCACATGGCAAACGGGCGGCCAAATCATTCATCGCCGTACACTGCGGTGCCATCCCTGCTGAATTATTCGAGAGTGAATTGTTTGGTCATCGAAAGGGCAGCTTTACTGGTGCAGACCGTGACCGCATCGGCCTGATTGCCGCCGCCGATGGTGGTACCCTGTTTCTGGATGAGATGGGTGAAATGCCGCTGGTCATGCAAGTCAAATTACTGCGGTTTTTGCAGTCCGGCAGCTTCTTTGCCGTCGGTGCGCGCGAAGAACAGCATGTCGATGTGCGCATAGTCGCAGCAACCAACCGTGATCTTGCGAGCATGGTGGAAGAAAAAAGTTTTCGCGATGATCTGTACTATCGCCTCAAAGGCATACAAATGCGCACCTCGGCATTGGCCGACCGGGCTGAGGATATTGCGCTCATCGCGCAAGCCATCTGTGCCAGATACTCACCACCGAAACGCCTTACCGCCACCGCGCTGGAATGGCTGAGCTCACGTCAGTGGCCTGGCAATGTCAGGGAATTGCAACACTGCCTGCAAACCGCAGCCGCGCTGGCCGGTGATCAGCCTGAGATTGCAGTAGACGATCTGGCACTGGCTTGTGGTGAAGTGTCGCCACCGGCACAAGATGAGGTCGCAGGTTTGCTGGAAGAGCAAGTGGCCAGCCTGGAAAGACGCCTGATCGTGACGGCGCTCGAAGACAGCAAACACAATCACACACATGCCGCCAGGCAGTTGGGTATTTCACGCGTAGGTTTGCTGAATAAAATGCGCAGGCATGGCTTGCGCTGAATAACCCTAGGCCGTTCCGGCGAATATGCGGCTCAGGTCCAATACCGGTATGCGGCTACCCTGTTGTTCAAAGCAGGAAATCGCCATTTCCTGCCAGGCTGGATGTTGGTCTTCCAGTTCGCTGGCCTGGCTATCATCCACCAGCACACGCACCGGCGGTGCCGATAAATGGATGGCTCCCAGACCGGCTGTATTGCTGAGCTGATCATGAAAAGCCACCAGGGCCAGGATGTTGCTGGTACAAGCCTGCCCACCCAGACGCAGGGGCAACTGCATGACCGGCACTACCCGTTTTTGCCAGAAAATCACCTCGCGCATATGGCTGGGTGCAAGCGGCACGTCGAAACTGTCGGGGGCGTCAATAATCTGGATCAGCTCGCGCTGACCGATGGCAACCCGTTGCCCATCCCCCACATCCAGCAGCCAGGCGCTAGCATTCGACATGGCTACACCTCCGGCTGCGGTCTCAGTGCCAAAGCCAGGGCACTGAACTGCAATAAACGTCCGGCATCAGTGACACAGGCCAGGCCAGATTCAAATGGCATCAGTGCCTGTACCGGCGTGTCATTGCAACGCATGGCCATGGGCAGCGAATAATCGACGATATCCAGCTGGGTCAGGACCCGCACGTCATCACACAGCAAACCAAGAAAACCGCTGCCGGTGGCCAGCATGACACAGGCACGGCGGGCCGGCGGCAAGCTTTCCAGCACGCGGAATTCAGCATCAATACACACCACGGGCCAGCGTTGCCCGAGGTAGGCAATACGGCCCAGCGCATGGGGTGGCGGCTCTTGCATATCCATGTCGACCACTGATTCCACTGCACAGATATCACCTTGTGGCAGCATCAGCTTCAAGCCCTCAATACGCAACAGGATACGATTTCTGGTTTCCTGTCTCATGCCCGGCATCATCGCGCCCATACTCATACCCCCGTCAGACGGTTAATATGCTGGAGCAAGGCATCTTCGCTGAAAGGCTTGACCAGATAAGCATCGACACCGGCGGAGTCACCCTGCTGACGGTGTTTTTGGGTGGAACGTGAAGTGATCATGATAATGGGGATGTGTTTTTTCAATTTGCGGGCACGCACATGGCTGGTCAGTTCCAGTCCATTCATGCGTGGCATTTCCATATCCACCAGTATCACGTCCGGCAAGGCTTCATCGATAAGGGCAACTGCTTCCAGTCCATCAATCGCGGTGCGCACTTCATAACCGGCATCACGCATGATCTGTGCACTGGCACGACGGGCTGACAGGGAATCATCAACCACCAGCGCAGTCCGCACATGGTTAGTCTGGGTCTGGGTCTGGGTTTGGCTGTTTACTGGCAAACCGGTCTCTTCATCCTCTACGTGCATGTCCTGCTGCATGGTGGCACGCAGTAATTCGGGCAAGTCTATCACTGGAGCGACACTACCATCACCCAGAATGACGGCACCGATAGTGCCCTGGATTTTTGGTACGTAGCGGCCAAATTTCTTGACCACGACTTCACGGCCATCGACCAGTTCCTGTACCTGTATGGCACAGGTGGCACCGGTATCGGTACTGATCAGCAAGACCGGATATCCATGTGCCTGGGTATCCCGGTTCCGGCCTTGCACGCCAAGCAAATCTTCGAGCTTCAACAGTTGATGTACCGCGTCGCCAACCCGATACACGGGCTGGTTCGCAATCATATCAATTTGCGCATCCGTGATGTAATGGATGTCGAGAATGCGACGGCTGGAAATTGCCATCATATTGCCACCTACCCTGGCCATCAAGGTATGTTCCGACAACAGACTGGCTGGCAAGCGCAACTCCACCACCAGCCCCTGACCGGCGACAGAACGCAAGTTTAGGGAACCTTTCATTTCCAGTATGCGGGAATGCACCATGTCCATGCCTATACCACGACCAGAAGTCTGGGTGCTGGCATCCCTGGTTGAAAAACCGGGCATCAGGATCAGCCTTGCCAGTTCTTCATCGGACAAAATACGGTCAGCACTGATGAGCTTCCGCTTCAGGGCGGTACGACGTATGGCGGCATAATCCAGCCCGGCACCATCGTCCCGACAACGCACGACGATGGAATTGCCTTCCCGGGCAAAACTCAGTTCTATCAATCCGGCAACCGGCTTCTGTTGCGCCAGCCGGCTGGCAAGGGCTTCTATGCCATGATCCACTGCATTGCGCAAGATATGCATCAAGGGGTCGGTCAGGTCATTCAGCATATTGCTGTCGATATTGGTATTCGCACCGAGAATAGTCAGGTTCACCTGTTTGTCCAGCAAGCGACAGGTCTGGCGCACGCTGCGTTGCAGGCGCGATACCACGGTTGTCACTGGTACCAGGCGCGTACGTATCACGGCATGCTGGTTTTCCATTTGCAGGCGGCGCTGCACTTCCAGCAATTCGGCCAGTGAGTGCAGTTGTTCATCGATATGATTCGACATTTCGAAGGCATCTGTTCGTGCTTCCACCAGTTGGGCAGTAATGGTATGCAGTTCGCTATAGCGCTCGAATTCCAGCGGATCAAAATCGCCATCGCTTATGCTGTTGTTGCTGCTATTGCTACTGTTGTTGCTGACGATTTTCTGGGGGCTGCTCATGCCACGCACATCAACCAGGTTTTCCAGATCGGCGATCAGTTTCTGGAACATGATGTCATGCTTCTGTATGGCTTTGGATTGTTTTTGTGTCTGCTTTAACTGCTCCTGGATTTGCGCATTGGAAATCACGTTTTCACCAGCCAGGCGCAGCAATTCATCGACCACCTTGGCAGGTACGCGCAGCATAGGCTCGGCAGCATGCGAGCCCGGTTCGACCAGATCCAGCACCACGCCTTCGGACTGGGCAACGGACATGACAGCAGACAGGCCCTGGCTTTCCTCCGGCACGACATCTTCGGCAATACGCTGGGCAACATGCTCACCACTATGCATCATGCGCACGTAATCACAGACTTGCTGCAAGACTTCCTGTGCCTGGGCCGGTGCCGGGCCGGCATCCATGACGGCTTCACCCATAGCTTCCAGGCAATCACCGGCTTCAGTCAAGATTTCAGACAAGGCACGGTCGGGCAAACTGTGCTGATTGCTTAATGCGATGAGTAAATCTTCCAGGTGATGGGTGAGATTGGCGATACCGGCAATACCGACGGTATTGGCCGCCCCTTTCAGCGTATGGGCGGCCCGCTTGGCCTGTTCCACGTCCTGCATTTTGCCTTCGCCACTGGCCAGTTTTTCTATGGCCGAGGTAAAACTGTTGACCTGTATCGGCAGCTCCTGCAACAGGCCATCGAATAATTCCGTGTTCAGATCATTCGGCAATTGTATTGACACATCAGCAGCACTGATGACGCTTGGTACACTGTCTTCCTGCACACTTTCTGCCAGCACTTTGACGTCGATGAGGCGGGCGAACAAACCGTCGTCCCATTGTGCGGCATCTACCGGCCAGGATGGGTCTATGACCAGTTCCATCAATTCCAGTGCAGGTACTTCTTCTGCCGGATGGTCGAGATAGGCAAGCAGTCTTGCCGGTAAAGTAGCCAGCAGCGCATGCTGGTGCGCGTTGGTTTTTTCATTCAGGGCAGATACCTGCTGTGCCAGGATGGTCAATACCTGTTGCAGGGCAGTCAGGCCTACCGATTCTGCGGTGGCACCTATGCGCAACAGGGCATCACTGTAATTTTGCAGAGCCTGCACCGTTTCTACGCTGGGGGCATCCAATACTTGCACGGCATTCAGATCTTCCGTCAGCATAGCGGCCATGAGACTGAACTCTTTGGCAAACAGCGCCAGCATGTCACTGCTGATTTCCTGCTTCAGGGCAGTAACCTGTACAGTAGCAGGCGCAGGTGTATCCACCCCCGCCGCCGCTGCCGCTTGCACCTGTATTTCTACTATTGCCTGCGGCCTATCAGCCTCAGGTTCTGCTGACTCCGGCTCCGCCATCCATGCGGCGTCATAGATGACATCCAGCAGGCGCGCCGTCAGGTCTGGATTGGACGGGTCGGCAATACCATCCATGAGCATCAGCGGGAAACGATTCAACAATCCCAGTTCAGTTTCGTTCACAGGGCGTGCCACTGTTGATCTTTGCGTCACCACACCGGCAAATGCATGGCAGGCATCTGCAATCGCTTCCATTGTCTGAGCGGACGCACAACTGGAGAACACCTGCAGTTGTGCCGCATAGGATTGCAGGGTAAGGGCATCATGTTCACCACCCTGGCCAAAGTGTTCATCAGCAACCAGGCTTATGATGAGGGCATCCATTGCATCATGCAGGGCGGATAGTGGGTCAGATGGCGCGTTGATATGTGCAGACTGCTGTGCGGCTTCCGCCAGGCTGAAGTTCTGCTCATTGTCAATCGCAGCTAGCGGTATGTTGTAGCTTGCTGTCGTGTAGGAGGCTCCCTCCAGGCTGGCGTCCATCAGCAGCTCATCCGAAGCAACCAGGAACAGGGGTGGCGGTTCATCCATTTCCTCATCGAAGGTGAGCGGGTCGCTGCACAACAACTGCCGCAATTCACAGGAATCAACCTGGTTCAAGGGCATGGGCCAACTGGCCGTGGACAGATGGGCGATCAGGGTTTCTATATTGCGGTCGCCATGATTCAATGCATGGCTGGCCAACAAGTCTGGCCATTCACTCAGCAGGAAATATTCTTCGTCGCTAAGCAGGCGGGTCTGGTTGTGCAGATTGATCAGATTGCGCTCTATCAGGGCGCACACCCAATGCAGGCCTGGCATATCAGCAGCACTGGCGGCGACACGTATGCGCCGCAACTGCTCGATATAACAGGACAATGCTTTGGTGACATCTGCCACATTGGCCGAATGGGTGGCCTCGGTCTCCATGACCTTGAATACCTCGTCCAGCGCACCGAGGACGACATGACTGAAATCTGTCGAATGGGTTTCTAGCTGTTCCATGATGCCTCAGACGAGTGATGGTGGAAAGGGTGGAAACGGTGAGAAAACCCGGCAGCCAACCAGGCTGCCTGCCGGCGAGCCAACTTGGTTCATATCAAACCACCATCAAGCCGCCAGTTTGAACACGCGCACGGTGGACAACAACATCCTTGCGTATTCCACCAGATTGGTGGTTTGGGTGGATTGTTCGTCCAGTTGCAGACTGGTTTCCTGATTGGTTTTCTTGATCTGTATCGCACGATCAAGCAGATCTTGGCTGGCCTTGGCCTGGCCATGGGATTTGATGGCAATCTTCTGTACCGATTCCACCAGTTCCGTAGTGGCGTTTTGGGTAGCCTGCATTTGCAGACCGGCCTGTTCTGCCAGGCGACTACCTTCCACCACCTGGGCAATGGCCGAGTTCATGGTGTTGACCGTATCGGATGTTTCCAGTTGAATATTGTTCACCAGGCCAGAGATTTGCAGTGTCGCTTGCCGCGCATTTTCAGCCAGCCTTTGCACTTCATCCGCAACCACCGCAAAACCGCGACCAGCTTCACCAGCAGACGCCGCATGCATACTCGCATTCAAAGCCAGGATGTGGGTACGTTCGGCAATCGCATTAATCAGGCCGACCACGCCGGAAATTTCTTGCGAACGTTCACCCAGGCGTTTAATCCGTTTTTCTGTTTCGCGTATGATTTCGCGGGTACTGTTAATACCACCCACGGTGCTGGTTACCGTATCCATCGCCAGTTGGGTGGAACGTATCGCATTATCCGCTGCACGGTTGCAAGTCTGTGCCAGGTCAGCAATACTGCGCATTTCTTCAGAGGCCGTCGACAAGGATAGGGTGGTGTGTTCCACTTCCAGCCTTTCTTCTGCCGCTGCAGCCATCACGTTATCGGACTGGGCTTTCACTTTCATCGTGGCTTCCGTCACGTCGGCTGAAATGTTGCTAACGTCGCGCAACACTTTCGCCGTTTCACTGGTCAGCATGTTCAAGGCATCGGATACCGCGCCAGTCACATCAGCAGACACCGGCACTTTGACGGTCAGGTCTTTACTGGCCAGTTGCGCCACCGCCTGCAACAGCACCAGTACGGATTCATTGAGTTTTTCATTTTCTTCTTCGATCGTCTTGCGGCTGGCTTCACGTTCATCCACCATCTTGTCAAACTGGCGCGAGAGTTTGCCAATTTCATCCGGATGATTGCTGCGCGCCCTGACATTGGCATCGCCCTGTGTCAGTTTCTGCATGACTGACACCAGATGTGACACCGGACGGGTAATACTGCGCGTCATCCAGTAAGCCACACCGGCAGCCAGCAAGATAGACAAGGCAGCCACCAGGAACAACACGTTCTTGGCGTTCAGGTAAGTCGTATCAGCCGCGGCACCATCGGTGTTCACCAGCTTGGTTTGATATTCGATCAGGTTATCCATGGAAGAAAACCATTTTTCCTGATCGGCCTGCAGATTACCCAGCAACCAGTTAGTGGCCTCGGCCTTCTTGCCTTCTGTCGCCAGGCGCAGGAATTCCCTTTGTGAAGCGCCGTATTTATTACGTGCATCCGTCGCTGCCTGGAAGATGCCTTTTTCTTCTTCACTGGCGATCAGTTTTTCAAAGCCAGCGATATTTGCATCCTGATTCTGCCTGCGTGACAAAATCAATTGTTGTTCTTTCTCGACCGCAGTCTGTTCATTCAACAGCAGCATGTTACGCATGGAACGCGCATTGGCATTGACGTTACCCAGCATCTTGTAAGCCAACACCACTTTTGGGTAGCTGCCTTCCACAATACGGTGGGTACCATCATTGATGGTTTTCAGATTGGACATCGCCAGCCAGGCGGTGACTGCCAGCAGCAACAACACGGCGGTAAAACCCAGGCCAAGCCGGATACCGATATTCGGAGTACGTAATTTCATTTTGCTCTCCACGAGAAAACATCAACAATGAACATCGATCAATTGTTCCGGCTTTGTTAGCAAAGGACAGGCGGGCTTATCCGTACGGCTGGTAAGGCTGTCCTGATCTGCATTTATCTGTTGCGACTGAGTTTGTCGAAAAAACTTTCGTGATTAAAATCCAGCCAGACCCGTTCATCCAGCATGTACGCAGCTGGCACATGTGCTTCCAGCGTAGCTGGCAATTGCGGCAACTGCGATATGCTGCGCAAACCCACCAGGGGTTGCGGATAGCTATCGATCACCATGCCAACGGCGTTGTCGCCTTTGTCCAGTATCAGGAACAATTTATTCGGCGTAATGTCTGACCTGCGGCCACCCAATACCAGCCCCAGATCAAAGATGGGTACCAGATTGCCGCGCAAATTGATCAGGCCCAGCAAAAATGCCGCTGTGCCGGGCAAGGGGGCCAATGCCTGCGCCCGTATGACTTCACTACCGACCTCGGCCCTGACCAGCAGGTTCAGGGACGCCAGGCGATAACCATAGCGCTTCCTTTCCACCACCGGTGCAGCATCGTTCCACAGCAAATCACCCGGTGGGGTAAAGCGCTGCAAGGCCATACTGGGCGGCAGCCATTCTTTGGCTGGCCCATTGCTGCTGGTGGAAAGTGCGCTCATGATGCGTCTCTTCAAAAATTTCAGGCAGCAATTTTGAGCTGATCAATGATCTGGTCAGCCGTATAGGGTTTGGAAACATAGCCTTTAGCGCCCTGCAACTGACCCCAGATGCGGTCAGCTTTTTGCGCTTTACTGCTGACAAAAACAATGGGAATGCCTTTGGTTGCCGGGTCCTGGCTCAGGCTGCGACAGGCTTCATAGCCATCCATTTCTGGCATGACGATGTCGAGAAAAATGATGGATGGTTTTTCTGCCTTGGCTTTTTCCAGCGTTTCTTTACCGCTGGACGCGGTCACGACCACATAGCCGGCATCGGTCAGTATGGTTTTTATATTGGCCAATTCAGCCATGGAATCGTCGACGACGAGGGCTTTTTTCATACTCATGATCTGCTCCTGAGATAGGTAGACACATTGCTAGAACCGTTCGGACGAACGGAATTTTGAAACAGGGATTGCTTCAGGTTCCCATGGCCAGGCCAGAGGGTTTTTCCATTGCAAAAGGAGCGTCGCCAGCAGTTAAAATTTTCTCCACCACGGCACGGAACTTGACATGCTCTACCGGTTTGGTCAGGTAGCTGCTGCAACCTGATAGCGACCCGCGTATGCGGTCGAAAGGAGAAGATTTGCTAGTCAGCATAATGACCGGCGTACGTTTGGTTTGAGGATGGCGGCGTATGATTTTACAAATCTCATACCCGTCTGCACCCGGCATGACGATATCAAGAAAGATGATGTCGTAGGTCTTTTTCTCCAACATTTGCAAAGCCTGTTCACCTGTTTCTGCGCAATCAGAAGCGATTTTCATGGAACGCAGTTCAAGATCAATTTTGATTCTTGCGGTCGGACTATCGTCGACAATCAAAGCACGATGACCTGTTTGCAATACAGAGGTCGCTGCGGGTTTCTGAACCAAAGTTTGTACAGCAGCCGTAGCCGTCTGTACTGGTGGCGCAGAGACAGCAATTGTATGAACTGCAGGTGCTACAGTAGGTGCTACGACGGGTGGCATGGAAGGCATGATGCGATCCAGTTCATCAGCGACCTGATCCAGCAGGGCCAACATTTTGGTCGGAACCAAAGGATGCAATAAATGATATTTTCCCGGTGTCGCCTGTCCGGCATTGGAAATGAATACGGTGGCTGGCTCAGGGATATTCCGTATCACAATCAAGGCCTGTAATGCAGCACGGGCCTGCATATTCTCAGGATCAAGAATGACGATATCGGGATCGGCAACCTGGGCCGCATCAAACAAGGCATATGAATGCCTGCGTCCGCTTGCCATGGTTAAACTGAGTACGCTGCGAACCAGGCGAAGTTCGTAATCTGACAATCCAAAAACACCAATAAGGACTTTTTTGGAAGCGCCGGAAAGCGCCATAGGATGACTGTTCATGAGCGACCTGCCCTTTAACGAAAAACCGCATGCGCGGATTACGACATCTGGCTACCCTGCGATAGTTTGCGAGGGCCCTCTAGTTTTGCGTCCCACTCTTTCGAATGGTTTGCCCTTGCACAGGCATTGCTGTCCTGTACCAGTCACTACTGCCTGACGACCTGTTGGGCGAATAAACGAAAACACCAGGGACACGGCACCAACAGCCACTTTGTGGCCGCTGCGAATTCAATGTAGTTCAATTAGTTGCAGCATTCAAGGGAAAATTTTACATTTATTTACTTTTCATTTTTTTTGTAAAATACATAAAATTTAGCACGCTCGGCAGATTTTTGAATATTTTGTCAATACATCCTGCATACCTGATTCTATGCATTCAACGATGACGGCATGGCCTATGGATACTTCAAGAACGCCAGGGATGCTGAGGAATTTGGCAAGATTATCCAGATTCAGGTCATGCCCGGCATTCACGCCCAGGCCAGCATCCTGAGCGCGTTTTGCTGCAGCGAGAAAGCCCTGGAAAATCACCTCAGCGTGTGCGCTGCCAAAATGTTCAGCATACGGTTCGGTATATAACTCGACACGGTCCGCACCCAGTTCCCTGGCCAGATGCAGATCCATGTTGTCATAATCAACAAACAGGCTGCTGCGTATACCCATGGCCTTGAGTTCAGCCAGCACCGGACGTAAAAAATCCGCATCCTTGCGCAAATCCCAGCCATGGTCTGAAGTCAGTTGATCCGGCGCGTCTGGCACCAGCGTGCATTGCGCGGGTTTGTTGCGCTTCACCACATCCAGAAATTCCGGTGCCGGATAACCCTCGACATTCAATTCCACGCCACGTGCCTGACAAAGCGCACCCAGAGTTTCCACATCCGAATAACGCGCATGTCGCTGGTCCTGACGCGGATGCAGAGTAATGCCCTGCGCCCCCAGATCCAGGCAGCGGGCGGCAAAGGCCTGTACATCCGGGTAGTTACGGCCACGTGAATTGCGCAGCAGGGCGATTTTGTTGATGTTGACGGAGAGGACGGTCATGGTGATTCCAAAGTCGGGCCAAAGTAATGAAAATCGTGGTGAAAGATTTTTCTGGTTCAAATATTTATCATGGACTTGCTTGCCGTTTTGTACAAGTAACACAGCGAGGTGATTTGTTGGCGTATCTGTTTTTTTACTCCTTCCCCTTGAAGGGGAGGGAATATTTGAAATTTTGAAGATTTCATCGTAAAAAAGCCAGCACAACAGTGCTGGCTTTACAGTACAAACTTCAGGCAAGCTTACTGCTGGAAAATTTACTGCTGGAACGCCAGCAACTGCGCCCCTTCGGTGACCTGATCACCTATCGCATACAAGACTTCATCAATCACGCCGTCATGCGGTGCCGAAATCGTATGTTCCATCTTCATGGCTTCCATGATCAGCAGGGCATCGCCCTTCTTCACTTCCTGTGCCTTGTTGACCAGCACAGCAACGATCTTGCCTGGCATGGGTGCCGTCAGGCGACCTGCCTCTGCCTCGGCTTCACCGGCATGGGCCAGTGCATCAATGTAATGCAAGTCTGTGTGCCTGCCCTGGCTAAAGACGTGGAAGTGTTCACCATCACGCACCACGGTGGCAGCCACAGTCTGGTCTGCAATCTTGATGACGATGTCATTCTCATCCGCCAGTGCCAGTCTGACCTTCACAACAGCATCAGCAGCACCAGCGGCATCACCAAGCTGCACTTGCCAGCCATCGGCCAGATAAGTCACTTGCACCAGGTGCGTCTGTTCTTCTTCCATGAACTGCAAGTTTCTTTGCATCAGGCTATTCATGCGCCAGCCATGGCTGGATCGCCAGGGGTCACTTTTGTTACTTGAGGATTTTTCTGAATTCAGCAAGGATACGACCGCCAGTGCCAGCGTCGTCAGGCTGGCTGCTGCCGGTGCCGGGAATAATTCTGCCTGATTGCGTTCTATCAAACCCGTATCGAGATCAGCGCCGAAAAAAGCCGTACTGGTGACCAGGCGCGAAAGGAAGGCGATATTGCTATGCAGGCCAACGATCTGGTATTGCGCCAGCGCCTGCGCCATACGCGCCAATGCTTCTTTCCTGTCCTTACCCCAGACTATCATCTTGGCGATCATGGGGTCATAGAAAGGCGAAATCGTATCGCCTTCACGAACACCACTATCGATACGGAAAGCTGCCGGATCAGCAGCGCCACCGAGTTCAAAATTCACGGCAACGGGGGTGCGGGCATGGCGTAATGTACCTATCGATGGCAGGAAACCTTTTTCCGGATTTTCTGCATAGACGCGTGCTTCTATGGCGTGGCCATGGATCTTCAATTCATGCTGTTGCAGTGGCAGTTTTTCACCAGCAGCAACACGCAATTGCCATTCGACCAGATCCGTGCCAGTGATCATTTCCGTCACCGGATGCTCGACTTGCAGACGGGTATTCATTTCCATGAAATAGAAAGAACCATCCTGGTTGGCAATGAATTCCACTGTCCCGGCACCCACATAACCCACCGCCTTTGCAGCAGCGACGGCAGCATCACCCATGGCAGCACGGCGCTCTGCTGTCATGCCGGGCGCAGGTGCTTCTTCCAGTACTTTTTGATGGCGACGCTGTACCGAACAATCACGCTCAAACAGGTAGACACAATTGCCATGGGTATCGGCAAACACCTGGATTTCTATATGGCGCGGCCTTTGCAGGTATTTTTCTGCCAGCACTTTATCGTCACCGAAAGAATTGATGGCTTCGCGTTTGCAAGAAGCCAGCGCATCCTTGAAATCAGCCGACTTTTCAATCACACGCATGCCCTTGCCACCACCGCCCGCGCTGGCTTTCAGCAAGACCGGATAACCGATACGGTCTGCTTCGGTATGCAAGAAATCAGCATCCTGGTTGTCACCGTGATAGCCAGGCACCAGTGGTACATTGGCTTTTTCCATCAAGGATTTAGCGGCAGATTTGCTGCCCATGGCTTCGATGGCTGATGCGGGCGGGCCGATGAAGGCGATACCATTTTTTGCGCAGGCTTTGGCAAATTCACTGTTTTCTGACAGGAAACCATAGCCGGGATGTATCGCCTGTGCACCAGTCGCCAGGGCGACTGCGATGATCTTGTCAGCCCGCAGATAACTTTCCTTGGCCGCCGCCGGACCGATCAGCACGGCTTCATCACAGACAGCAACATGTTTGGCGTTGGCATCCGCCTCGGAATACACCGCGACAGTCTTGATACCCATACGGCGTGCGGTAGCAGCAACACGGCAAGCAATTTCACCACGGTTGGCGATAAGGATTTTGGTAAACATGTCTCTAACCTTTTGGGCGGATGTATTGACTACGATAATTGATCACGGTTTTCTTTACCAGAAAAAGGCTTCGCCTTCCTCTGTGTCTCCATCTTTTCTCTTGGTGCTCAAATAAGCTCTGTGCTGAAGAAGTAAGGTCTTCCTCAAGAACAACTACCAGCCTTCGCCTCGACCTTGCCGCGCGTTTTCAAGCCCAGTTTATCCAGCAAGACACGGTCATCCTGTGCTTCCGGATTGGCCGTGGTCAGTAATTTGTCGCCATAGAAAATCGAATTCGCACCCGCCAGGAAACACATGGCCTGCACTGCTTCCCCCATCTGGCGCCGACCGGCAGACAGGCGCACCCGCGCCTTCGGCATGGTGATGCGTGCGACGGCAATCGTGCGCACAAATTCCAGCGGATCGAGTGGGTCCAAACCATACAAAGGCGTGCCTTCCACCTGTACCAGATGATTGACAGGTACCGATTCAGGGTAGGGATTCAGGTTCGCCAATTGCGCAATTAAACCGGCGCGCTGACGACGTGATTCACCCATGCCGACGATGCCACCGCAACAGACCTTCAACCCGGCACTGCGTACATGACCCAGGGTATCAAGCCTGTCCTGGTAATCACGGGTAGAAATGACATTGCTGTAAAACTCGGGCGCGGTATCGAGATTGTGGTTGTAGTAATCCAGGCCAGCGTCTTTCAAACGCTGTGCCTGCTCTTCTTTCAGCATACCCAGGGTGGCGCAGGTTTCCAGGCCCATGGCCTTGACTTCGCGCACCATGGTTTCAACTTTTTCCATGTCGCGGTCTTTGGGTGAACGCCAGGCGGCACCCATGCAAAAGCGGGTCGCGCCGTTTTCACGCGCGGCTTTGGCGGCGTCCAGCACTTCACGCACATCCAGCATTTTCTTGGCTTCGACACCGGTGTCATAACGTGCCGCTTGCGGACAATAACTGCAATCTTCTTCGCAGCCGCCAGTCTTGATGGACAAGAGCGTCGCCAGTTCGACATCGCCATCCGGGAAGTTGGCGCGGTGTGCAGTCTGTGCCCTGAACATCAAGTCATTGAAGGGTAAGTCAAACAGGGCCAGCACTTCATCCACGGGCCAGGTTTCCGCTTCGATTTTCTTGACCGGTGGCTGGAATTGCACGGCTTGCAAAGTCGTATCAGTAGCTTGCATCTTTGTTTCCTTCACTTCAATACACTCAAATCCAGATACGAGGCGGCGCTCAGCGCTTTCTGGTGTTCCGGAACGTTCAAACGGGGAATATGCCCAAGCAATGGCGCAGCAAGGCGCGTACGCAGGGCATTGATATTTTCATCCATGTACAGCATGGATGAATCGACGGTATTGGCGACCCAGCCGCATAGCGTCAAGCCACGCGCCCGGATGGCCTCTGCCGTCAACAGGGCATGGTTGATGCAACCCAGGCGCACACCCACCACCATGATGACCGGCAAATCCAGTGCCTGTGCCAGGTCAGCGGTCGTTACTTCCGTATTCAGCGGCACACAGAAACCACCCACACCTTCCACCACCACGGCATCTGCCTGTGCACGCAATTGCTGATAGCACTGCAGTATGTGCGGCAGGGTGATATCCACTTTTTCCAGTGCGGCCACAATATGCGGTGCGGCCGGCGCTTGCATCAGGTAAGGGCAAACCAGTTCCTGCGACGCAGCGACATTGGCTGCTGCCATCAGGGTATCTACATCTTCGTTGTGCCAGACGCCATCACGCAGGCTGGCACCGGCAGCAACCGGCTTCATGCCGACGGCACGCCAGCCCTGAGCCTGCATCGCATGCAACAGGGCAGCACTGACCAGGGTCTTGCCGATTTCCGTATCGGTACCGGTCACAAACAAATGCTGATGCACATGATGCAGATCGGTCGCCATCAGGCTACCTCCGCAAAACATTGGGCGACATAGCTCATCTGGTCTAGCCGATTGATGGCCTGCACCAGTTGCAATACCTGTACTTCAGTATGTGCCGCCGACAGGGTCACGCGCAAACGCGCTGTCCCTGGCGGTACGGTAGGCGGGCGTATGGCGCCTACCCACAGCCCCTGATCCATCAGGTTGCCGGCCGCTCTTAACATGTCGGCATTGTCACCGATGACGACGGGTTGTATCGCGGTATCCGACGGCATGCCCTGCCAGACTTGCAGGTGCAGGCCATTGCGGAACAGGGCAATCAGTTTTTGCAAATGGGCACGTCTTTGGCGGCCTTCTTCACCGGCGATGATGTCAATACTGGTCAACAGTGCATGCGCCAGCGCTGGTGCGGCTGCCGTGGTGTAGATGTACGCACGCGCCCGCTGTACCAGCCATTCAATGACGGTGGCGTCAGCGGCAACAAAAGCACCGCCAACACCGGCAGCCTTGCCCAGCGTACCCATGTAAACCAGATTGGGGGAACTGATCTGCAAATGTTCGAGCACGCCAAGACCATGCTCACCCAATACGCCAAAGCCATGCGCATCATCAACGATGAGCCAGGCATCATAACGCTCGCAAATTGCCAGCAACGGTGCCAGTTCAGCGATATTGCCATCCATGCTGAAAACGCTGTCGGTGACGACCACCCTGTGCTTGGTCTTGCATTGTTGCAGCATGCGTTCCAGCGCTGTGTAATCACGGTGCGGGAAAACCTGCACCGTCGCCCGTGACAGGCGTGCGCCATCGATCAGGGACGCATGATTCAGGGCTTCGGAAAATACCGTCGTATCCTTGTTGATTGCCAGCGCCGTGATGACAGCCAGGTTGGCCATATAACCGGTACAAAAGTACAGGGCGCGGGCATTCTCTATATACGGTGAGACAAACTCTGCCAGGCGGTCTTCCAGCACGGCATGGGCGCGGCTATGGCCGCTGATCAGGTGCGAGGCACCACTACCTACGCCATACAGTGCAGCACCTTCCTGCAAGGCTTCTGCCAGTTTGGGGTGTGCAGCCAGGCCCAGGTAGTCATTGCTGCAAAACGCCAGCAAATCACGGCCATCGGCGCGCAGGCTGGGGGCAGACGGTGTTTCTACCGTGCGACGTTGACGCAATAAATGCTTTTGACCCAGCACGTCGAGTTCTTGCTGCAGGCCCTGTACCAGCGACCGGCGCTGACCGGCGATACGTAGATTGCTGGCAGCATTGCCAACGCCTGTTCCATTCTTGATGACATCTGTCATGCCATTACCTCTTCAAATACTTGTTTGGTCTTGTTTGCCAGCAAACTCATTTCATCCTGTTCCAGGATGTAGGGCGGCATCATATACACCGTGCGGCCTATCGGTCGCATTAATAATTCATGCTTCAACGCCGCCGCAAAAAAGCGGCGTGAAAATGTCGTTGCGCGTTCGGCATCATCCACCACCGCATCAAAGGCGATGATCATGCCTTGCTGGCGGAAGTGCCGCACGCGGGTATCGGTTTTCAACTCAGCAAAAGCTGCATTCAAAAATGCAGCCTTGACACGATTCTTTTGCAAGACATCGTCGTCTTCAAAAATGGCCAGGGTCGCCAGCGCCGCCCGGCATGCCAGCGGATTGCCGGTGTAGGAATGCGAATGCAAGAAACCACGCCGCACATCTGCATCATAAAAAGCCTGATACACGGTATCCGTCGTCATCACCAGTGACAAGGGTAGATAACCACCGCTGATGCCTTTTGACAGGCACAAAAAGTCTGGCCATATCTGTGCCGATTCACAGGCAAAGAAAGTGCCGGTACGGCCACAGCCTACGGCTATTTCATCCGCAATCAGATGTACCTGATACTGGTCGCACAGTTCGCGCAGGCGCTTCAGATACACCGGGTCATGCATGGCCATGCCGGTGGCACATTGCACCAGCGGTTCTATGATGACGGCAGCAATCTTGCCTGCTCTTTCCTGCAATTTTGCTTCCAGTGCGGCGGCGGCGCGCAAAGCGACATCAGCGGCAGTTTCACCCGCTTCAGCCAGACGGGCATCGGGTGAAGCCACCACATGCGCACGCTGCAACATGGGGCCATAAGCCTCGCGGAACAGGCTGACATCAGTCACTGCCAGCGCGCCCACGGTTTCACCATGGTAGCTGCCCTGTATGCAGATGAATTCCTGCTTGTCTGTCTGGCCGCCATTGCGCCAGGCATGGAAACTCATCTTCAGGGCGATCTCGACTGCCGATGCACCGTCCGAAGCATAGAAACAATGGCCAAGTGCATGATTACTCAATGCCGATAATTTTTCTGATAACTCGATGACAGGCGCATGGGTGAAACCGGCCAGCATCGCGTGTTCCAGCTTGTCGAGCTGGTCTTTCAATTCGGCATTGATACGGGGGTTGGCATGGCCAAACAGATTCACCCACCAGGAACTGATCGCATCCAGGTAAGGCTTGCCTTCCATATCAAACAGCCATGCACCACGGCCATGGCTGATGGGGATCAGCGGCACGGTTTCATGATGCTGCATCTGGGTACACGGATGCCAGACATGCTGCAGGCTGCGTGCTACCCAGTCATTTTTTTGATTCAAATTTATTCCCGACACATTTATTCTACTAAGCTAACTACTGGTAACTACTGGTTACTGCATACGGTCTCAAGCCTGAGACTGTATAAGCTTCAAATGATTTTCTATATGCATGACATGGGCCTTGGCAAATTCTGCCTTGCTCAGGCTGCCATAGGCAAAATGCGGCTTGATCTCGCCTGCATACTGTTCAAATTTCTGCAATGCTGCGATCACCATGTCAATGGCTGCATTGGCATCACCACTCTCGGCGATGGCAGGCGCGCCTGGTATCGGTTCGCTCAAATTATGCGTCATCGCACCGGCCACTGAAAAAGCATAAAACGCTGCCGCACCGGCTGTGTTCTGGAACGCTGGCGATTTCATTTCCGGGTAACCCGTCATCGAATAGTCTATGCTTTGGGCCAGGTGCACAAACACCTTATGTGGTGACCAACCGCTGGTGCTGGTCAGCTTGCCCGCTTTCATGGCAGACAGGCGCGCCTGCATCTCAGCCACAGTGGTAATCACCACAGTCGATTTGCGATAACTGGCCACACCGGCAACAGCAAGCAGGGACGTGGCAAGACCGGTCAACAGTACTGTTCTTTTTTTCATGTTTGCTTTGCCTCCTTCCGCCTATTTTTTCAACATTAAATCAGCCAAGCCGGTTTGCGCTTCTCCAGGAAGGAGCGTACACCTTCACGGCCTTCATCAGACGCCCGTATCTGCGCGATGCCTTCCACCGTTGCCGCCATCAGTGCCGGAGTCAACTCGCGGCTGGCAACAGCCTGCACCAGGCGCTTGGCCTGTCTGACCGCATTTGGGCTATTGCTGACCAGGGCCTTGACGATCTCGTCCACCCTGGCATCCAGCGCCTCTGCCGTCACCAGCTCATGCACAAAGCCTGTGCGATGCGCCTCAGCCGCAGTAAACCGCTCGGCAGTAATGAAATAACGACGCGCAGCATTTTCGCCCATGGCCTTGATGACATAGGGCGAAATCGTCGCTGGTATCAGGCCCAGCCTGACTTCGCTGAGACAGAAATTCGCTGTATCCACGCTGACAGCAACATCACAGGCCGCCACCAGCCCCATGCCACCGGCATAACAATCACCTTGCACTTTAGCAACAACTGGTTTGCTACAGATATAGATGGTATGCAACATTTCCGCCAGTTGGCCGGCATCCGCGAGGTTTTCCTCATGGGTGTAATCGGCCATCTTTTTCATCCAGTTCAGGTCTGCCCCTGCACAAAAAGCAGGACCATTCGCGGCCAGCACAATAGCACGAATGCTGTCATCCTTATCCAAATCACGGAAAACCTCAGTGATTTCAGCTATCGTTGTTTCATTAAATGCATTCCGTACGTCAGGGCGATTCAGCGTGACTGTCACAACAAAAGCGTCATTTTTGAGGATTAGATTACTCATATTCTTTTCACCTGAATTGCCTTATTTAAATACATTATTTTTTGGCGGAATCATCAGCTTCTTTGCCGGTATAGACCACTACGCCATTTACGGCATATAAATAGCAGCGTCGCTTGTAATAATTTTCGCATTCTTGCAAGATGCGCACATGGGGTTCAAGTGAGACTTTGGGATCTTTTGGATTCACACCATACGAAGAAAATCCGCCTCCCGCTTCGGTGACGGCAAAAGCTCTGGGGAAGCTTTGCTGTAGAAAATCTTCATAGGACTTGCGTGCACCAAATTTGTCCAACTTGCCGACATCGCTGATATCTGCATAAGTTGTTGCTGGCGGCACCGGCGAAGTAAAAAGATAGGCATCTATCCCTTTTACATACTTGAATACCACATCGCCGTCTACAGCATAGAGTGCGCAAGTTTGCTTGGTTTTTCGTTCGCACAGCGTCAATGCGCGCACATGTGGTTCTGGGAAATCGGGACTTTTGACATCAAAACCCGATGCCCAGTACCAAATCCCCTGAGGACCAACAGCAAAAGCACGAGGAAACGCCTTGTTCAAGAATTCTTCATACCCTTTTCTTGCGCCAAATGCGTCTAATTTTTTCACGTCACTGATATCAGCATAAGAACTTGGTGCGGGCACAGGTGTTCTTTTCAAATAGACCGGATTATTGGAATCAGTCACTTTCTTTTCCTGATACACAACGATGTCATCCACTGCATACAAGCTGCAATGACGCTTATGAAATGCCTCGCATTCTGTCACAACCCTTGCATGTGGATCAGCAGGCAATGTTGCATCTTTAGGCGTAGTGCCATTGGTAGAAAACCATCCTCCCCCATCGGCAAGCGCAAACGCACGCGGCAAACCTTTTCCGAGAAATTCTTCGTAACCCTTCCTGGCTCCAAATTGCTCCAGTTTTGCCACATCCGATATGTGTGCGAAACCAGAAGCCGGCGGTATCGGCGTTCTTACGGCAGATGCTTGCCTTGCTTCAGGTTTAATGTTGCCACCGCCTGCAGCGGCGCTGTTTTCAAACTTTGCCAATGCAGCAGCACTACGTGCTGGTAATTCACGTAATAAATTTGAAGGTATGGCCAAATTCAGGTTTTGTCCTTTTGCATATCCCGCAGCAGTAATACCAATTAATCTCCCTTCTTCGTCAAATAAGCCTCCACCACTCGACCCAGGTGAAATCGGTGCTGAAATCTGTATATACCGCAGTATGTCTTTGTCGTCCTTACGCAAGGACGATATCAAGCCATCACTTAAAGTTCTCTCCAGGCCGATCGGATTACCTATGGTGTAAATGTGCTGCCCCACAGCAAGTTTGTTGCTATCACCAAGAGCAACAGCGGGTGCCTTGAGGTTGCGTGCTGTAATCTGGCATAAGTCACGTTCCACATCGATATATTGCAACTTTGCTTCTAAGGTGACATTTTCCTGTTTGATACTTATCTTTTTCGCTTTTGCGATAACGTGACAATTGGTAATCAGCGCTTCCGGTTCAATCACAACGGCGCTACCCAGTGCAAATTCTGCACCCAGCGCATCCTGACTCGAAACGCGCCATACACTGGGAGCGGTACTGGCATAAAATTTATCTGGAGCCATCGCACTTGCCTGACTGGTCAACAAGCTTAGCAAAAATATTCCGCTTGCTAACTTGATAGTCGACGAAAATTTCAACATATAGTCACTTACCTGGCAAAAGATCTTTGAAGTCATCCAAGCTCGGTTTGTTGACTACTGCAGTAACTCGCTTAGCTGAACTCAAAGGCTCGCACATCTGATTTTTGGGCTGGCGTCTCAACAGACTTTGTTCGATTTGAGGTGCATTTGGGTTACTGATGTCATAGACGATGACAGAGCAACCTTGCTCATCAAGTTTTCCCTGTAACTGATAAATATGTCCTGATACAGGTTGGAATGACTCAATGACCTGGCAAACCTTGCCATTTCCCCCACCGATAAAACGTGTTGTAAGCAAAGCGCCTGTTTTTATCGAAGTAGTTAAATTGCTGTTCGATCCTTGCCCTGCTGCAACAACCCGTGGGCCTGTGCAATTAACGGCGTCATCATAAATACTGAGCGAATAAGCAAAACTCTGCAAAGCATCTGCCTTAAACAGCAGTTTTGCAGTTGCGGCACCGCTCGGGGCCACATAGGAGGGTGCCGTCCCACATGCAGAAATTAACATTGACACAACAAAAAGGGGCGCTGTGCGCAAAAAGACGGTATTTTTCCGCTTTATCATAGGTAACATCCTTCAAATTCTGTAAAAAACAACCACTATATATTGAAGAGCAAACATTATTCAACCAAGCTAGCGACAAGTTCCGCTTGACATACAGAGTCCAGGTGTTTTTCCCTGTTTTAGGGCGTCTTGCTCTAATTTGCTTACTGTTTATTTCTTCAAAGGCAAGTACATCGCACTTTTTACAGAACGGGTAACCAGCGGTACGATAAACGTCGCCTACACATCCGTCGCAGCATCCAGAACGTACGCGTGACCGGCGCGTGGTACGAAGCTGAAATTGACTTTTCCAGCATCATCGATAATGTCCTTTGCCCTGGAGCAAAATTTGGCGCCATCATAGATGAACAAGTTAAATTGCCCCTTCGCCGCCGTAATCCTGACCGCCAGATCAGCTACCAGCCCGCTTTGCGGAGCTACATAAGGTGTTTTTACTTCGGGCTGACGAAGACTGGGGAAGCGTGCAAGATTGATCATCTGCTTGTATTGTTTATTTTTTAATCAAAGGGCAAATATACTATTTGCCAGCGGGGAAACCGTTTTCATCCAGGAAACGGCTGACGACAGGTTCCCATATCTTCATACCAGATGCAAACAGGGTATGACCATCCTTGGCAAAGGCTGGCAACAAGATATATTCGGCCTTGCCCCCAGCTTTCACAAAGGCGGCATGCCAGGCCTGGCTATACCTGGGGCCGAAATATTGATCATTTTCGGTGTAAATCCATAGCATGGGTGCCCTGGTGCTGGCACCAAAAGTGCCATACATTTTTTCCAGTTTGCCTGGCTGACAAGGTTCACCCGGACGCTCAGCAGGAATACCACCCGCACCCCCGGCAAAATTGATAGCCGCCACCAAGCCAGCCGGATTTTTAGCCGCTGTCGCCACCGTGCTATATCCACCAACAGACTGGCCGACGATCAATACCCTGCTGGCATCAACATGGCTCTGCTTTTTTGCATACTCAAGCACGGCCAGAATCTCGGTACTGGCTGCTTCGGCCGCTGGCCCATAGCTTTTGTTATTGCAACTGCCACTTTCTTCCGGATCAGGCGTGGTTCCCTTTTCACCATAGCCTATCCGTGTAGGCTCAAAAACAGCAAAGCCGCGCTTGACGAAAAACCTGACCTGCTGGGTATACCGGAAACGTGGCGGCTCAGCACGATTTGTCGCGCTATGACCATGGTTCAAGATGACTACGGGGAAGGGCCCGGGTCCCGCCGGTTTGAACGCCGTCACCACCACTTCACCAGAAATATCACGCCCATACATATCTTTCACGGCGACCGTTAGCGTGCTGACCGTTTCACTGATATCCGTCGCCCATTTAATTGGCGCCTTCGCTGGCGCAGCCTCTTCTTGCGGCACGGCAAACGCCATCGTATTTGCACCCGTCAGACACAACAGGCAAGCTGTATAAAAAACGGATTTTTTAAAGATAATGGACATGGCTTAGCTCACATGCAAGGCATTGCGTACATAAGGGCAATTCAGCGTGAGTTTCGTCACGCATTTCGCCACACATTTCGCCACTTTCAACTCCAGCACATCCAGGCTTCCCATTTCCATACGGCCCTTTCTATTCGTTCTCATCGTTGACAGGTACACGCGCTGATTGAATGCCTGCCCTTCGGTGTTTATTGTTTGAAGTACGGACAGGTATTTTCCCCGCTATCCCGGTAGATCATGGAAACAGGCAAGGGTGTTTTCATATCCGTTTTATCCCATAATTTGACATTGCAATGACCCGTAGTCGTTACGGTATCCAGTACATATACATGATCGGTTTTTCCGAAAAAGCTGAATCTTATGGAACACGAGGCGCGGTTATTCATCTCCACATACCGTAAAGTCGTCAGTTTTTCGGCAGCTACTTTAATTTTCGAGACAATAATCTTGTTTTTGTCACTGACTATCGATTGCTCACCAGAACATGATTCCGCATTTTCGTAGGTATTCAAGTAAAACAGCGTTCCGAGGGCCGGCCGCATTCTCACTACCATTTCAGCAGTGTTTCCGCTGCGCGGTTCAACATAGGGTGGAGTGGTGCAGGCACCCAGGATCAGGGCAGCAACAATAATCAACAGACTCGGCTTAAAAATTTTTTCCATGATCGCTTTCGCTATTTACATGCGGAACACACCAAACTTCACATCCGGTATCGGCGCATTCAATGCTGCCGACAAGCCCAGGCCCAGCACCATGCGGGTATCCGCCGGATCAATGACACCATCGTCCCACAGGCGGGCCGATGCATAATAAGGATGACCCTGATGCTCGTACTGGTCTTTGATAGGTTGCTTGAAAGCGGCTTCTTCTTCGACTGACCAGCTGCTGCCCTTGCCTTCTATGCCATCGCGTTTTACTGTCGCCAATACACTGGCCGCTTGCTCGCCACCCATGACGCTGATACGCGCGTTCGGCCACATCCACATGAAGCGTGGAGAGTAAGCACGGCCACACATGCCATAGTTACCGGCACCAAAACTGCCGCCGATGATGACGGTGAACTTGGGTACATTCGCCGTCGCCACTGCCGTCACCATTTTGGCACCGTTACGGGCAATGCCTTCGTTCTCATATTTACGACCCACCATGAAGCCGGTGATGTTTTGCAGGAACACCAAAGGTATCTTGCGCTGGCAGCACAGTTCTATGAAATGCGCGCCCTTCAACGCCGATTCAGAAAACAAAATACCGTTATTGGCAATGATACCAACCGGCATACCATGGATATGCGCAAAACCGCAGACCAGGGTAGTGCCGTAGCGTGCCTTGAATTCATCGAAATGGCTGCCATCGACAATGCGGGCAATCACTTCACGCACATCAAAAGGCTTGCGTGTATCGACCGGAATGACGCCATACAATTCTGATGCCGGAAATTTCGGTTCTTCGACTTCTTTCATGACCACGGTTTGTGGTTTCTGCCGATTCAGGTGCGAGACGATGGTACGCGCCAGTGACAAGGCATGTGTATCATTTTGCGCCAGGTGGTCCACCACGCCAGACAGGCGGGTATGCACATCGCCGCCACCCAGGTCTTCAGCACTGACGACTTCACCGGTGGCTGCTTTCACCAGCGGTGGTCCGCCAAGGAAAATCGTGCCCTGGTTCTTGACGATAATCGATTCATCACTCATTGCCGGCACGTAAGCGCCACCAGCAGTACACGAACCCATGACCACGGCGATTTGCGGTATGCCCCTGGCTGACATGTTTGCCTGGTTGAAGAAGATGCGGCCAAAGTGATCACGGTCCGGGAAGACATCATCCTGATTCGGTAAATTCGCACCACCACTGTCGACCAGATAAATACAGGGCAGGTTATTCTGTTCGGCGATCTCTTGTGCACGCAAATGCTTCTTGACGGTCATCGGGTAATAGGTACCGCCTTTGACGGTAGCATCATTACAGACAATGATGCATTCCTGCCCGGCCACGCGGCCTATGCCGGTAATCACACCGGCAGAGGGGGCGGCATCGACATCATTTTTTTCCTTGTACATGTCGAAGGCGGCAAGTTGCGAAAACTCCAGAAAAGGCGTACCCGCGTCGAGCAGCATTTGCACGCGGTCACGCGGCAGCAATTTGCCACGCGCCAGATGTTTTTTACGCGCATCGTCACCACCGCCTAAAGCAATTTTGGCGATCTTTTCTTTCAGGTCATCCACCACGGCTTGCATGGCCGCTGCATTGGCCTTGAATTCTTCAGAGCGGGGATTGAGCTTGGAATCTAAAGTTGTCATTATTTTTTTCACTTTTCTGGAAAACTGCCATCCACGTAAAACCATTTACCGTCATACCGCACAAAGCGACTGAGTTCATGCAATCTGTGTGCCTTGCCACCTATCTTGTAACGGGCAACAAATTCGACTGTCGCGGCATCACCATCAGACTTGAATTTCTTCACTTCCAGGCCCAGCCATTTGGTTGGTTCATCATGCGTAATGCGTTCCCTGGGGCAGGTTCTTTCATCCCAGGTGGCACGCAAATAAGCTTCATCATTCAGGGTGTAGGCACAATAGCGTGAACGCATCAGTGCTTCTGCCGTCGGTGCCACGGTTGCGCCGCTGATGTATGGGCCGCAACACTGTTCAAGATTTTTATTCGAGCCACAAGGGCATGCTTTACTGCTCATTATTACTTTTTACTTTCCTTGATGGCGACTGGGGCACCAGCTGCCTTCCAGGCGGTAAAGCCACCGTCAATATGGGCCACATTTTCCAGGCCCATGTCTTGCACGGTCTTGGTTGTCAGGGCGCTACGCCAGCCGGCGGCACAAAACAGGATAAATTCTTTTTTCTCGCCGAACACGGGTTTGAAATACGGTGAATCCGGGTCCACCCAAAACTCTATCATGCCGCGTGGTGCATGATAAGCACCGGCGATGATGCCCTCGCGTTCCAGTTCACGGATATCGCGTACATCAATGAATTGCACATTGACGTCTGCCAGCTTGGCCTGGGCTTCCGCCACGCTATAGGTTTTGATCTCGGCGTGGGCTTCATCGACCAACTGCTTGTAACCTTTTTTCATGTTGTCTCCGTTATTTTTAAGACCTCTCTCCACAGAGGCTCAGAGACACAGAGGAGAACTTAAGAGAAAATCTCTGTGTCTTCTATAGACTAACCAGCCAATGCGCGTCCAATCAGAATTTTTTGTATATCTGACGTACCTTCATAAATCTGGCAAACCCGCACATCACGGTAAATACGCTCTACCGGGAAGTCGCTGACATAGCCATAGCCACCGTGGATTTGTATCGCATCCGAGCAGACTTTTTCAGCCATTTCCGAAGCAAACAGTTTTGCCATCGCGGCTTCTTTCAGGCAGGGCTTCCCGGCATCTTTCATGCTGGCTGCATGCCAGATCAACTGGCGTGCAGCTTCCAGTTGGGTCGCCATGTCAGCCAGTTTGAATTGCACGGACTGGTGTTCAAAGATCGCTTTGCCAAAACTGGTCCTGTCTTTGGCATAAGCCAGTGCTGCTTCAAATGCTGCGCGCGCCATGCCTACCGATTGCGAGGCGATGCCTATGCGGCCACCTTCCAGACCGGACAGGGCAATCTTGTAGCCCATGCCTTCTTCACCTATCAGGTTTTCTGCCGGGATGCGACAATTCTCGAACAGGATTTGTGCGGTGTCTGACGAATGCTGACCCATCTTTTGCTCCAGGCTGGCGACGATATAGCCCGGCGTGCTGGTCGGCACCCAGAAAGCGCTGATGCCCTTCTTGCCTGCTTCTTTATCCGTGACGGCCATGACAATGGCGACATCGGCATATTTACCGCTGGTGATGAATTGCTTGACGCCATTGATGACATAATGATCGCCATCGCGCTTTGCTGTCGTGCGCAACTCGGATGCATCGCTGCCTGCATGGGGTTCGGTCAGGCAAAAGGCACCCAGCATGTCGCCTTGCGCCAGCGGTGTCAGCCATTGCTTCTTTTGTGCCTCATTCGCATACATCATGGCGATGCTGCAGACCGGGCAATTGTTGACGGATACCACGGTAGAAGTACCGCCATCACCGGCTGCGATTTCTTCCAGCACCAGCGCCAGCGACAGATAATCCATGCCTGCGCCACCAAATTCTTCTGGCACGGCCACACCATAGGCACCCATTTGCGCCAGTTCTTTCAATTCTTCTGCCGGGAAATGATGTTCCCTGTCCCAGCGTGCCGCATTGGGCACCAGACGTTCCTGGGCAAAGCTGCGCACGGCGTCGCGTATCATTTCGTGTTCTGGTGTGAGTAGCATGATGGTTCTGTTTTCTATTCTATGATGCTGTGCTATGGACGCTGTATTTGTGACCCAATTACCAGCCGTGTTCAGCCCCGGTGTATTCCAAATATTTGCCATTGTCGGCTGGCTTGAGTGCAGCCAGTGTCTGGCGTATGCCGGCAACGCTGACATCCACAGTGATTTCTGCGCCACTGCCACCCATATCAGTTTGTACCCAACCTGGATCCATGGCGACACAAATCGCTTTTTCGGTACTCAGCGAAACATCCTTGAGCACAGAATTCAATGCCGTCTTGCTGGCGCGGTATAACCAGCCAGCCGGATTGCTGCGTTCGCCTATGGATGCCATGCTGGAAGAAAGCACCGCCAGCCTGCCCCGGGTTTTTTCCACCAACGGCAGCACGATGGGCAATATGCGCATCGCAGCCCATACATTCGTATGCATGACAGCATCAAACTGTTGCTGGTCGGGTGCTGTCAGGCCGTCTGTCCGTGGTCCAAACACACCTGCGTTCAAAATTGCCACATCCAGCTTTTCATCATTCAGATGCCGACCCAGACCGGTACAGTCATTCAGATTCGTTACATCCAGCGACAGGGCTTCACAGCCTGCTGACTGCAAAGCCGCCAGATCTTCTTCCTTACGTGCGGTGGCGATAACACGCCAGCCTGCTGCCTTGTATTGCAGGGCCAGTTCATGGCCGATACCGCGCGATGCACCGATGATTAAAGCGACTGGCATAGAGTTTCCCGGTTAGTTTAGCTCCTTCCCCTTCAAGGGGAAGGTTGGGATGGGGATGGGTTTCTGACGCAATTTAGTTCGCGGTCAGTCAACCAAACCCCATCCCCACCCTCCCTTGAAGGGGAGGGGATTCGAAATTAATTTCGCTTAAACCATCTCAATTGCGAGCGCTGTCCCTTCCCCGCCACCAATGCAGAGCGAAGCCACACCACGCTTCTTGCCCTGCTTCTTCAAGGCACCCATCAGGGTAATAATGATGCGCGCACCAGAAGCACCAATAGGATGACCCAGCGCACAGGCACCACCATGTATATTGATCTTGTCATGCGAAATACCCAGATCCTTCATCGCTGCCATAGGCACGGCAGCAAAAGCTTCATTGATTTCGAACAAATCCACATCTGCTGTCGTCCATCCCAGTTTCTTGTACAGCTTCTGGATAGCCCCGACCGGGGCGGTGGTGAACCAGCCGGGTTCCTGTGCATTGCTGGCATGACCGAGGATTGTTGCCAGTGGCGTCAGGCCCAGTTCTTTCGCTTTCGATGCGCGCATCAATACCAGTGCAGCGGCACCGTCATTGATGGAAGAGGAAGAAGCAGCCGTAATCGTGCCATCTTTTTTGAATGCCGGTTTCAGTGAAGGGATCTTGTCCAGCTTGGCTTTCAGCGGGCCCTCGTCCTTGTCGATGACGACGTCGCCATTGCGGCCAGATACCGTCACTGGTGCGATTTCCCATGCGAAAGAACCATCAGCAGTTGCCGCCTGTGCACGCTTGACAGAGGCAATCGCAAACGCATCCTGGTCTTCACGGCTGAAATTATATTTGGCTGAACAGTCTTCGGCAAAGGTGCCCATGGAACGGCCCTTGTCGTAAGCATCTTCCAGACCGTCGAGCATCATGTGGTCATACATCATGCCATGACCTATGCGATAGCCGCCACGTGCCTTGGGGATCAGGTAAGGGGCATTGGTCATGGATTCCATACCGCCAGTGACGATCACTTCATTGCTACCGGCGCTGATGGAATCAAAAGCCATCATGGTCGCCTTCATGGCCGAGCCGCACATCTTGGACAGGGTGACGGCACCGGTGGATACCGGCAAACCCGCCGCCAGCAAAGCCTGACGTGCCGGCGCCTGGCCCTGGCCTGCCATCAGGCAATTCCCAAACAAGACTTCTTCTACCAGTTCCGGCTTGACGCCAGAACGCTCAACCGCCGCCTTGATGGCAACGGCACCCAGCTGGCTGGCCGTCAGCGAAGAAAAATCGCCCTGAAAAGCACCCATGGGGGTACGCGCGGCACCAACGATTACGATAGGATCATTCATCTTGTTCTCCAAAAATAAAAGCAGATTGACTGCCTGACTGATGAGGGGTGGCTCGCCATGAAACGGGCAAGCACATATTTTCTAAGTCGTACTGCTGGCCTGATTACAAAAACGGATTTCCTGCGGATACGGGAACACGTCATCCACTTTGCCATCGACGATGCGCTTCTTGCGGGCCTGCCAGTACTCGGCGGTCAGCAAATCCGCGTGATGCTTCATAAAGTATTCTTTGACGTTCTTGTTCCCCAGCAGGAAAGTGCCAAACTGCTCGGGGAAGACATCGTTTTTGGCGACCGGATACCAGGGCTCGGCAGACATCTCGTCTTCTTCATTGCGCGGCAAAGGTATCTTGCGGAAATTGCAGTCGGTGATGTATTCGATTTCATCATAGTCATAAAACACGACACGGCCATGGCGGGTCACCCCAAAATTCTTGTACAGCATGTCACCGGGAAAGATATTCGCTGCCACCAGATCCTTGATGGCGCTGCCATATTCTTTCAAGCCATGTTCCATGGCAGCCATGTCACCACTTTGTTCGGCTTCGGTCAGCCAGATATTCAGCGGTGTCATGCGGCGTTCTATGTACAGATGCTTGATGACGACTTCATCATCATTCACTTCCAACAACGATGGGGCATATTGCCTGATCTCGGCCAGCAATTCTTCCGAGAATCTTGCGCGTGGAAAAGCCACATCCGAATATTCCAGTGTATCTGCCATGCGGCCCACGCGGTCATGGTTTTTCACCAGCAGGTATTTTTCCTTGATTAATGCCTTGGTAGTTTCCTTGGGAGGCGGAAAACTGTCCTTGATGAGTTTGAACACATAGGGAAAAGACGGCAAGGCAAATACCAGCATGACCAGACCACGTATGCCGGGCGCGGCTTCTATGCGGTCGGATGAGTATTTAAGGTGGTGCAGGAAATCGCGGTAAAACAAATTTTTGCCATGTTTTTGCAGACCTATCATGGTGTAGATTTCGCTACGCGGCTTCTTGGGCAGGATGCTGCGTATGAATTGCACATAAGCCGACGGCACTTCCATGTCCACCATGAAATAAGCACGCGTGAAAGAAAACAAAACCGTGATCAGCATGCTGTCAAAAATCACGGTATCAAGCACCAGTTCACCCTTGCGTTTGTGCATGACAGGCACGACAAACGGGTATTCACGATTGCCGTTGATGCCCTTGCCTATGATGTAGGCAGATTTGTTGCGGTAGAACAGACTGGCCAATACCTGTATCTGGTGGTTGGGTTCCAGCTTGGCGGTACCAAAATTCTCACGCAGACGCGCTTCCACCAGAGCCACATCGCGGTCCAGGTCTTCAAATTTTGCTTTCAACTGGAAATTGGTGACAATGCGCTTGATGGTAAAGTTCAGGCCATCTGTCGCCGGGTAATACACGCGATAACTGGGCGGTGTATCTTCGCTTTCCAGATATTCGGTCGAGGTTGCCGGGCGCACAAAGATGAAATCATTGTGATAATAATTTCTGTGCAGCAGTTTGGTACAGACGGTATTGAAAAAAGTCTCTGCCAGTTCCGGGCGCAGATGATCAATCAGCATGCCCATGTAATGCAGTTTGACTTCGCGCCAGACTTCGTCGCTGAGGTCTTCTTCTGCATATTCATCTTCCAGTGCCTGCACACATTCGCGTACGCGTGTGTCGTAATAACCGATACGTTCACGTGCGGCGATTTGTGCGGCGCGCCAGTCACCTGTTTCAAATTGCTGTTTTGCCCTTTGGCTGCTGGCCCTGAACAGGTGGTAATGCTTGTCAAAACCATCGAGTATCGACTTGGCGATGTCAAAGGCTATCTGCGAAGACAGCAACTTGGGGAAATGGGTGTTGGGCATGGTCTGGGCTCACATCAGTTGACTGCGGGCTGGAACTGGTTTTTCCAAGCCTGTAGTTTACCCAAATCCACGGCAATACCGCCACAAACCACGATCAGTGGTTTTTTAAACTTGGCCAGCACTGGCAGGTTCTGGTAAGCGACTGCCAATGCCGCACCACAGGCCGGTTCCACCAGGGCCAGCATATCGTCGGCAAAGTCCAGGCAAGCCTGCACGGCCTGGGCATCACTGATGGTGACGGTGTGGATAATGCGCTTGCGCGTCCAGTCAAATGCCTGTTGCGCCACCTTGCGCGCACCCAGGGTGCTGGCGATGGAAGTAATCGCCGGCAAAGTCACCAACTCACCAGCCTGCACCGCTGCGTGCAACGACGCCGCGCCTGCGGTTTCCGAGGTGATGATGGGGATGTGGCCCAGGCCGTTGCGTTCCAGCCCCAAAGCAATGCCGCTCAGCAAGCCCCCGCCACCGACCGAACAGATGACTACATCAAAATCCAGCTTGCCTGCCACTTCATCGATCAGCGTCGCATTGCCATCCCAGATATCGGCGTGGTCAAACGGTGGGATGTAGACAGCACCGGGCTGTTCACACAGGCGCAGCGCAGCTTGATTGGTTTCATCCCAGACACCACCTTCAACGATGACGGTTGCACCTATCGCACGAATCGCGGCACGTACGCTTTCATGCGTAGTCTGTGGCACCAGGATGGTAGTTTGTACGCCCAGCGCAACACCCGCCACGGCAGCCGCAAAACCGGCGTTACCGCCAGAAGGGCAAACAAAATGCCTGGCCCCGTTGGCAGCAGCACGCTGGCACATCAGGCCTATGCCGCGCAATTTGAACGAGCCGGAAGGCTGGGTGTTTTCCATCTTCAGCCAGACTGGCTTGCCCAGGCTGGCAGACAGCCGCCGGTGTTCAAGCAGAGGCGTAGAAATATGCAATTGCGTCATAAATTGACCAGTGTAGCGTAATTGGCTTATTTGGTTTCAGCAAACAATTCACGGCCTATCAGCATACGGCGTATCTCGCTGGTGCCGGCACCGATTTCATACAGTTTGGCGTCGCGCCACAGGCGACCGACCGGGTATTCGTTGATGTAGCCATTGCCGCCCAGGGTCTGGATTGCCTCCCCCGCCATCCAGGTAGCTTTTTCTGCGGAATACAAAATCGCCCCGGCGGCATCCTTGCGCAGGGCGCGTACTGCTTCTGGCGTGGTTGCGCGGTCACAAGCCTGGCCAACTGCATACACATACGCCTTGCAAGCCATCATGGTGGAATACATATCCGCCAGCTTACCCTGCATCAACTGGAATTCACCAATAGGCTGGCCGAATTGCTTGCGGTCATGCACATAAGGTACTACCGCATCCATGCAAGCTTGCATGATGCCCAAAGGGCCGCCGGACAAGACTGTGCGTTCAAAATCCAGGCCAGACATCAGGACATTGACACCTTTGCCCAAGCCACCAAGCACGTTTTCTGCTGGTACTTCGCAATCCTCGAACACCAGCTCGCCTGTGTGTGAGCCGCGCATGCCCAGTTTATCGAGCTTTTGCGCAATGCTGAAACCTTTAAACCCTTTTTCTATGAGGAAGGCTGTCATGCCACGCGGCCCCGCTTCCAGATCACTCTTGGCATACACCACCAGGGTGTCGGCATCCGGACCGTTGGTGATCCACATCTTGGTGCCATTCAATACCCAGCGGTCACCCTTCCAGTCAGCGCGCAGCTTCATGCTGACCACGTCGGAACCGGCATTCGGCTCAGACATGGCGAGCGCACCTATATGTTCACCAGTAATCAGTTTTGGCAGGTATTTGGCTTTTTGCTCTTCCGTGCCATTGCGCTTGATCTGGTTGACGCACAAATTTGAGTGGGCACCATACGACAGGCCCACAGAAGCCGACGCACGCGAAATTTCTTCCATGGCAATGATATGCGCCAGGTAGCCCATATTCGCGCCACCGTATTCTTCACTGACAGTCACACCCAAAATACCCAGATCACCCATTTTGCGCCACAAATCCATGGGGAACTGGTCGCTGCGGTCGATCTCGGCTGCGCGTGGGGCGATTTCTGCTGAAGCAAATTGCTGCACGGCTTCACGCAAAGCGGCGATATCTTCGCCATGATCAAAAGTCAAACCTGGTAAATGGAGCATGTCGTCCTCACACTTTTATAAAATTAAAATTCGCTGGCTTATGCGAGCTTATATTCAAGCATGCCAGCCATAGTACTGCTTTCAGCTGCCAACAAGAACCGGCACCAGCCTTTTAGAACGTGTTTACGATCTGTAGCGAGCGAGCGTCAGCGGGAGTGAAGAGCCGCGCAAAAAGCGGAATGTACACTTGTACATGAGCATTTTGAGCAGCGCATGAGCCCCGATCACGCCCGCGCAGTAAGATCGTGAACATGTTCTTAGATTTTTGAATCCGCCTTGGATATAACAAACAAAGTCTGCTGCATGATGGCACAGAGTTTTTCCTTACCCTCATGTACGACAAAAACCTCAGCGCTGGACACCACCAGGGTTTTACCTGCCTTCAATACCTTGCCACGGGCAATCAGGGTATCGCCCTTGCCTGGCGCAACAATATTGATCTTGTATTCTGCAGTTAAGCACTCACTCACCGGCAACAGCTGTGTATTCCCAGCGTAACCCCCGGCTGCATCAGCAATAGTACCGATGACGCCACCATGGAAATAACCATGCTGCTGGCTCACAGCTGTGCTGAAAGGCAGACTGATTTCACAGGCACCAGGGGTAATGCTGGTCAGGCGGGCATTCCAGGCCATCAATGCGCCTTGCGCATTGAAGCTTTCCAGCAAGCTCAGGGCCAGTTTGTGATCCAATGCAGCGGCTGTCTGATATGTTGCCTGATTACTCATAAAATCTCCATAGCGACGGAAAAACCAGCTCAGGCAAAAATAATACGACTAATTGACGTTTACGTAAACGTCAATTCAACAATTTGATGCTTTTCAGTTTGACTATCCCCTGCCCACCCATTATTTGGCGTTGACCTGAGGACGGAAAAAATGGCGGGATACATTCCATACACCACATAAAAATGCCAGGTAAAGCGCACTTACGCCGTAAATGACGCCCATTTGGTGGTCATTGCCGCTGTTGATCTCGAACAAAGTGGCAGCAATGGTCTTGTGCGACATAAAAACGCCGAAACACAAGGTCAGCAATAGCAAACATACACCCATCAATATCAACCGCAGGGCATTTTTTAGGGAAACTTTTTCCGGATAGCGTGCTGCATAAAAGACGAAGCCGACCGAAAAAAATTGTAGATTGAGCAATAATTTAAGCATCTTTGCCTGCTTTCTTCAAATCGAGATTGCACATGGGTCCATACTTAAGTCAGCACGTCAGTCAACACTATGTCGGCCGGGTCGCGGTCTGCACCAACAGGTTGCGGCTTTCTTCTTCATGCGCGCTGATTTCTGCCAGCATGACTTCTATGTCTTCGCGCTGCTGCTCCAGCGCTGCCCTGTGCCTGGCCAGCACCACCAGAAAGCTCTGTAGCTGTACCTCGGTATCCTTGGGGGAGCGGTACATATCGACCAGGCTTTTGATGTCCGACAGGCTCAGGCCCAGGCGTTTGCCACGCAGGGTCAGTTTCAGATGGGTGCGTTCACGCGCGGTATAGATGCGATTGCGCCCACCTGGCCCTTCGCGGCTGGGGCTAAGCAAACCCTGGTCTTCATAAAATCGTATCGCACGCGGCGTAATGTCAAATTCACGGGCAAGGTCGGTAATAGTGTAAGTGGCCATGGTCAAAGTCTGTTGAAAAAACACAGAAAAGATTTTCTGATTACAATTTGTCGTTAACTACAGTTTACGTTAACGTCAAATATTTTTAAATCGCATTGTAGGCTATTCCAGCGCTTCTGGAGTCGCGCATAATATTAGAACTGAGCAACCACAGAGATGCTCATGCGCTCACAATAACAACAGAGACAGGTCAGGCCATGAACTTACTGGAACAGCAACTGCACTATCCTTTTGGCGAAACCCTGCCAGACACCGCCAAAACTATGGAAATCGCCCCGGGGGTACTGTGGATACGCATGGGCCTGCCATTTGCGCTGAACCATATCAATCTATGGCTGCTGGAAGATGAAATTGACACCGGACAGGGACCGGTACATGGCTGGACCGCCATCGATTGCGGCATCGCCAGTGATGCCACGCGGGATGCCTGGGAAATCCTGTTTGGTGACCTGAACAACCACCTGCGTGGCCTGCCCATCGTTCGCGTCATCGCCACCCACTGCCACCCCGACCATATAGGACTGGCCGACTGGCTGTGCAGCCGCTGGAATGCACAACTGTGGATGACAGCGGGCGAATATGCGTTTGCCCGCATGATGTCGGCCAGCCTGCCCGGTGCGGATGGTACGGCGATGTTCCCGCATTTTCGCAAACATGGCCTGGTCGATACCGCCATGCAAGAACAGATACAGGAAAGAAAGAACCATTACACCCGGCTGGTACCGACCGTACCGACCGCCTACCACCGCCTGCAGGAAGGCATGGCTGTCATCATCCATCAGCGCCACTGGCAAATCATCTGCGGCTTTGGTCATTCACCCGAACATGCTTCGCTGTATTGCGCCGAATTGAATATCCTGATCTCCGGCGACATGCTGCTGCCGCGCATTTCCACCAATGTCTCGGTGTTTGCGATAGAACCGGAAGCCAATCCAGTACAGCAATACCTGGATTCACTGCAAAAATACCTGCCGCTGCCGGAAGATGTACTGATCCTGCCGTCGCATGGCAAACCCTTCAAGGGCCTGCACACGCGCGTACAGCAATTGCAAGACCATCATGCCGAGCGACTGGAAGAAGTCAAGGCGGCCTGTGCGACAGCACAATCCGCCATGGGCATCGTCCCCATCATGTTCCGTCGCCCGCTGGATGCCCATCAACTGACTTTTGCCATAGGCGAAGCGCTGGCGCATTTGCACAAGCTCTGGTATGACGGTATCTTGCACCGGGAACAGGGCAGTGACGGGGTCATGCGTTTTGTGGTGAAATAATTCTTGATGTGTACTGCCCCCAACATTGGCTTACCTGCTTATGGCTGAGGGATTTTGCTGATTTGCACGCTGACTATTTTCCATTTGCCATTGCGCTTGATATAGATGTCGATATAGCGGTAATGCGATTTGAAAGGCTTGCCATCATAACGCCCGGTCATCTGGGTACGGCCACTGAGCAGGGCGACATTGTCGTACAGGCGCACTTCAAAATCTTCAACTGTATAGGGATCCAGCACCAGTTTGTCTGACACTAATCCATCGACGAAACTGGTCTTGGTTTCGATATTACCACTGCCATCGATCTGACGGAAATCTTCCGTCATATTGGATTCAATTGCGGCTCTGTCCTTGCGTATTATGGCCTGATCCCAGGCATCCGACAGCCGCTTCAGTTCGGCTACCACTGCGGCGCGGTTTTGATCTACCGGATCAGCCGCATAAACAGGCAGCGAACACAGACTGACAATAGCCAACAACGCCCAAAGCTGGCCCAGGTATTTTTTCATCATCAGTTTCAATTCTCTTATAAAGCGCGGCCATCATATTGATGCACAGGTATAGCCGCCAGATCAATATCTTCCAGGCAGCGGATGTTGATGGCTGCCACGCGATTGCCTTTGGGGTCTACGCCTTCAGCATAGGGATGCATGCCGCAGGTAGGGCAAAATTTATGATGTATCACATGCTTATTGAAATCGTAAGTACTGGCTGCATCTTCAGGTGTAGTCAAGTGTAAATGATCACGCGGCACAAACCACAGCAATGAACCCTTGCGCTGACAGATGGAACAATTGCAGGCGAGTGCACTTTCTATCTCGCCTTCTACTTCAAATGCGATTTTGCCGCAATGGCAGCTACCTTTATGCATCATATACAAGCCCCCCAAAATGAGAAAAAGTGGTTCATAGCAAGAAAACAGTGGGCCAGTTCAGCCCATCTGGTTTAGCTTTGCCAGTATTCACCAGGACGATAATCGCCGAAATACCAGAGATGGCCTTCCGGGTCGAGCACCATATAACCGCGCGCGCCATACTCTTCCGTTTGCAAGGGACGTACCAGTTTGGCGCCGGCAGCAATGGCCACCGCGTGATGGGCATCCGGGTCAGCCACATACACACTCAGCGCCTGCGAAATACCGGTCAAAGACCGGGGGCTGACATGGTGGGTTTCTGCCTTGGGAGAACTGATCATGATCACGCCTGTGCCCAGGCTCAATTCGGAATGTTCTATGCGATTACCTTCCCCCGGCACGACAAAACGGCAGGTAAAGCCAAAAGCCCGCACCAGCCAGTCTATGGCGGCAGGCGCATCATCATAAATCAGGCTGGGATGGATATCGGAGGGGGTGCGATAAGACGGGGACATGCTGCGCTCCTGAAGACATGCGTTGGGGGACATGCGTTGAGACTTGTCTGAAAACTGATTGCCACAAGAACTCACTTTATATACAAAAAAGCAAGTTACTGCAAGCATATACGCAATCTGCTTATGTGTCCGTATTACTTTTGCGCATCCCTTTCACGGCAACTGAGTGTCGCATAATCGACTTTGGGTAATTTATTCCTGATGCCATAGGTCTTCAAGGTGCCGATCACATCCGCATGCGGGGTCAAAGTACAGGCATTCTTTTCCGCAAAATCCTGCATGGTCCTGGTGTCGCCATTGACCTGTACCACCAGGCCCAGGCCAGGGCTGACACAACAGCCGACATAGGTATCCATGTATTCTTCTTCCAGCAAAACCAGTGGATGTCCCAAGAAACTGGCTGGTTTGCGCAAGAGATAAAAATCGACATAATCAGCGCGCGCGTCAGCCTGTTTACTCAGTATGCCCGCACGCTTGTAAGCGACAATCACTGGTCCGGATTTCGCCAGTCTTTCCGGGCCATTGTTTTTGATCGAAAGAGCGTTGACAAGGTGCTTTTCCAGCGCAGATTCAGCCGCCAGACTGGAAGACGAAAGTGCGCCCAGCAATGCGCCAAACAACACTGTCTGATACAAGAATTTTTTCATGGTAGCTATCTGTATTAACGTTTGACCAGACGGATTTCATAAATCCGCGGCCACAGCTTGCCGGTCACAAACAGCCGGTCATGTGCGGCGTCGTAGGCGATGCCGTTAAGCACGTCAGGATTGCTCATCATGCGCTCACGTATGGGTAACAGACCGCTGAGGTCTATCCAGGCAGTCACATTGCCGGACTTGGGATCTATGCGGGCGATCTTGTCGGTTTGCCAGATATTGGCGAACACTTCGCCCTTGACCCATTCCAGCTCATTCAACTGATCGACCGGTTTGCCACGAGCCGTCACCTTGATCCTGCGTACCTCGGCCAGGGTTTCGGGGTTCAGGAAGCGCAATTCTGCCGTGCCATCGCTCATGATGATTTCACTGTCATTGCGCGCCAGCCCCCAGCCTTCACCCTTGTAGGTAAATTCCTTTTGAAAGGCAAAGCTGTTCAGGTCCAGTACATAGCCCGCCTGCGATGTCCAGGTAATGCCGATCAGGCGGTTATCCCAGTAAGTAATGCCTTCACCAAAAATTTGCTTGGGCAAGTCGATCTTTTGCACCACTTCACCGGTTTCCAGTTTCACCTTGCGTACCGATGAATGCCCCTGCAAACCAGTGCTCTCATACAAAAAGCCATCCTTGTAAAACAGGCCCTGGGTGAAGGCATTGGCGTCATGCGGATAGCTGTTCACTACCTGATAACCATAGGTGGGCAAGGCGGATGTGATAGCCGACGTCGCCGTGGCCGCCCTGGCTGGCAGGCAAACTGCCATGCAACACACGACCATCCCGGCCAGCAGGTTGCGGAATGAATGGTGGGGCATCTTGCTATGTGTCATGCGTCTATCCTGGATGTAAAAACCTGTTTACGATCTTACTACGCGGACGTGATCGGGGCTCATGTGCTGCTCAAAATGCTCATGTACTTAATGTACATTCCGCTTTTTGCGCTGCTCTTCACCCCGCTGACGCTCGCTCGCTACAGATCGTAAACACGTTTTAAGATCGGGTACAAGATTGTCCGGCGTCAAACGGGAAAGAATAGATATTTTTTGTGGACCTGTCACCCAGTTTTACTTAACGTGACAAATAAGTCCCCTGTCATTGAGAGCGGGCCAGGATGGTTTATCCAGTTGCTCGTAGACAGGGCTGGCAATGCGCGCCAATTCTGTTTTGCTGATACTGCCAGACATGGCATAGCCAAATTTTCCGTCTAACTGGTGAACTGTTACAGTCAACTGGCTCACGGAGCTTACAAAGGGATCAACCTCAGGCAGCGCCGTTTTATTCCGGCTTCACGAGAATTAATCAAATTTTTTTACGAGGCTGTCGCCACCATCACGCAATTGCGCCCGGCAGCCTTGGCAGCATAGGTGGCATCGTCGGCGCGCTTGAGCAAATGCTCCCTTGTTTCCTTGCCATCCCACTGTGCCAGACCAAAACTGCCTGTCACTGCAGGCGGGTTTTCTGTCACTTGCTGCTCCATCCGTCGACGTAAATTATCAGCCACCAATTTCGCAGCAGCCAGCGTGGTGGCAGGTAACAGCAAAGCAAATTCTTCGCCGCCTATGCGCGCCAGATGATCGACGGAACGTAGTGCCTGACTGATCGTGGTAGCTGTAGTACGCAAGACCATGTCTCCCTGGGCATGACCATGGGTGTCATTGATTGCCTTGAAATGGTCAAGGTCAAATACCAGGAGTATCAAAGGTGTCCCATGATAACGTGCTGCGTCCAGCTCCATCTGGAAACTGTCCATGAAAGCGCGACGATTCATCAGACCTGTTAGCGCATCGGTACTTGCCAGCCGGTTCAGCGTCACATTTTGCAGACTCAGCGGATTGAGCACCCAATATTGCAACAGAATGTTGAGGGTAATAAACAACAGGACGAAGACGCCCACCAACGGCCATAAAAAATTCCTGAACGCAGCAGCACTACGTTCATTTGAGCGCTCGAGAGGGATGGTAACGATCTGCACACCAACGATATCATTGAGCTTCCAGCCATACCCGTGGCTGCTGCCATAGATATTGACCATGGCTGGCGGCGCGTCTTGCACACGACCATGACAAGCCATGCAGGATGCCTCCTGGATTTGAATTGGCCGCAGCAGGTGCAGCGTCTGATCCCGAATATGTACTGCCGCATTATCATCGGTATACGGGATACTGCCGTCGCGATATTTCTCTATGACCTCTTTCAGCCAGGCTTCTTGCGGCACATTTGCCAAATTGAGAGGATTCAGCACGGCCTCTTTGTAGTGATAGCCCGGGTATGATTCAAACAGGATACGCAAGGTTTCAGTTGAGGCAAAAGAGGGTATCCCCCCTGCCCTGAATTCGTCTGGTGGTAACTGATCAAAATTGGGGCTGATGTGCTTGGAAGAAAATGACCGCACTGCAAATGCGGCACGCAAAGCGAGCGTCGCCTCGTGCTTTACTTCTTCCAGCGTCGATTTTTGTACCTCATGTTTGTAATACACGGTAGCCGTCACTAACGCCAAAGCGAAAGTGAGCAACAACACCAGATTGAATTTGACACGGAAACTCATAAGCGCACCCAGTCTATCCATACCTACTCATTCTCCCAGAATAGATCAGGAAAAAGTAGAAAAGACAGGTAGTTTGCAGTTTCTTGCAGTTGGGAAGGAAATGTGTTGCATCCACCAGCAAGAATGCTGTCATTTTGAAAATAACATTACCGTGCCAGCATGGGTAAGCGCAATAGCAAGCGAAATAGCAAGAGCGATGAAAACTGCCCGCGCCACAATCAGCGCAGGCATCTGACCAATTCAAGGCATCAGACCGCAGCCCTGCTGGCAGCAGAAGCCAGATTATACGGGTCAGCCGCTGCGGCGGCATTCGGTCCCTGGTAGCCAGCGAAAGCGGCGTAGGGTGAAGCCAGCAAAGTCTGTTTGCGCATTTCCATATTCTTCTGGTTCCAGACAGCATTGTCAGCGCCCAGTTTTTCGTAGGCAGTCTCGTAGGCTTGTATCTGCACCGTCCATGCTGCCGAACCATAAGCTGCGGTAGGCAAGGCCACCGACAGTGGTGAATCAGGACGCGGGTCCGGGTTGAATACCAGGTCGGACGCCAGCAAGTTAGGGCCACCGCCTGGATTGCTTGCTTCCACAAAGGCAGAAGGATTCGTCGGATCGTACACGCGGTACGGTGCATGCGTAGTATTGATGGCGGCGGCCGGTGCCGCTGCTGGCGGCGTTGCTGCAGTTGCCTTGGCCGACGTGGATGCCGCATTGGTGGCAGCGGTGGCAGCGGTGACTGTGGTAGCTGCGGCTGTAGTGCTGGCCGCAGCGGTCGAGCTGGCAGCAACGCTGCTGACGGCATCACTGGTCGCTGATGCCGCCCGTGCCGGTGCCGGCGTAATCTTGTTTTGCAATTGCTGCTGCAAGGCCGCCAGCGTTGCCTGTATCTGGCCCGCCAGGTCAGAAGCCGTACCAGTACTCTCGCCAGACACTGCTTCTTTCAGCGCCGATACGACCGTGTCTTTGGTCTCTGGTTTAACCGCCGCCTGAAAAGCCGCCTTGAATTTGTCGGCACTGTTTTCTGCATCACTGATTTTGGATTTCCACTTGTTTTGCAGTTCCTGCACATCACCGAAAAACGCTTTTAAACTCATAAGATCATTCATATACCCCCCTTGGGATTCCAGTCTGAGCACAGCGGTTTCGCTGTTTTTATCTTCCAATTACCACGAGCTTAAAAATAACAAAGAAAACCGCCACAGGATGCGTATAAAAGAGGCAGATCTCACCCTCAATTCCTGCTTTTAAACAGGGCCGGCATGGGCTGCACCTTCATTTCTGTATGTTTGATGCACGTTTAATACACGTTTGATACGCAACAGGAATGAAAACAGGCGCTTAAATAGTGATTTAAACCCCGTGATGCATCAAAAATGTAATTTAAATAAATAAAATAGGACTTACACAAAATTGTCCCAGCAAGGAGCTGCAACGCTTTGGGGGTGGTTTTGCGTAAGTCCTATAAAAATACAAAGCATGTGGCTTGATCCATGCGACTAGGCCTGATACCATCAATTCATGAAAAGCGCATTGACATTGACATCCCCGTTGAGCATTACCACCACCATCACATCTACGGTGGGTTAGCGCTTTTTCATTTTTTCTGCAACCCGCCTACGAGGCGGGTTCATATTGATTGATGCCTGTCTCCTGGTTAAATTTTAAGGAGATTTACATGGCATCACATTCTGGCAATCAAGCTTATCAACATTCCACTAGCACTCCGCCACGACAGACAGGTTCTGCATCGTCCTTACAGCGTTACCCGGACGGTATGCATGTGGGTATAGTCGGGGCAACAGGCCTGGTGGGTGAATTCATGCTTAGCCTGCTTGAAGAACGCAATTTCCCGGTGAGCTCGCTGCGTTTGTTTGCGTCTGCGCGTTCTGCCGGAAAATTTCTGGCCTGGAAAGATACCCGGATCATCGTCGAAGATGCGGCGACGGCCGACTACTCCGGCCTGGATGTGGTCTTTTTCTCGGCTGGAGGAGAAACCGCATTGCGGCTGGCACCAGTGGTCGCTGCTGCAGGTGCCATCGTGATCGACAATTCGTCAGCATGGCGGATGGACCCTGCGGTGCCGTTGGTGGTTGCAGAAGTCAATCCCCACGATCTCGAAAAAATCCCCAAAGGCATCATCGCGAATCCAAACTGCACCACCATGGCGGCAATGCCTGTGCTGAAACCACTGCATGATTTGGCGTGCTTGCGGCGTTTGATCGTCAGCACTTATCAGGCCGTTTCGGGCGGAGGTGTGGCCGGGGTGGAGGAGTTGGCTAGCCAAATACAAAAAGCAAGTGATGACTGCACCAGGCTGGTCAATGATGGTGCTGGTATAGACTTCTCCGCGCCAAAGAAATGGCTGGTTCCGATTGCATTTAATGTCGTCCCCTACAACTATCAGCTTGTCGAAGATGGCTACACCGAAGAAGAGATCAAGCTCCGTAATGAAAGCCGCAAGATTCTTGGCATTCCAGAATTAAATGTATCTTGCACCTGTGTACGTGTGCCAGTATTCACCGGGCACTCACTTTCCATCAATGCTGAATTTGAGAAGAATATCTCTGCAGATTCGGCGCTTGAGTTATTGCACAGCGCTCCTGGTGTAGTCGTCACTGAAGTGCCCAATCCTTTGATGGCAACTGGGCGCGACCCTGTATTCGTGGGACGGATACGGCGCGATCCCACGGTAGAACATGGCCTCGCCCTGTTCGTCAGCGCAGACAACCTGCGCAAGGGCGCCGCTCTGAATGCTATCCAGATTGCAGAAATTCTCTACGAACAAGGTTTGCACAGTGTTCACAAAGCAAAGCACAAAGCAAAACACAAAACAAAAGTTAATTAGATCGCTGAAAGGCAGTTGAAAAACCAGGGACATTATTTTGGTGTAGGCTAACAGGCTTTTGCACAAGCTACACCATCGTGAACAAAGCTCTCGTCACCACTTACCTGAAACTCGTTTGTGTTGCCCTGTTCTGGGGCGGCACTTTCATTGCCGGGCGTCTGGTCGCCAAGGAGATTCCGCACATGATTGCAGCCTTCATCCGGTTTGCCGTGGCCAGCATCCTGTTGCTACTGCTGGCGTGGCGGCTGGAAGGTGGCTTGCCGAAACTGACGCGGCAACAGATGCATGCCACGTTTTCCCTGGGCGCTACCGGTATTTTTTTGTATAACCTGTGTTTTTTTGCCGCGCTGGAGCGCATGCCCGCTGGCCGCACGGCGCTGTTTGTAGCCCTGAACCCTATCGTCACCGCACTGGCACTGGCCACGCTGTTTGGGGAAAGGCTGAGCAAGATACGCTGGCTGGGTATCCTGATTGCCTTTGCCGGTGCGGCTGTGGTGATCACCCGTGGTGATTTGCTGGGGGCCGCACATGATTTGTCGCAATCCGTCGGCAAGGGTGAACTCTTCATGCTGACGGCGATTTGTGGCTGGGCAGCCTACACCATCATAGGCAGGCATGCGCTGAAAGGCCTGTCGCCGATTGCTGCCACCACCTATGCCTCACTTTGGGGCCTGTTGTTGCTGGGCATAGGTGCGGTGCTGGAAATACCACGCTTTGAGCCGTCTCACATGAGCCTGCAGGTTATCGCCGCGCTGGTGTATCTGGGTGCTTTTGGTACAGTCATCGGCTTCGTCTGGTATTACGAAGGCGTCAAAAGCATAGGGCCGGCCCGTACCGCTGTCTTCAATAATCTCGTGCCTGTATTCGGCATCAGTCTGGGGGCACTGATCCTGGGTGAGCCCATACTGACATCCATGATCATAGGCGGCCTGCTGGTCATCGCCGGGGTGACGCTGACTAACAAGACCTGAATTGCCAGGATTAAATCCTACCTTCCTGGCAAGAAAATAAAAAAAACCGGCCATTCGCAGACCGGTTTTTTAGAGAGGTAAATCCCTCACCCCGAAAAAACTTCTATCAGAATTTCTTCCACAGCTTGATGAAGTAAGACGCGCCACCCAGACCAAACTGTACGCTGTCATAGTAAAAACCATTGTCCGTTTCGTTCGGGTCCTGGCGTGTAGGTTTGACATTGAACACATTATTGCCACCGATAGTCAGCTTGGTGGTGTCATTGAAGGCATAGGTCAGGGACAGGTCAGCCGACGTTTTCGGTTCATAGTAAGCATTTGGAACACCGGCCGCCGTGCCCGAGAAGGTGCCCAGGGTTTGTGAACCGTAATGGATGACTTTGAACTCGCTTGCCCATGGGCCCTGGTCATAATTGAAGGCAAGTGTGGCTTTCATCCTTGGGCCGCCCTGTTCGATGAACAGACGTTCACGTTCGGATAACAAGACATCTTCATAGCCGCGCAGGGATGGTGGTGCCTGTACCTTGGTGACTTCTGTCTTGCTGTAATTCAAACCCAGATAAGTCGACAGCCTGCCACTACCCAGGCTGGTTTTATGCGATGCCGTCAGATCCAGGCCCTGGGTCTTGGTGTTGACGGAATTCACGAAAAACTGTGCCTGCCCCACACCCAGCGCCGACAGCGTGGTACCCAGTGCCGGGTAATTGTCTGCATCAAAACGGCCTGACAAGACAATGCGGTCCGCAATATCAATGCGGTACAGATCCGCCGTCATCGAGAAGGTACTGCTTGGTTTGTAGGTCAGGCCAAAGGTGTAGTTCTTGGAAGTTTCATCCTTGAGTTTCGGTATGCCAGCAGCATTGGCAATCGCACCACCATTCGGTGCCAGCACCACATCCATGGGCTTGCCGCTGATGAAGTCGGTGAAGGTGGAGGAGAAATACACCTGCTGCAAGGACGGTGCACGGAAACCGGTGCTCAAAGAACCGCGCATCAACACTGCATCGGATACCTTGTAGCTGGCCGCCAGTTTGCCCGTCAGGGTGGAACCGAAATCGCTGTAACGTTCACCCCGCATGGCAGTCTGCACTTTAAAGCGATTAGTCACATCGGTTTCCACATCAACATAGGCAGCGATGCTGTTTCTGTTCTTGTCGGTACGATCACTTGGCTGGAAGCCGGGGAAGCCCTGGCTACCGGCATTGCCACCAAACCCGACACCGTCGACATCATTGTAAGAGCCGGCTTCACCGGCAAAAATCTTGTAATTTTCACGGCGGTATTCCGCACCAAATGCGACGTTGACGCCATTCATGAAACCATCGAAGAAACGGCTGAAATCCAGGTTGGTGGTCGCTTGTGAAAATGAGAAGCCACCAGCATCAAAACGATTCGGGCTGATACCCTTGCCACCGGCCAGCAAATCCTTGTTGGCGATGGAAGCATTCAGGGTATTGCTGGTGGTGTACTTGAGTTCATTGAAGCCATAGGTCTGCGACAGGTCGGCGCGCCATTCGCCGATATCCCATTTATAGCCTATGGTGCCGTAGATATCATTGATGTCGCCATTGATGTAAGGCACAAAACCATTTGGATACATGGCAGCAGAGTTGCGGGAAGGGATATCGTCAGAACCTATGCCACCGCGGGCAAAGGCGGCGGAAGACGCCTTGCGCTGTTGCGTACCCAGGGTGAAGTACAGTTTGTCACTGCCGCCGTTAGGCACTTCACCGTTCAGGTAGACGGTAGGACCGGTCACCTTGGTATCGCCTATGGTACGCGGATTACCCGGATCGGCGCGGTTGGAACGACCACGGTCGGTATATTCAACCGTAATGCCCAACACCCCTTTTTCACCCAGGGCGATGCCGCAATACGCGGACGGCAGATAGTTTTTACCATCGCCGGCAGAATACTGGCTGTAACCAAAACTGGCTTCGCAGCCCAGGCTTTTCTTCAGGCTGATATCCATGACACCGGCAATCGCGTCGGAACCATATTGCGCAGCAGCACCGTCACGCAAGACCTGGACATTGCTGATCGCCATCACCGGGATGGCATTCAGGTCGGTGCCGGTATTGCCGCGATTGCGGGCACCAAACAGATTCACCAGCGCAACCGTATGCCGGCGCTTGCCATTCACCAGCACCAGCGTCTGGTCAGAACCCAGGCCACGCAGGGCAGCAGAATCCACCAGATCGGCACCGTCGGCACCGGTCTGGCGGGTGGAATTGAAGGAAGGGGAAATATTCGCCAGTGTCTGCGCCAGGTCAAATTGACCACCCTGCTCGGCCGATTTTGAAATGGAAATAAAATCGACAGGCAAAGGGGTTTCCGTGGCGCTGGAATTGACACGACGCGAACCGATGATGGTTGCCGTCTGCATGCCAGGCTCAGTCGCTGGGGTGGCTGCGGGTGCAGCGGTGGTTTGTGCTGCGGCCATGCCTGGTATAAATACGGCTGCGGCGCTTGCACCATACAGGGCAAGCAAAACTGCTTTTTTCATCTTAAGCACCTTAAGCATCTTACTCATAACGAACTTCTCCAAGAATTGTTAAAAACCTTTACTGGCATGCCCAGAAGTATGGTTGTCATGACAATGGAGTGTCAATCAAAGTGCTGATCAGTGTGGCATTTTTGCTTAAATGATATGTATCTATTGCGAAAAAGCTGCTAATGCGCTGAATTGCATTACCTTGTTGTAAGAATCTTTACGATCTTACAAGGCAGCGCAAGCAAGTCGATTTGATCTGTCAGGCCAGTTGTTTCAGATAATGCAAGCCGGCTATGGCGCGGCTGCCGTACCAGGACAGCATTTCGCCATCCACCAGTTGCACTGGCAGGCCTAACTGTTTTTCCAGCGCATCCACATGGGCGTCGGTAAAGCGATAGGGTTCGCTGGACAACAGCACGCCGTCAATTTCGCGCAGCATCTCATCATTCCAGCGAAAAACCGGGTAACGCGCGGTGCTGTGCGGTGGCGTCCAGGTTTGCCAGCCTATCAAAGCCAGCATGGCTGAGATATAGGTAACAGGGCCAACCGTCATCCACGGGTCTTGCCAGATGCAATACACCAGCCGGCGTCTGGCAGACTGTTCAGACCGGGCCGATAACACAGGCAGTGTCGCATACACCTCTTCAAAACGCTGACAAAGTTGCAATGCCTGGGCCTGGGCAGCAAAGATATTGCCCAGCAACTGATATAACGCCAGATTGTCACGCGGTGTCAGTGGATGGGTGACGACGATATGCGGCACGAATTCGGCCAGGGCATCCACCGTCGGCTTTTCGTTTTCATCGATATTGACGATCAGATGCGTGGGGGCCAGTTTGCGTATCTTGTCGATATTCACATCCTTGGTGCCGCCTATCTTGGGAATGGATGCCAACAATTCTTTAGGATGGATGCAAAAACCGGTGCGTCCGACCAGGCTGGATGACAAGCCCAGGTCACACAGCAATTCGGTAATCGATGGCACCAGGCTGACGATGCGTGGCGTCGTCGTACAGGGCGTATGGACGGTACCAATGGCATCCGCCAGCAAAGCAGGCAGTTGCACGCTGTCAGTCACCGGCTGCACGCGGCTTGCGGCGTGCTCTGGCAAAAACAGCGTCATACAGCCAGTTGGGCAAGATGCGCATCAGCTTGGCGACCACGCCCATTTGCCAGGGAATGATGCGGTAAGAATCAGCACGATCGATTGCGGCTACTGCTGCTCGCGAAAATGCCTGTACCGGCATCAGGAAAGGCATGGGATAGGGGTTGTCGCGTGTCATCGGGGTATCGATATAACCGGGTGCAATGGTGACCACACGTATGCCGCTGTCCCGCAACTCTACCCGCAAGGATTCACAATAGCTTATAACGGCAGCCTTGGATGCAGAGTAAGCACCCGCTCCGGGCAAGCCACGTATGCCGGCGACACTGCCTATGCCCACCAGGCGACAGTCGGTCTGCCTGGCGTAATTTTTCATGGCACCGATAAATGGGGAAAATGTTGCCACCGTCGCCATCAGGTTGGTTTGCAAGACACGGTCAAATACCTGGGTGTCTTCTGCATATTCACTGAGGGTGCCGACTGAGATGCCGGCATTGGCAATCACCACATTCACCTGCCCCACCGCCTGCATGAAATCTGTCGCGGCTTTCGCCAGGACGGCATGGTCCGTCACATCCACAGCATAAATATGGTGGCGGCCCGGGTCCGGCAAACTTTGACGTAATTCTTCCAGCGCTTCGCCGCGCCTGGCGACCAAAGCCAGGGTCGCCCCTTGCTGCGCATAGACAAGTGCCAGCGCAGCACCTATGCCGGATGAAGCGCCGGTAATAAAGACAGTTTTCATGGCGTCCAATGAAAAAATCCGCCAGCACGGCGGATTCTGTTATTTATTTTTTCTTGGCGGGGGCTTTTGCCGGGGCTGCTGCCGCTGTCGATGCTGCGGCTGCAGCAGCAGGGGCAGTTGACGCCGAAACAGCCGCCGCGGCTGGAGCATTTCTTTCTTTCTGGATTTTCGTAATCAGAAAATCCATCACCTGCAAGACCGAACGGTTTTGTTCTTCTTCCGTCACCCGTGGCATCCTGGTTACCGACATCACCGGCGAAGTGGTATAGCGACCATCAATCGCAATGAAGGGCACGCTATCTGCCTGATAAGCGTCCGCCAGTTGGGCCGCCCGGTTCAACTTGCTCTGGATGGAAAAAGAACTATAGATATCGGCAAATTTTTGCTTGTCGAGGCCGGATTTGCTCACAAACTCCATGACTTCGGCATCGCTTTGCAGGCGGTTGTGGTCAATGTGGAAGGCATTGAAAGCCTTCATATGGTATTCGTCCGCCTTACCCATGGCTTCCATGGTGAAATACAGTTTTTGCTGCGGAACCAGTCCATGGAAATTCACATGCACGCGTTTGAAGACAATATTGTCACCCTGTTTTTTCACCCATTCAGCCATCAGGGGTTCCAGCGCATTGCAGTGCGGGCAAAAGTAACCGAAAAATTCGATGACTTCAATTTTCTTGCCAGTTTCAGTCGGCTGTGGGCGCTTGAGCAACTGATATTCCACACTGGCTTGTGGCATGGTGGGGGAAGCGCCCGCAGTCGCCATCAGACTCATGCCGGCAAGCAGCAACACATAACGAAAAACTCGGTTCAACAATGACATCATATTTCCTTTACAGGTTTATCTCACAGTACGTACCACGGCAACATCGACACTATTCTCAGACAGGCGAGCGCGCATACGGTTCATTGTTTCTTGCTGAGCAAATGGTCCTATGCGCACGTGATACATGGTGCCGCTATCCGATGTTTTTTCTACTATGCGTGCCTCGAAACCGATCAAAGCCAGTTTGGCCCGGCTGTTTTCGGCTGCGGTCTGTTCCTTAAACGCACCAACCTGCAAAAAGTAAATATATTTTTCATCGCTGCCATCCGCTTTGGCTGCATCCGCTGCCTTGTCTGCCGCTTTTTCAGCCGCAGTTTTCACTTCTGGCTTGACGTCAGCGGGCTTGACTGGCGGTGGCACGGCGGCATCGGCAGGCTTGGCTGGTGCATTGGGGTCTTTGACAAGATCCTTGGCAGCTTCTTTCACTGCATCCTTGTTGCCATACAAAGGCTTGTTCGGATCTTGCAGTTGCGCCAGGGGCAGGTCCGCCTTGTCCGATTTGCCACCTTTGTTGGTGAATGGCGTAGATGACTTGGTAATCACCATGGCCACCCCGACAGCGATGGCCAGACCAATGACCAATCCGACGATGATGCCAGTCAGGGTATTGCCGCGCTGGCCATGCTTCAGTACTGAGGCGTTACGATATGCTTTCATGCGTCTCCGACGTGTTTGTTAGCTTGGGTTAGCTGGAAAATTACATCTTGTTCGGTGCTGAAACGCCGATCAGGGCCAGCCCGTTGCGCAATACCTGGCGTGTTGCCAGCATTAACGCCAACCTGGCCAGTTTGGTCGCTTCATCATCCACCAGAACCCGCTCAGCATTGTAATAGCTATGCAATTCAGCTGCCAGGTCGCGCAGGTAAAACGCAATTTGGTGCGGGCCAAGTTCATCCAGTGCTTTTTCCAGTGCTTCCGGATATTCTGCCAGCTTGGCCAGCAGGCTGGCTTCGCGCGGTGCTGTCAATGGTGACAAATCGACATTGGCGAGCGGCGCAAAAGCCGCTTCTTCTGTCGCATATTGCGCCAATACGGAGCAGATACGCGCATGCGCATACTGTACGTAATACACCGGGTTTTCATCCGAGCGTGCCAGGGCAACATCAACATCAAACACAAATTCGGTATCGGCCTTGCGCGAAATCAGGAAGAAACGCACGGCATCCCGGCCACGCTGCTCATCACCGCCACCCGACCATTCGATCAGGTCACGCACGGTGACATAAGAACCAGCCCGTTTGGAAATCTTGACTTCGGCACCGTCTTTCATGACGGTAACCATCTTGTGCAGGATGTAGTCAGGGTAGCCTTGCGGTATGCCGACATGCAAAGCCTGCAAGCCTCCACGCACGCGGGCGGTGGTGCCATGATGGTCACTGCCCATGATATTGATGGCCTTGCGGTAACCGCGCTCCCATTTGGTGACATGGTAAGCCACGTCCGGTACGAAGTAGGTATAAGTACCGTCCGACTTCTTCATGACGCGATCTTTATCGTCGCCATACTCGGTGGTGCGCAACCACAGGGCACCATCCAGTTCATAGGTCTTGCCAGCAGCCGTCAGGGCAGCCACTGTCGTCTCGACCTTGTTTTCTTTGTAGAGCGAAGTTTCAAGATAATAATTATCGAATTTGACGCCAAAGGCCAGCAAATCGGCATCCTGCTCACGACGCAGATAAGTTACGCTGAAATGGCGTATCGATTCAACATCTTCCACATCACCACTAGCCGTGACCGGCGCGCAGTCACCGGCAGAAACGGTCTGTTTCGCCAGGAAGTCTTTTGCGATATCGGCAATATAGTCACCGTTATAGGCCGACTCGGGCCAACCAGCATCACCGGGAGCAAAGCCCTTGGCGCGCGCTTGCACCGACAAGGCCAGATTGGCTATCTGTACACCTGCATCGTTATAGTAAAACTCGCGGCTGACGGCATAACCCTGGGCATCCAGCAGGGCAGCCAGAGCATCGCCCAATGCACCCTGGCGGCCATGCCCTACATGCAACGGGCCCGTAGGATTAGCAGAAACAAATTCCACCACCACTTTTTCACCGGCACCGCGCTGGCTTTTGCCAAAATCGGCTGCCTCCTGCAAGACAGTCTTGACGACTGCCTGTTTGGCCGACGTAGCAATGCGGACATTGATAAAGCCCGGACCAGCGATTTCCACACTGGCGACCAGAGGATGATGCTGCGCTTCTACTGCTGCAACAATCGCCTGTGCCAGTTCACGCGGGTTCTTGCGCAAGGGCTTGGCAATTTGCATGGCAATATTACAAGCAGCATCCCCGTGAGAAGGATCGCGTGGACGTTCCAGCAAGATAGTCGGATTAAGTTCAGAACCGACCAATAGAGGTTCAACCGCATTCTGGAATAGTTTCAGTAATTCTTGTTTTTGTTCGGCTAGCATGGCACGCAATTTTTATTGTATTTTGACAATAAATAAAATAAGGACAGGGGACATTATACTGTCTACCCCTGCCCCCTGTCCGAGATGCTACCGGCTAATCTTGCATCTTCTTGTTACGAATTACTACTATGCCGCCTGCTATCCGATTGCTTTTTAAACTGCGGCAGAGCTTGTAAAGATGGAATTGACGGACATTGCTTGTTTGTACAGGATCAGGACACGCAGCATTTTGCCCAGAAACAACCCGTTAAACAAACCAAACAAGGCAGTGCTGATGACAGCGAACGGCATATTCGTATGCAAAGCCGGATTCACATGCAAAGCCACATTGACGATGTATTTCATGACAAAGATAGCCATCATCATGATCAGCGGTGCCCAGCTACCACGGTAGAACACGGTGCCTTTGTCTGCCAGGATACGTACATTCTTGTCACTGACCAGACTCCAGGAGATCGCCGCACCAAGCAACATGGTAGCCAGCCATGCTGCCAGTACTACAGGATCGGCACCGAAACCGGACAAGATACCCTGGACCGACAAGGCCAGCATAACGATAGGGATGATGACGATAGTCCTGACTTTCAATTCCCTGTCCACGCTGGACTTGATGCCACGAAATGCCAGAAAACCCAGAATTGCCCATACGTAAATTGGTGTGTTGCTGATGATTTGGTTCAACATGATGATCTCCTTGAGTGCGGTAAGTATCGTTTCGGGTGTTTGTTTTGCTGCGATGGAAGAAGTATTGCAAAGCTGGTTCTTGCCGCGAAAGGGGGATTTTTGGTCGTGAGTGTGTGGACTCAGGCGTGTAGAATGCTAGGTTTTCTTCGTCTGGATACGCTATGTGGTTCAAGAATCTACAAGTTTTTCGTCTTACTGCTCCCTGGAAGATCACTGCCGAGGAGTTACATACCCAATTGTCACGCATCGCCTTTTCACAATGTGCATCGAATGAGATGCAAAGCCAGGGCTGGGCATCACCGCGCAATGACGATCAACTGGTTCATTGTGTTAATCAGCAATTCCTGATTTCGCTGGCAACAGAAAAAAAATTACTACCTTCCAGCGTGATTAACCAGGTGACCAAGGCGCGTGCGCTGGAAATCGAAGAAGAACAAGGCTTTGCGCCTGGCCGCAAGGCCATGAAAGACTTGAAAGAACGCATTACCGAAGAATTATTGCCGCGCGCCTTTGGCGTCAAACGCAATACCAATGTATGGATAGACCCGGTGAACCGCTGGCTGGTGATTGATGCCTCCAGCCCATCCAAGGCCGATGAAGTCATCAAACTCTTGCTGAAGTGCTGCGACAAGCTGCCTCTGGAAGGCTTGCGTACCAAAGCGTCACCACAAGCCGCCATGACAGGCTGGCTGGCCGGCAATGAAGCCCCCAAGGGTTTCACCATAGACCAGGATACCGAACTGAAGTCGTCCACCGAAGACAAGGCCACGGTACGCTATGTCAGGTACACACTGGAACCAGACGATATACAAAAACATATCAGTGCTGGCAAACAGTGCACCAAACTGGCATTGACCTGGGATGACAAGATCAGCTTCGTCCTGACCGATACCCTGACCATCAAGCGCATCAAACCGCTGGATGTACTGGATGAAAGCAAGGACAAGGGCAGCAACGAAGAAGAACGCTTTGATGCCGACTTTGTGCTGATGACGGCAGAACTGGCAAGCTTGCTTAGTGATGTGGTATTTGCACTGGATGGCGAGATGGACAGCGCACAGGCTGCGTGATGAGCTGACGCCTCTTATACTGGAAACCCCCGTTCAAGTAATTGGACGGGGGTTTTGTTTTGTACGCGACATTAATGGCGCATTTTAAGACCTCTCAACACAGAGACACGGAGTCATACTGAGAAAATGCACCACATACACTGTTGCGAGATTTGAATCACATGATTAGATGCTCAGTAAAGTGCAATGAAGAAGATTTCGGCATTCCTTCGGCCGAGTATTAACTATCGGATTTAAAAAAACACTACAATTAATTGCAGTTAATTTAACTTTTAACTTCAAGCATACTTAATATTTATAGCCGCTGTAAAACTATTGAATAGTAATAACGTGGAGAACAAAAATGGATTGGATATTACCCCTGATTGGCGGACTTGGCCTTGGAGCAGTTATTAAGTCTATTATCGATTTTTTTCTGAATAAAAATACGGCACGGCAAAAAATTCGATATACGGAAATGAGAGATGCTTATCTTGGTTTGCTGGATGCGTTGCACAAGGCTGCAATTGAACCTAGTGACAAAGCTTCAAAAGATTTTGCACTTTGGCATATAAGAGTTCAGTTATTTGGCTCTGAAAATGTTTCAAATGCAGTACAAGGCATGATTGATACAAACTCCAGTCCCAAAGATGAGCGAGATCAATTTTACAAAAAAATGATTTTAGAGATGACAAAGGATTTGCAGAGTAAATCTGCATGAATGAAATCTGAAATACAGAAAAATGCCGACGAAAAAAAAGACAAGCATCGCTTGTCTTTTTTCTTTATAACTGGCGGAGCGGACGGGGCTCGAACCCGCGACCCCCGGCGTGACAGGCCGGTATTCTAACCAACTGAACTACCACTCCGAAACTACTTAACCGTTGCTGCTGTTTATCTGTGGTGGGTGCTGAGAGGCTCGAACTCCCGACCTACGCCTTGTAAGGGCGCCGCTCTACCAACTGAGCTAAGCACCCATATTCTTGCCTAGTCAGATAAACATTAATGTGTGTCACCACATCAACAGAAGCAAAATTATACTGCATATTCTGGCTTCTTGTCTAGTCTTTTTCCTGGCTATTTCACTAAAATCTGCGAAACCACCTACAAAATCGACTATTCTCACTTAAAAGCAAAACCCCCAGTCACGTTAAGTAACTGGGGGTCTGCGGAATACAAGCCTGACAATAACCTACTTTCACACTGGTTGCAGCACTATCATTGGCGCGTAATCGTTTCACGGTCCTGTTCGGGATGGGAAGGGGTGGTACCGATTAGCTATGGTCATCAGGCATAACTT
>NZ_JBMPOR010000012.1:0-169800 GCF_049340265.1 Undibacterium sp. Di26W
GCGGAACCTTGAATGATAGGCAGGTCGTCGCCCGGGAATTCGTATTTGGACAACAATTCGCGAACTTCCATTTCAACCAGTTCCAGCAATTCAGCGTCATCTACCATGTCGCACTTGTTCAGGAACACGATGATGTAAGGAACGCCAACCTGGCGGGCCAACAGGATGTGTTCGCGGGTTTGTGGCATAGGACCGTCTGCTGCGGAGCAAACCAGGATCGCGCCATCCATTTGTGCCGCGCCGGTGATCATGTTTTTAACATAATCAGCATGGCCTGGGCAGTCAACGTGGGCGTAGTGGCGAGCGGCTGTTTCGTACTCAACGTGGGCTGTATTAATTGTAATACCGCGCGCTTTTTCTTCTGGTGCTGCATCGATCTGGTCGTAGGCTTTTGCTTCGCCGCCGAATTTTTTCGACAGAACTGTCGCGATCGCTGCTGTCAGTGTGGTTTTGCCGTGATCAACGTGACCAATTGTGCCTACGTTTACGTGCGGCTTGGTGCGCTCGAACTTACCTTTTGCCATTTTGGACTCCTAACGATTTTGATGAGAATGCTCAGGCACGCGCCCGACAAATCAGACTTGAAAACACCAGACTAAACTTTGGTGCCCTTGACGTGGATTGAACACGTGGCCTCTCCCTTACCAAGGGAGTGCTCTACCACTGAGCTACAAGGGCAGCTTGTTTGCGCAAAAAAACCGCGCAAGTAAAACTGGAGCGGGTGAAGGGAATCGAACCCTCGTCATAAGCTTGGAAGGCTTCAGCTCTACCATTGAGCTACACCCGCAAAGGCCACCACTTCAGCCGCTAATTTCTAAATTCAATTCTTTACCTGTGGTGGAGAGGGCTGGATTCGAACCAGCGTACTCGCAAGAGAACAGATTTACAGTCTGTCGCCTTTAACCACTCGGCCACCTCTCCGCAGGGAACCCCGAATTATGGAGATGTCCGACCAAACTGTCAACACCTATTTGAGAATTTGCACCTCAATCCCACTCCAAACGGGTCAAAAATTGCTCTTAAGCATATGATTTTATTCATTTTTACCACAAGATACCGAATTACCATCTTTTGCAAAAAATCTCAGCTGCTATTTTTGGTCTGTTTTTTTGGGCTATCGGCACGGATGATCAACAGGAAGTTTTTCCCGCCGCGCCGATGTCGCTGTATCATGCAGGCAAATCATTTGCATATTTACCATGGCGCGCACACAGGCTTCCGACCACCAATTGCAACGCGATGAAATCCTGGAGCGGGCGGCGCAGGCCTTCGCCAGCCACAGCTATCCCGGCACCTCGATGAGTTTGCTGGCACAGGCTTGCGGCACCTCCAAAGCCAGGCTATACCACTACTACGTCAGCAAGGAGGCGATACTCTTTGATCTGCTGGACCGTTACACCAAAGTACTGATCCATCTGGCAGAAACCCATATTGAGCTGACCGAACTGATTGCCGCCTTTCTGGCGGAATATGAACATTCGCAGACCAGGCATATTGCCCTGCTGAACGATGTGAAATTTCTGGAAGAACCGCAAAGACTGCTGATACTGGATGCCCAGAGAAACATCGTGAACCTGTTCGCCCTAGCCATACAGCGCCGCTTTCCGCAACGGACAGATGCGCAAAACCGCAGCGCCATCACCATGCTGCTGTTCGGTATGATCAACTGGACCTTTACCTGGCTGAAACCGCAGCAGGAAAGCGACCAGATGTCCTATGCAGACTTTGCCGTACTGGTCACCCGGATTTTCATACACGGCATGGAAGGCTTGCCAGAATTACCGGCGGATGATCAATCAGCCTGAGCGGCTGATCCGGCATCCTGCTGTTATTCCCAGACATATCAGGTTAGGCTAATTTCTCGCATGAGCGAGATGGTAATTTTCTATACCGTCAAACGCCCCTAGTTCCGTCGCCAGCCCGCTCAAACGGGTGGCCAGCTTGCGGCTGATGGCCACGGCGACGAAACGCCACTCTATACGCCCTTCCTTGCAACTGATGGTCAGTGTACCGACGGCAATTTCATAGCCACGCGCCAGTGCCAGTCTGCGCAAAGCATCTTCATTCGGATTAAAGCCGGGCCGGAATTGCATGGTGATAGATACCGCAGGCCTGGAAGGTAACCAGGATTCCAGCTTGTAGACCCAGATCATGCAGGCCGCCGACAGCATTGCCAGCAAAATGGCTGCCGCATAAAAACCGACCCCGACCAGCACACCGATGGCAGATGAAGCCCATAAAGACGCTGCCGTCGTCAGGCCACTGATGGTGAAGCCTTCGCGCATGATGACGCCGGCCCCCAGAAAGCCGATACCAGTCACCACGCCCTGTATGGTGCGCGAAGGATCAAGATTCACCGGCGACAGTGCGCGTCCGCCAAACCAGAAATCAGGGTAACCCGCAATCACCACCAGCGCTGCGGATGCCATGCAGACCAGGCCATAGGTGCGCATCCCGGCCGCGCGCCCATGGTAGGAACGCTCATACCCCACCAGGAACCCGAGCAACATGGCACCTGTCAGATTCATGAAAATGATCAGGTTGGCATGCAGCTCGGACTGAGACCAGAAATGCATGGCATAGCTATAAAATGATTCCATAAAATATTATCTATATAATTTATCAAGTCATGGCTCCCAGTGTAGCAAGTCGCCCAGAGATCAGCCAGACAAACAACGACTGTACACCCAAAATTCCAACGGGGTTCACCACGGCAAGGTTTGCCCCAGATTGCGAAATAAGCGCCAAGCTGCGTTATAACGTTATAATGCGCCCTCACATTCATTGGGGAGTAGCCTGCTTCAGCTGCGGCTGAAGAAAGCGCATCAACATACTTGGCCGGCTGGCCATGGTGCGTTTAGGCCCGACAGTAAGTCGCTGTCAGGTTGGGGCAAGACCTTTGATAGTTATATTCTGCTGACCAGGGATGGGGCGGGATATGGCTGTCATTGGTTAAACGGCCCCATCCCGCACATCATCATGGAAGCTTTCCTCGTCTCTACTCTGGCCGTCACCATAGGTGAAATTGGCGACAAGACCCAATTGCTGGCCTTATTGCTGGCAGCCCGTTATAAAAACCCCTTGCCTATCGTGCTGGGCATACTGGTTGCCACGCTGCTCAATCACACCCTGGCCGGTTTGCTGGGGCAATGGGTCGCCAGCCAGTTTGACCCCACCCTGTTGCGCTGGCTATTGGGCCTGTCATTTCTGGCGATTGCCGCCTGGACCCTGAAGCCGGACAAGATGGAAGATGAAGGTATCGGCGAGCAGCCCTATGGCATCTTCATGCTGACCTGCATCACTTTTTTTGTGGCTGAAATCGGTGACAAGACACAACTGGCCACCGTCGCCCTTGCAGCCAAATACAGCAACCTGCCACTGGTCATTGCCGGCACCACGCTGGGCATGCTGATCGCCGATGTGCCCGCCGTATTTCTGGGCAAGATTGCAGCACCCAATTTTCCTTTTAAACTGCTACGCTGGCTGGCGGCAATCGTGTTTGCCATACTGGGCGTGCTGGTCCTGGCAGGCATAGGTCAGGGCTTTTATTGAAAAACACCATCGTGGCAGGCAGCGACACATAAGGCTGCGGCACACGGTGGATTTACCAGGAACGACACCTATCAACGATGATAACGATTTACCATAATCCACGCTGTTCCAAATCCCGCGAAACGCTGGCTTTGCTGACCACCATTGGCGAAGAACAGGCACTTGCCTTAAATGTCATTGATTATCAAAAAAATCCTCTAAATTTTGATGAACTGCAACAAATATGCATCGCACTGGGCGACAATCACGTGCAGGCCATGTTGCGCAATAATGAAGATGAGTATGCACGCCTGAAGCTGGATCATGCCGATACGACAACGGCCTTGCAGGCCATCGCTACTCATCCACATTTGCTGCAAAGACCTATCGTGACTTACCAAAATAAAGCGGCTATCGGACGTCCGCCGGAACACGTCCTGTCCCTGTTCAAGAAAGCCTGAGCCGCCATGTCAGAATTTAAACTTGCCGCTGGCAGCCACGTCAAATACGGCTGCATCTCGACTGAACTGTATCCCATCCTGCGCCAGGGTCTGGCGGCAGATATGCCCAGGCAGGGTTTCGATCAAGCCACAGCACCGGCACAGGAAGCTATACCTGCGCGTGGCATCATGGTCGGCGAACTGATGGCGTATTTTGCCGCCTGCGCCGCATTTTGCAAGGCCACCAGCGCACTGCATCAAGACAACGAACAAGTCATGGGAAGCTTTGTCAATGCCCTGCAAAGCCAGCATGGCGAAAAACCGCAGATGGCAGAACTGGAAAACATTGCTTTGACCGCAGGCTTGCCGGTCATACTTGAAATCGAGCTGGCAGAAGACTGCATCATCGAGGCAGACCATCAATTCACAGATGCAAGCGAAGCCGAAAAAAGCTGGAAACTCTGGCGTAGTGGTGCATTGCTGCGTGAAGGCGGGATACCGGCCAGCTGGATCAAGAAATTCTATTTTCCGCGCCTGCTCGACTATCGTGACGCCACCAGCTCAAAGAACCCGCGTACGCTGGAACAGACTACCGACTGTGCGTTGATGGTGGGTGGCCTGATGCAGGTATGGCATAAAGACACACCAGCCGATTTGCTGCATGCTTTTCGCAAGCAATATGGCCGCATCAATTTCTCGCAACACAGTAATTTTGATGACACGGCGCTGGAACGTTTTTTCAATCTGAATTCCATGCTCGATCCTGCCACTCGCCTGTTGAATCAAATGACAATCTGGCAAGATATCGATGCGCTGGCAAAAAAACAGCAAATTCCTTTGATGTAGACTTGCAGCGTCGCCGCTGGCTAGTCAGGCTAGCCAGCGGCCATTCTTATGCGCTTAATTGGCAGGACTGCGCTTCACAAAAAACAGCGCAGTACCTATTGCCATCAGGATGCCGCCAAAGAAACGGTTCTGGCTTTTCAACCATTTCGGATCACGGAAATAGCGCTGCATGCTGGAAGCGGCGTAGGCATAACCGTGCATCACCACCAGGTCTATCGCACACATCGTCACACCCAGTATCAGCAGCTGTGGCAGCAAGGGTGCGCCATGGGAAATAAACTGCGGCAATACCGCCACCATGAAAATAATCCCCTTGGGATTGGTGGCATTCGTCAGGAAACCGATGAGGAAACGTTTGGACATGGCCGGTGCCTGGGTGCTGGTGACCTGCTCGGTTTCTGCCTCATTCACCACATCCACCCGTGCGCGCCATTGATTGATGCCGAGATAAATCAGGTACAGCGCACCCACCGTCTTGACAATGCTGAATGCAAATTCGGAAGCCATCAACAGGGAACCGACGCCAGCCCCGGCGATGGCCAGTATCAACAATAAACCGGCCTGCAAACCCATGATGGTTCCGGATGCTTTTTTCACCCCATAATTCAGGCCATGCGACATCGACAACACCGCGCCCGAGCCAGGTGAAACCGCGATGACGCAAGCGGCAAAAAAGAAGGTGAGCCAGGTAGTGAACTGCATGAAGTGCCCCGTGAAAAGTAAACGCCAGCCATTGTAACCCGTAGGCTGACAGTGTGCTTTTCGTCATCATGAATGGCAGGATGGCTACCTGCTAACCGCGCATCATGGCAGCCAGCAATTGGCTCTTGAGAGTCTTGATCAGCGCGGTCTCATCCGGTGGTACGCCCTCATCTGCACTCACTGCACGGTCTGCATAGAACAGGCCCAAGGGTTTTTTCTGTATCACCAGCGGCAGGATGATGAAGCTACGCGCATCGGGCAGCAAAGTGCGATGCCATTCAGGCAGTAAATTCTGTATCTTGGGTACCGAGGCATCGGAAATCATCAGGTCGACATTATTCACCATGGCCAGATGAAACAGGTTCTGGTCAGGCTTGCCGGGAAAAGCAAAACCCTTTTGTCTTTCCACATAGTTTTCACCTATTGCCAGGCGAGCGACATAGCGCACTGATTGCAGATCACGCAGGCACACCGTGGCAAAGCGGAAGCCCATGCTGCTGTACAGGGTTTCCAGCACCAGCAGTATCAGGTCATTCAGTTTGAAGGATTCGGACGCCAGCATCTGGGTCACATCCTGCACGCCTGCCAGCAGCAAATCACGCGCATGGATGGGCTTGCCGCTGGGGTGACGCTGGTCGTTCTGAATCTCGCCGCTGTCGTAATCCTGCATCAGCAATTCATTCGGCACACCATTCAAATCCGAACCGTCGCTGTCACCGGTATGGATGTCAGACATGGCAATGTCCATGCTCTTGGCCAGTTGGCGTGTTTCCAGCTCCACCCTGCCCAGCATCTCATCCAGCATGGCCTGATCCAGTTCCAGGGCTTTGCCATAACGCTGCAACAGGGGGCGTGCTTTTTCCGTCATGTTGCCGCCCCCGGCAGTCATGATCACGGATGCCAGGGCATCACTGAAGCTGGCGACCTGGCGCAGCCATTCGGCACGGTTATTGACTTTTTTCAGTTCGCCGGCTGGCAAGGGTGCCAGCGATTGGATGATGGTGTCGGGTATTTTCCATTCCTGCAGGGCCAGTTCACCAAAACGCTCGTAGCTGCAGCCAAGTAATACGTCACTGGCCTCCTGGGAGCTGGTCTTGCCGGTTTGCAGCATCGCCTGTATGCGGCTATATAAAGGATGATCGAAAGAAGCCACCAGGATTTTTCCGACATTTTTGAACAGGGCAGCAACCGCTGCTTCTTCCCCATCCTGGAAACGCCCACGCTGGGCCATTTCACGCCCGACTATGCTGGCGCACAGGGCCTGTATCAACTCACGTCTGACACTGTTGGCGTGGCTTTTATCCTTGAAACAATCGACCAGCAACATCGCCATGGCACTGGTTTTGATACTGTTAAAACCGAGCAGGAATATGGCCCTGGAAATGGTAGTGACCGGTGCGCCAGAACTGGTGCGGTAATGGATGGTATTCGACAGACGCAGGATTTTCTGCGTCAATGCCACATCGGCAAGCACGAAATGCGCGAGTTTGGCGACTGGGTCTTCGCTGGAAGAAGTAATTTCCACCACTTTGGTAATTGACACTCCCAAAGTAGGTAAATTGCTCTCTTCATTGATTTTTACCAGTAAACGGTCACGCGCAGATTCCGGCGCATGCTCGTCGAGGTGAACAGAAGGTTGAATTGCCATGATCTCCGCAGTTGCTCTTCGCAGTTGCTATTTGCAGTCGCTATTATTTCAGAACCCGTTCCTGCTGGAGGAATGAATTCCAAATACGTTTTTATTTGGCCATGCGTACTGTAGTGATGCCGTACTTCTTCTGTAATTCATCATACAAGCCGCGGATTGCCTTCAGACGCGGATTCATGGGGTCGAGCCGACGTGCCGACTCAATCAGATTACGCGCCTGCTCACCGGTAGCCTGATCCCAACCCATGTTTTCCAGACATTTCAGGGCAGCCAGTGCCGCATTCAATACTACCTGCGGATTGTCTGGTGATTTACGGGCAGCAGCACTCATCAGTTCGACCGAGCCACGGAAATCGCCCTGCTTAGCTTTTTGCACACCCAGGGCCACCAGGTCCATCACCTCTCGCTGACTGCGTTGCGCCAGTTCCTTGCCGATATGGCCCTTGCCAGCGCTTTCAAACACCCCCATCGCACGCGACATGACGTTTTGGTCACTGGCGTTTTTCATTACATCCAGAATAATTTCGGACGCATTATCTTCCAGATCATTTTCGAGGCAACTTTTTGCCAGACCCAGCTTGGCATCGGTGGACAGACCAATGTCTTCTCGCGAAGCGACTACCGCTGCCCCCAGTTCTTCTGCCAGCCGCACATCGCCGGTCTTGGCATGCACCATGGCAGCAGAAATTGCTCTGACGGCGGCAGTTTTCTTCAGGCCCGACATGTTTTTTTCCAAATCGCGTATAACAGACTTGGCCTGCTCGGTATCGCCTTTCTTGACCAGGGCACTGACCAGGTTCATATGATCTTCAGGATCACGGAACTCGGAAAACTTGGCCTTGCTAACTACTTTTTTCAAGACATTTTCAGCAGTTTCTATATCACCGGTTTCCAGCGCGATTTTGCCCAGCTTGCGCAAACGCCGGACCGCGTGGGGCGAAACGCCGACAGCAATATCCAGAACATCCTTCGCCTCAGGCAACTCACCAGCCACTTCATGGGTCTTGGCCAGCCAGTCATAGGCATCCATGTACTTGTCGTTTTCAGCCACCAGGTTTTTCAGTATTTCTTCGGCTTCCTGGTATTTTCCCTGCATGAACAAGGTCTTTGCCAGACCCAGGCGAGCCCAGGCGACCGCTTTTAACTCAAATAAATATTTATATAATTCTTCGGCTTCTGTCGCTTCACCGTGAATGACATGCAATTCCGCCCGCAGGCGCATGAAGTCAATCGCATATTTGGGATGGTCGCGCTCGCCGTGGTGGCAGGCCATGATGGCTTCGGCCACAGCGCCCTGCTCCATCAGGTTATGCACGTCGACAAAGGCCTTGCGTTTTTCCAGTGCACGGATGACACGCTCCAGCAGCATGTCGGCAGTAAAGGGTTTGAGCAAATAATCAGAAGGTGCCAGTTCAGCCGCGCTGACGACCTTGGCATACGAACGTTCTGCCGTCACCATGATGAAAATCGTGGATAAGGGAGCCAGCTTGTGGTGGCGCATGTCTTCCAGCAGTTGCTGGCCATCCTGGCCAACGCCAAGATCGTACTCGCACAGAATCAGATCAAAGACCTTGGCTTGAATCGCGCGCACTGCCGTACCGGCGGACAACCCATGTTCTATCTTGGTAATGCCGCACAGATTCAGCATATTGTGCAAACTGACCCGCATGCCAGCATGCGGTTCAATGAGCAATGCCCGAATGTCGCTGAGTTCGCTCATTTCAACCTTTAGCGTAATTATTGTTTAATTATTATTTTATATCGCTGTCAGGCATGCCGCCCCCATCTCCCCGGGTCAGCACAGCCTCCAAATAGAAAGAAGTCTATTTCATTATATTAAAGTGACGGCGCATTCATATGGAAACTTTACCCCCAAGCAGCGACATTATTGCAAGGGTTTAACATATTTAATAGATTTGGGTGCGCCACGCACGCTTTTGCAACAGCTTCTTATTTGAAGATCTTCGCCAGCAGCAAGACCAGTAGAGAAATCAGGATGGTCGAGGCGAAAGGAAATGAAAAAGTCCGGCCAAACAGGCGGAAACGCAGATCACCCGGCAGGCGGCCTATGCCGAATTTTTCCAGCCATGGCAATAAGCTGGAAAAGACAACGACGACAATGAAGATGGTCACAACCCAGCGCAGCAAATGAAACTCCAGATCAAATTGTTTTGCACACTTATCGATAAATTTCCATGCGGAAACCTACCAGAAATATTTTTGACGACAGCCCATCATAAGCGATGGCTGCGGTCCAGGCGCAGTAAATTTTCCGGCAGTTCCAGCTGGTGGCCTACGATCAAAACTTTGAACAACTCACCCATTTCTGCCGGCGAAACCAGTTTTTGTAATGCGTTTGCCAGTGGCAGATACTGCATGGCCTGTTCTGCCGGGGTCCGTGCCAGCAAATCTGCAATACCCGTGCTCATCAAAAATCCGGCCTGGCTGCTGTAGTTCAGCAGTTCCAGTCCGCCTTCCAGTGCGGCCCTGGCCATGGCAGTAAAATCGACGTGGGCAGTAATATCCTGCAGGCCGGGCAGGTAAAATGGATCGGGATGGGCATGATGCCGGTAATGGCACATCAGGCTGCCTTGCAGTCGTTGCGGATGATAATACTCTGCAGCCGGAAAACCGTAATCGATGAAGATGGCAGCCGTAGCGCCCTGGCTTTTAGCCAGCATCCTGGCCATACTGCGCATGAAACCACTGGCCACCGCATGTACTTCAGTCAGGTAACCGACCGGCAGTGCAGCGGCATCCGGGATTTGCGCAATCTTGTCCGGATGACAAACCTGTCCTGCCTGTTCACGATAAATCAGCCTGGGGACGCTATCTTCATCGACCACTGCGACGCCAACCTCACGCCAGCCATCCGCAGTCTTGATGACCAGGTCCACCGGCATGGCATCCAGCACCTCGTTTCCCAGTACCAGACCGGAAAAAGAGTCTGGCATTTCTTGCAACCAGGCCACCTGCGGGAAGTCTTTCAACAATTCTTCCTGACGTGCACGCAGCTCACCAGACAATTCCACGATAAAATAGCGATCTATCGCTATTCCAGATAATTGACATTCCGACAAAAAATCGAGCGCGAGCTTACCTGTACCAGCGCCGAATTCCATGATTTCGGGCCGGGTTTGGGTAAAAATGTGGCTCGCCAGTGTAGCCAGCGCTGCACCAAACAAGGATGACATTTCCGGTGCAGTTGTAAAATCACCGTCTTTGCCCAGTTTGGTGGCACCACCGCTGTAATAACCCAGGTCCGGCGCATACAGTGCCAGTTCCATGTAACGCGAAAATGCTATCCAGCCCTGATGCTGGCGGATGTCGTCGATAATCAGTTGTTGCAGCGCAGATGAAGCAGCCAGGGCATCATCGCCCGGCACAGGTAGAGATAATTTATGCATAGCCGCATTGTATTAAAAACGCACTAACTTCTGTTAAGAATTTCCATGAGTGAATTATGACCAGCAATAGCCAGGCAAGCCGCACAGCACTGATTACAGGTGCCGCCAAACGCATAGGGCGGCATATCGCCCTGCATATGGCGCAGCAGGGCTGGGATATTGTTGTCCATTATGGCAATTCGGCGGAAGATGCGCAGACACTGGTGACAGAAATTCAGGCACTGGGCCGCTGTGCCCACGCCTTGCAGGCCGACCTTGCCAATGAAGCAGCAACACGGGCCCTGCTACCGGCCGCAATTGCCGTCATGGGCAACATCGACTGCATCGTCAATAACGCCTCGCTGTTTGCAGAAGACGACGTGCACAGTTTCAGTCAGTTGAGTCTGGATAAGCATATGCACGCGAATCTGGCAGCGCCGCTGATCCTGGCGCAGGCACTGCATGCAGCCACCGCAAGCGACCGGCAAGCCTGTGTCATCAACCTGCTGGACCAAAAACTGGTTAACCTCAATCCCGACTTTTTGTCTTACACCCTGTCCAAGGCCGCCCTGCAATGCGCGACCACGACGCTGGCACAAGCGCTGGCACCGACCGTACGGGTAGTCGGTGTGGCGCCCGGCATCACCATGGTTTCCGGCCACCAGAGTACGATGGACTTCCAGCAGGCGCATCAGGTGACGCCGCTGGGCCGATCGAGTACGCCGGAAGATATTGCCCGTACCATCTGTTTTCTGGCTGACAGCCCTGCTATCACCGGCACCACGGTACTGGTGGATGGCGGCCAGCACCTGATTCCCTTGCAGCGCGACGTCATGTTTCTGGCGACTGCCAACAACCCTATTCCATCTTAATCATCAGGACCATTATGTTATCCATCCTGCACCATCCCCAGCTCGCCGATTGCCGCCGCCTGTTTTTGCGTGATTATGAAATCTCCATCAACATCGGCGTGCACGAGTTCGAGAAAAAAGGCGAACAACGTGTGCTCTTCAATGTAGACCTGTATATCCCGCTGGCCTTGTCCACACCAAAAAATGACCAACTGGAAGAAGTCGTCGATTATGATTTCATGCGCTGCACGATCGCAGACCGCATTGCCAAGGGCCATGTACATTTACAGGAAACCCTGTGTGATGATGTTGCCAAGATCATGCTGGCGCATCCGCGCGTACGCGCAGTACGCATCTCCACCATGAAGCCCGATGTCTACCCTGATTGCGAAGGCGTAGGCGTGGAAGTATTCCAGATCAAAACCGATATTTAAGTCCGAATTTAAGCCCGAATTTAAGCCTAATCTAAAACCTATCATGCAAGCTCTGACTGAAACATTGATGGAAGCCCCGGTGGAAGTAAAAACCACGGCCAAATCACAAGAAAAAATCACTTACGAAAACAATAAGCTGCACAAGCGCTTATGCCGTCTGGTTGGCCAGGCGATCGGTGATTTCAATATGATAGAAGAGGGCGACAAGGTCATGGTCTGCCTGTCCGGTGGCAAGGACAGCTATGCCCTGCTGGATATCCTGATGACCCTACGTGAACGTGCGCCGATCAACTTCGATATCATCGCGGTCAACCTGGATCAGAAGCAACCCAACTTCCCCGATCATATTCTGCCAGCCTATCTGGAAAAACTGGGGATTCCCTACCATATCGAAAATCAGGATACCTACAGCATCGTCAAGCGCCTGATACCGGAAGGCAAAACCACCTGCTCACTATGCTCACGCCTGCGCCGCGGTATTTTGTACCGCGTGGCGGATGAACTGGGTGCGACCAAAATCGCCCTCGGCCATCATCGCGACGATATCCTGGAAACCTTTTTCCTGAACATGTTCTTCGGCGGCAAACTCAAGGGCATGCCGGCCAAGCTGCAATCCGATGACGGCAAGCACATCGTCATCCGTCCGCTGGCCTATGTGAAAGAATCTGACACAGAACGCTATGCCGAAGTGAAAAACTTCCCCATCATCCCGTGCGACCTGTGCGGCTCGCAAGAAAATCTGCAACGCAAGCAGATCAAGGGCTTGATGCGCGAATGGGACAAGAAATTTCCTGGCCGCGTGGATAATATTTTTGCTTCGCTGTCTACCGTTGCACCTTCCCATTTGATGGACAAGAAGCTGTTTAATTTTACTGATTTGAAAATTGATGGTGAAGCAAATCCAAATGGTGACATCGCTTTTGACGACGAACCTTGTGCGACACCGGCGAGCGGCGTGATTTCTCTGCATCTGGATCAGGATTGAAATAATATTCAAAACTGATTCCCCTGAAATATTGAAATATTGAGATACGGAATTATCTCAGTTTTTCTCTGATTTTTCCTCAGCAAGCGACGAAGACCGTACGAATCGTACAGCTTATGCCAACAGCGAGAACTACAATACAAAGCGGTATTCTTTTCGTAAGTCTAAAAAAACAGCAGATTACCTTACGGAAAATCTGCTGCTGAAGGAGGCCCGAGGGAACGGGAAATCAATTCTTTCTTGCTCAGCCTTTACGAGCATCCAGGCTCCAGCCACCGCTGCCGTGTATCAGCACATACAAGAGGCCGCCGCTCATGGAGATATTTTTCATGAAATGTATCATCTGGTTTTGTGCTGCATCGGCCGGCACACCCCAAAAGCCATGGAAGATGAAGGCAGCAGCCAGCGTGAACAAGATCATTGCTGCGGCCGCCCAGCGTGTGCGCCAACCGACGATGACCATGATGCCACCACCCAGTTCCACCACGATGGCAGCAATTGCGCCCAAGGCAGGCAAAGGCAAGCCCTTGCTGGCGATATAGCCGACAGTCTGTTCAAAGCCCGCAATCTTGCCCGCACCGGATGCCACGAAGATCAGGGCAATCAATACGCGGGCGATGAAGGAACCGAAGACGGGTCCTATGGTTTCTGTTTGTTTCATTTTTTTTCCTTATATGTAGATTCTTATTTCGTTGATTCGTCATAGTAAAAGGCAGTTTCGTAGGTTGGGCTGCGGGGTATCAGCCCAACACTCGGCCTCAAAATAACGTATACGTTTATTAAACGCCCAGTGTTGGGCTGGTAAACTCTAGCCTAGCGAGGTCCGGCCCAACCTACAACGACAAGTTCCTTCGTCCGTGAAAATAAGGCTTAACTCTTATATCAGGCAACATCCGCCAACTTACCCTCACGAAAATCACTGATCGCTTTAAAAATTTCCGCCTGGCTATTCATCACAAACGGACCATACTGCACAATAGTTTCACCAAGCGGCTGACCAGCAATCAGCAACAAGCGGCTATCCACCTTGGCCTCAATCACCACACCATCTGCATCCGGTGATTTTTTCAATATCGCCATACGCTGTACGGGTACATCGCGCCCGGCTATCTGCACTTCACCTTCATACACATACACAAAGGCATTAAAGCTGGCAGGCAGGCTTTGTGTAAAACTGCTGCCGGCTGGCATATGGATATCCAGATACAGCGGCTGAGTAACTTCACGCTGCACGGCACCTGCCACACCATGGCTGCTACCGGCGATGACACGTACTTTGACACCGGCTGCTGTCAGCAACTCAGGGATGCTATCGCTTTGAATATCGCGGTACCAGGGCGCTATCATCTTGTCCTTGGCGGGCAGGTTCAGCCATAACTGGAAGCCTGCCATGCGACCCTCTTCCTGTTCCGGCATTTCTGAATGAATCACACCACGACCTGCGGTCATCCATTGCACACCACCGTTTTGCAGCAAGCCTTCATTACCGGCACTGTCGCGGTGGCGCATGCGACCAGCCAGCATATAGGTAACAGTTTCAAAACCACGGTGTGGATGGCTGGGGAAACCGGCGATGTAGTCACCTGCCTCATCACTGCCGAAGGCATCCAGCATGAGGAAGGGGTCCAGCCGGTACTGCAGTGGCTGCGTCAATACCCGTGTCAGCTTGACACCGGCACCATCCGAAGTAGGCTGCCCTGCTACCAGTTGCTCTACCGTGCGTGAATTTGTTACTTGTTCCGCCTGTTGAACTGCTGTATTGCTTGCGACTACATCTGTCGTTTCCATGATCCATCGTCCTTATAGGTTACCTGTCAATTGTCAATTAATTAGGCAGGCAGTAAATCATTAATTTGTTGGTGTGCTGAAGCCAGTGAGGCTTTTTCTGCATCCGGGCCCATGGCCAAACCTTCTGCATAGACAAACTCTACATCGGTCATGCCCAGGAAGCCAAAGAAGGTTTTCAGGTAAGGCATCTGTGTGTCTTTTGGCGTATTGCGATACAAACCGCCACGTGTCAATACCACATACACTTTCTTGCCAGTCAGCAAACCTTCAGGGCCATTGGCGGTATAACGGAAAGTCACCTGGGCGCGGGATACTGCATCGATCCAATTTTTCAATTGGGCTGAAATACCAAAGTTATACATGGGTGCACCCAGTACGACCACATCGGCAGCCTGGATTTCTGCAATCAATACATCATCCAGAGCAACACGGGCTTGCTGTTCTGCCGTTCTTTGCTCTGCAGGTGTGAACAGGGCTTGCAATGCTGTTTCATCAAGTATCGGGTGAGGATTGCTACCCAGATCACGTACATTCACGGTAGCACCGGATGTGGATTCCAATAAAACCTCCACCAGGCTATTTGCCAATTGCGTGGAATGAGAGGCTTGGGCACGGGCGCTGGAGTTAATTTGCAGGATGTTCATTTTGTGTTCCTTTCAGAAAAAGAGTTGATGGACGTACTTTAGTCGTTCCAAAAATATTTCGGAAGACGTTAAAATGGATATCATTGTTCCAAAAATAGGAAAATAGCGTGAAGAAAAGAATGGAGAATAGACCATGACCCTGGAAGCCAATGACCTCTTGCTGTTTGCCCGCGTGGTCGAAGAAGGCAGTTTCAGCAAAGCCGCTGAGAAGCTGGGGGTGCCGAAATCGACACTGTCACGCCGCATCTCTGCCCTGGAAGCGCAATTGGGCGAACGTCTGATCTTGCGCACCACGCGTAAACTGGCGGTGACGGACCTGGGTCAAAATGTTTTGCTGCATGCACAACATGTGCAGGAAGAAGTGGATGCCACATTGGCGCTGACCCAGCACAGGCAGGCGGAACCAAATGGGAGGCTGAAGGTGTCCATGCCCGCCGATTTTGCCAATCATGAAATGAGTGAGCTGTTGTCTGATTTCATCAGCAAGTATCCTGCGGTGAACCTGGAACTGGATTTGTCACCGCGCAGGGTGGATTTGATAGGCGAAAATTTCGATGTCGCCATCCGTGTCGGCGACTTGCCCGATGATGCCTCACTGGCCGCACGTGGACTGGTGCGTTTCAGCATAGGTCTGTATGCCGCACCCAGCTATTTGCAGACACATGGCACACCGGCAGAACCTGAAGCCCTGATGGAACATGATTGCCTGCGTCTGACTGCTCGCAATGGAGAGTTGACCACATGGCGCATGGCAAAGGATGGCGCAGTGTGGGAAGGTATCCCGCCTGGCCGCGCCAGCGCCAATTCACCCGAATTGCTGACACGGCTGGCGGTACGCGGTAATGGCATCATCATGCTGTCTGACCACTTTGCCGATCACCATGTACGTAGCGGTGCTTTGTTGGCTTTGCTGGAAGACTGGAAGCTACCCGACGTCAATGTCTGGGCTGTATTTCCTGGCCGTCGTCTGATGCCGGCACGCACCCGTGTCTTTCTGGACGCCCTGCAGGCTGAATTTTCAGGTCCGCGCTGCCTGAAAATGCAGGCTCAGGTTGACGCTTGCAAGACGGAACACCGGACCTTAAAGGCGTTTTGACTATATCTGTTGCATATTACATATCGCATATTGGATATGCGCATCAAGTTTCAGTGCTGACTTTATCCCAGTCATTTTCTTCTTCATACTGGCACAGCCAGTTAGCTGCCTGATGCCATTCACGCACTGCATCTGCATTCAAATTGCCAGGTGCATCACGCCCGGTGATATGTGCATGACGGACCGCCCAGTGCAGACGGTACAATAAATCCGACCAATCCAGTACCTGGCCCTTGCGCCGTGGCTTCAGGGCCGCTTGCAAACGCTCAGGTGCTTCCATCGCATGTGGGAAAAATTTCAAGACTTGTTTCAGATTCGCTGCTTGCGTAGGCACAGCCAGCTTATCCGTCAAACCAGCGGCCCATGCCAGGAAATACAGGGATTCCTGCCTTTGCGCACATTGCGCACGCAGTTCTTCAGACGGTTCATCGGAAAATAAAAATGCGTATTCCTGCGCTGACAAACAAGCGCTCAAACCATGTGATTCGAGGTAATTGCGATAACTCGCTACATCGCCGCCAGTTGCAGCCCCAGTTACACCCCACAAGGCCAGCATGCGTTGCATCACTTCATCTGGCGTCCGCAATTCCACTTCTTCATCCGACTCAATCACGTGCAATTGCACATTGATACGGATACCACGTTTATGCAATTCCAGTTCGGAAGCTTCTTTGCGTTGCTCTGGGCTCATCATTTCTTCAATTTTATTAATCAATTCACTCGCTTAGAACGGGCAGGCAGATTATCCCAGATTTTTCATCCTTAAGGCTGGCAAGAACGGGCAGCTCCATGTCTCAACAGGCATTAGAATGTCTATCTGTTACCTGTCATTGCAAAGCGTATATGCCTGAAACCAGATCCTTCCCTGTGCTGCACACTCCACACTATCAGCTCCGCCAAATCGTCGCCTCTGATATGTCAGCAATTTTCCAGGGCTTATCCGACCCGCGCGTCAGTGATTATTATGGTGTCAGCTACGATACCCTGGCATCAACCCAGGCACAGCTGGATTGGTATGAAGAAGTCTGGCAAGTCGGTACCGGTATCTGGTGGGGCATTTGCAGCAAAGAAGCACCGGACCACCTGTTAGGCACTTGCGGTCTGCATGAATGGGAACAAGAACACCATTGCGCCGAAACCGGCTTCTGGCTGTCACCGGACCATTGGGGCAAGGCCATCATACCCGAATGCCTGAACGTCATGATCGCCCACTGCTTCCAGCACCTGGGCCTGCATCGCCTGCAAGCCATGGTCGAACCAGAGAATATTGCCAGTTGGCGTTTAATAGAAAAACTGGGTTTCCAGCTGGAAGGAGTACTGCGCGAATGTGAATACAAACATGGCCGCTATGTCGACCTTAAATGCTATTCCATGCTGGCGGCAGAGTTTCGTTCAGGCCAGGATTAAGACAAATTTGCAAGAACGGCAGGCCAGTCTTGGTATGGGAAGCAGCATCCTTCCCTGTTTGTGCATGCAGAAAGCAAGCAATCTTGAGGTTTGACCAGGTTTAAGAAGGATCAAGAAGGTTTGAGTATGTCATCAGGAAATCGATTAAAATCGGCGCATCTGCATCCCAGATGCTTATCTCACAACACGACAGCCAAGATTGGATACGCAATTGCCCACTGCCGCTCTGGATACCAGCCAGTTACAGAATTGGCTAGCCGCCGTCGCCCGTAAAGACGCGCAGGCATTTAAATCTCTGTATGACGCCACTTCGGCGAAACTGTTTGGCTTCGCGCTGCGTATATTAGTTAAGCGTGAGTTGGCAGAAGAGGTTTTACAAGAGAGTTTTGTCAACATCTGGAATAACGCAGGCAGTTATCAGGCCGGTCTGGCAGCGCCCATGACTTGGATGACAACTATCGTCCGCAATCGCGCTTTCGATCTCTTGCGTCGTGTCGGTCACGATGTGGAAATTGATGCTGATAATTTTGATATGGAAATCATGCAAGCCATGGAAAGCAGTGAACCGACGCCAGCGCAGACGCTGGAATTGACACAGGATGCCAAGGCACTGGCTTCCTGCATGTCACGTCTGGAAGGTTTGCACAGACAGGCGATGGCGATGGCGTTTTTCCATGATTTGTCACATAGCGAAGTGGCGGAACATATGAAACTGCCCATAGGGACGGTAAAAACCTGGATCAGACGCGGACTCGACAAGTTGCGCACCTGCCTCACTCGTCTGGAGGCATAATGAATTTGCAGCAAATCAAAAATAATCCGGGCCTGCAAGAAAAACTGGCTTCTGAATATGTGCTGGGAACCCTGCGTGGTGGTGCCCGTCGTCGCTTTGAAGCCTGGCTGAAACAGGACGCCGCCTTGCGCCAGGTAGTGGGGCAATGGGAAGCGCATCTGGTACCCATGGCTGAATTTGCACCTGCAGTCGCAGTACCGGCAAGCATCTGGCCCGCGCTGGAAAAACGCCTGAACCTGAACATCACCAAAGACCCATGGGCGTACTGGCGTAACTGGGGAAAATTGCGTGAAGACCTGGCTTTCTGGCGCGGCCTAGGCATGTTCTCGACCGCGCTTGCAGTGGTCTTGATATCTGTCTTGCTCAACAAGCAGGTAGACCAACCGGCAGCGCCACAAACTGATTATGTGGCGACCTTATCGGATGAAAAAGCACAGGCAATAGCCGTCATTACCGGTGACAGCAAACGCGGCCAGTTGCAGATACGCATGGTGACAGCGCAAAACATCGCCGCCGACAAGAGCCTGGAACTATGGGCAGTCGGCAAGGATGGCAAAGTCAAGTCGCTGGGCCTGGTAGCCGACAAGGGCATTATCACCCTGCCCATGCCTGCCAACATGACCACCGATAGCGTACCTTTGCTGGCAGTCACGCTGGAGCCAAAAGGTGGTTCGGGTAACCCTGAAAAACCATCGGGACCGATTATATTCAAGGGTAATTGGGTGCAGATTTAAGAGCGGGGGCTGTCGACACGGCAATCGTAATCCCGTCGCTCCTGCACAGGCATGAGAGACAAAACCACGAATACGTGTTTGATAAGCACAGTGTTGGGCTGATAAGACGTAGCCCAACCTACGTTGCTGGTGCTCCAGCGGCGTTCGTTGCATGTCGTACTTTAATTAAAACGATTGCCCTTCGTAGAACCAAGCCGGGTCTCGGCCCGGCGGCCGAATTCCTTTCTTTGCTTCGCCAAAGAAAGGAATCAAAGAAAGGCGACCGCAGACTCGCCCTTCGGGTGCTTACGCTGCGCTTCAGCATAATTTGTGCATCACAAAAAATGGGAATATCCGCAACTCGCCTGCGGCTCAAACATCGGATCTTCTTTTTCCATTTTCTGTGAAGCACAAATTACATCGTCCCAAGCGGTTGAAGGTCAACGGCAGCAGCAACGGCAACAGCAACAGCAAAGTCAAAACCAACGTCAACACAACCGCATTCACATTTATTTGAATGCCGTCGATCAACCATGGTGTTGGGGTTGTCGTTGTTTTTGAATTTGTTGTAGATTTTGACGTTGGGGTTGTTGTTGACTTTTATCCGCTTGGGACGAAGCCATTTGTGTAGTGCAGAAAATGGAAAAAGAAGGTCCGGTGTCTGAGCGAAGCGAGTTTCGGACCTTCCCATTTTTTTCGCTACATAAATGGGCACTCCCGAAGGGAGCGAGTCTGCGGTCGCCTTTCTTTGATTCCTTTCTTTGGCGAAGCAAAGAAAGGAATTCGGCCGCCGGGCCGAGACCCGGCTTGTGTCCACGAAGAGCAATCGTTTCAATCAAAGTACGACATGCAACGAACTCAACTGGAGCGCCAGCCCGGTGGCCTCCTGCCTTCGCTGGAGCGACGATAACTAGAGCACGGCGACTTAAATCCTGGCAGGCAACAAAGTTCCCACCACCTCACCAAACCCAATCCGCGCACATCCCTCTTTCTGTGCCCAGCCGCGCATCACAATGGCATCCCCATCTTCCATGAAAATACGCTGCTCACCATTTGTCAGCGTCAGCGCCTTTTTGCCCCCTCCCGTCAATTCCAGCAGAGAGCCGGCCTCTTCTGCCAAGGGACCAGATTGCGTACCCGAACCCAGCAAATCACCAGGATTGAGATTGCAACCATTAACCGTATGATGGGTAATGAGTTGCGCCACAGTCCAGTATGAATGGCGGAAATTCGACAGTGACAAACGTTCGGCAGATGCGCCTGCTGTACGCATTTTTTCTGTTTGCAACAAGACTTCAAGCTGTATATCGAAGGCACCGCTATCGCGCAAATCCGGGGAGTCCAGATAGGCCATGGGTTGCGGATCTTCGACATCGCGCGTCCAGGCATGGCGATAAGGTGCGAGTGCTTCCAGCGTCACTACCCAGGGCGAAATGGTGGAGGCGAAATTCTTGGCCAGGAAAGGGCCAAGCGGCTGGTATTCCCACGCCTGCATATCACGCGCCGACCAGTCATTCAACAGGCACAGGCCAAATACATGGGATTCGGCCTTCTCCATCGTGATGACATCACCCAAGGCATTACCGGGGCCGACGAAGATACCGATTTCCATTTCATAATCCATGCGTTTGGCTGGACCAAACACCGGTGTCTCGGAAGCAGGTGGCTTGGTCTGGCCGACAGGGCGGCGGAATTGCTGGCCAGATACGCCGATGGATGATGCGCGACCATGGTAGCCTATAGGCACCCACTTGTAGTTCGGCAACAAAGGATTATCCGGGCGGAATAATTTGCCGACAGCCGTTGCATGATGAACGGACGTATAAAAGTCAGTGTAATCACCAATCTGCGCCGGCAAGGCAAATTCTGCCGCGCTTTGCGCCAGCAGGCAGGCTTGCAATGCACCTTGCAGGCCTGCGCCTTCACGCAAGACACGCGACAACGCCAGACGCAATGCGGACCATACTGGTGCACCAAGCGCCATAAGGGCATTCAGGTTACTGGCATTGACCGCATTGGTAAAATGCCCACCCTGCAATTCGGTGTAACCGGCAAAGGCATGGGTGGCATGGGCCGCTGCCAGATCGAGTATCTGGTCACCGATGGCAATGCCGATGCGATAAGACTGGTTGCTGCCCTGCCGGCGGAATACGCCATACGGCAGGTTTTGCAAGGGGAAATCCGTGTCAGCCTGGTTGGCTGAAGCTACCCAGCTGCGCAAGCCTACGTCATGGGTTTCGTTAAGTTGTACCGTCATTTATTTTTGCTCCGGATTAAAATTTTTCTTGATGCCTTGCCAGCACTGGTAATAGTCAGCCTGCAGTTGTGCGGCTTCCATCGCCGCACGCGTTGGTTTGATGATAGTACGCGTTTCTATCATGAAGGCCATCGTATCATCGACTTTATGTGGCTGAGTGGTATCTGCTGATGATGCCTTGTCAAAGGTCGGGGCATCCGGACCATGGCCGCTCATGCAATTGTGCAGGCTGGCACCACCAGGGCGAAAGCCGGTCGACTTGGCATCATACTGACCATGGATCAGGCCCATGAATTCACTGGCGATATTACGGTGGAACCATGGCGGGCGGAAGGTGTTTTCTGCCACCAGCCAGCGTGGCGGGAAAATCACAAAGTCTATGCTATCCACACCGGGCGTATCGCTGGCTGCCTGCAAAACCAGGAAGATGGAAGGATCAGGATGATCGTAGCTGATAGAGCCTATGGTGTTGAAATGACGCAGGTCATATTTGTAAGGCGCGAAATTGCCATGCCAGGCGACGACATCCAAGGGTGAATGGCCTATTTTTGCTGACCACAAATTGCCGCTGAACTTGGCCAGCAATTCAAAATCACCTTCCCTATCTTCATACCAGGCAACAGGCGTCTGGAAGTCACGCGGATTGGCCAGACCGTTGGAGCCGATGACACCCAGGTCAGGCAACTTCAATATGGAACCAAAGTTTTCGCAGACATAACCACGTGCCTCGCCATCTGCCAGATGGACCTGGAAGCGCACGCCACGCGGTATCACGGCGATTTCTTGCGGCTCTATGTCGAGCAAACCCATTTCGGTACGGATATGCAGGCGGCCTTGCTGGGGAATGACGAGTAATTCAGCATCGGCGTTATAAAAGAAACGCGTCGTCATGTCACGGTTAGCCGTGTAGATATGGATCGCGCAACCATTCTGCACATCTGCAGAACCATTGCCGGCCATGGTCATCCAGCCATCAATGAAGTCTGTCGCTTCTGTTGGCATGGGCATGGGATCCCAGCGCAATTGATTCGGTGTACTTGGCATCGTGCCAAAATCATTGGTCATACGACCATTGCTGGTTTGCTGAAAAGGCTGGTGCATGGCTGCCGGGCGTATGCGGTACAACCAGGAGCGGCGATTCGCATGGCGCGGCGCAGTGAAGGCTGTGCCAGAGACTTGTTCGGCATACAGGCCATAAGCACATTTTTGCGGGGAATTCTGGCTCTTGGGCAAGGCATCTGGCAGTGCCTCGGTGGCGAATTCATTTGCAAAACCGGTCTGGTAGTGAAGTTGAACTTCTTTTGCGTCGTGCTTGCTCATGTCGGTTCCTACCATGTGAATATAATCAGAACCTGACTTTAATGCAAAGCTTGCCGTTTTACGATATAAATACAAAAATGTACTACATTCATAGTATCAATAATACTGGAATATTATGCTGGAACCCAAAGACATAGACCTGAACTTGCTGGTGGTGTTCCAGGAAGTCTATCAAGACCGCCAGATATCTTCTGTGGCCCGCAAGCTGAACCTGTCGCAGCCTGCAGTCAGCAATGCCCTGGCCAGGTTGCGGCGCTGTTTTGATGATGAACTGTTTGTACGGACAGCAACAGGCATGCAACCCACGGCACTGGCAGAACAATTGGCGGAACCCGTGGCGCTGGCCCTGACGCATATCACCCAGGCGCTGAACCGCCAGGAGAACTTCGACCCCGCCAGCAGCAAGCGTCACTTCACCATCGCCATGACCGATGTCGGCGAAGTGTATTTCATGCCTATACTGGCGGAACACCTGCATACCCAGGCACCGCTTGTACAACTATCGACAGTGCGTGCCAGTGATATCGACTTGAAAACGGAAATGGAATCAGGCCGGGTTGATCTGGCCATAGGTGCTTTTGATCATTTGTCAGATGCCTGGTATCAGCGCCGCCTGTTCCGGCAAAACTATGTCTGCCTGTTCCGGCAAAGCCACCCGCTGGCGGCAGACAAGCTGGACATGAAGGATTTTCTGGCCGCACGTCATTTGATTGTTGCGTCCAGGGAAAACCCGTATGCCAAAGTCAATCAAAGCCTGGAAAAGGCTGGTATCAGCGCCGCCAGCCATTTGCGTGTGCCACATTTTGTTGCCGTTCCGTACATTGTCAGTTGCAATGATTTGCTGGTAACGGTACCGCAAAAGTTGGCCGAACGCGCTGCCGCCCCCTTTGGTTTGCGCTATGTCAAATCGCCGTTGCGTTTACCGGCCCTGCAAACCCATATGTTCTGGCACCGCCGCTACAATCAGGATGCAGGCAACCAATGGATGCGCAGTCTGATATCTGATCAATTCCTTGAGTAAATAGGCGGTTTTCGGGCAGATATCATGAATGATGCTGAAAATCCTTCATCATAAGTCTGAAAGCTTTTCCGCCATGGCATTCTGCTTATCCTCTACACTTGCCGTATTGTTCAATTAGCTGGAGTAACCCCCATGCCCGTCATTACCTGTGTAGAAGACCTGCGCCTGCTCGCCAAAAAGCGCGTACCCAAAGCTTTTTATGATTACGCCGACAGCGGCTCTTACACGGAATCGACTTACAAAGCCAATACCAGCGACCTGGCCGCCATCAAGTTAAGACAGCGCGTCGCCATCAATGTTGAACACCGTTCTACCCGCACCACCATGATAGGCCAGGAAGTCAGCATGCCAGTGGCGATAGCACCGACCGGTTTGACAGGCATGCAATGGGCCAATGGTGAAATGCTGGGTGCGATTGCGGCAGAAAAATTCGGCATCCCGTTCACGCTGTCCACCATGAGCATATGTTCGATAGAAGATGTGGCCAGCGTGACCACCAAGCCTTTCTGGTTCCAGCTATATGTCATGCGTGACCGTGGATTTGTGAAAGAGATGATACAGCGCGCCAAGGATGCAAAATGTTCGGCCCTGGTATTGACGCTGGATTTGCAGATTCTGGGGCAGCGTCATAAAGACATGAAAAACGGCATGTCGGTACCGCCGAAACTGACACTGGCGAATATCCTTGATCTGGCCACCAAACCGGCCTGGGCCTTGCGTGCACTGTCTGGTCGCAAAACCTTTGGTAACCTGGTCGGTCATGTCAAGGGTGGAGACGGCATACTGACGCTCAGTCAATGGACCGCCAGCCAGTTCGACCCCACCCTGAGCTGGGACGATGTTGCCTGGATCAAGAAGGAATGGGGCGGCAAACTGATACTGAAGGGCATACTGGATGTCGAAGACGCAAAGCTGGCGGTAGCCGCCGGTGCCGACGCCATCGTCGTCAGCAACCATGGTGGCCGTCAACTGGACGGTGCCATGTCATCGATACAGGCGCTGCCAGCAATTGTCGATGCCGTCGGCCACCAGACCGAAGTCTGGTTTGACGGTGGCATACGTACCGGACAAGACATACTGAAGGCCACCGCGCTGGGTGCCAAAGGCAGCATGGTGGGCCGCGCCTTTTTATATGGTCTGGGTGCCATGGGCGAAGCCGGCGTCACCAAGATGCTGGAAATCTTGCAGAAGGAACTGGATGTCAGCATGGCATTGACGGGTACCAAGGATATTCGGGACGTGAATACTTCGAACATTATCCGGACTTAAGGTTTTAAATTTTCAAAACGCCACTTCTGTCCTCAACCCCGCTACCCAGGCTTTCTTCAGGCTGGCATCCATATTGGGGTTGAAGACGCATTGCACTACTGGCTGTATCACCAGCCAGGGGCGCGCTTGCATTTTATAAGTCGTCTCGACGATGGATTCATAATTATCCGATTTGTTCAGCAAGCGGTGTTTTTTGCTGGCATGGGCATAGGTCATACCTATGGCTAACTGATCTTCGTCACGGCCAGCAAATGGCCCCACATAATTCAATCCCAGATTGGCTGACCAATCAGATTGATTGACATTTTTTTGCGCCGTACCAAAACGCAGGAAACCCTGCAAGCCTTGACCAGGATGCCCGGCTTTGGGTAGTAGCGTGCGTTCAGTTAGCACATACCAGCCAAAATTCTTGCGCTGCAGGCGTTTGCCATGTGCATCCACACTACTGAGGTCATCATAATCTGCGCTGTAACGCCACATGCCTATAGCAGTCTTATGAATGGCTTTTTCATCAGCACCAGGCTTTTCACCAAAATGACCAAGCTCTGCCATCAGCAAGACGCCATCCCCTTTATCAAACTTGATGTGGCTGCCACGCGGATTGGCAGGGTCGCCTGGCACACCATCCAGCAGCGCCAGTTGAGCGTAGCTATTTTTGTCTGGGGACTTATAACGCAGACGCGTGCCAAAAGAAGCCATCGGGTAGATAGGCGGGCCATTTTTGCCAGTTTGTCCGACTGAAATATTCATTCCCATGGCGGGTTGCAGGAATACACCGGAACTGTCGGTGACATAAAATTCTGAATCGATGGCATACAGTCCAACGAGAACAGCAAGTCTGTCATCGAGCATGTTCTTTTCCAGCCACAGTTCAGAAAACTGAGCGGTGTTGGTTTTGACTTCGATATTGTCGACACCGATAAAGCTGCCGACTTTTTGCATATTCGGCTTGCCACCCAGCTCGCTGTGATATTGGATATAGGCAGCCCAACCCTCCCACCCTGACAATTTGTTCAAGTCGAGACGTATCCTGGCATCGGTATACGACAGCCATCTGGCGCCGGTGGCGATACCACCATTTTGATTGCGCACGATGTCGCTACGATGTGTGAAATCCAGACTGATGCCCTGGTCCAGCCAGGTTTGGCGCTGACCATTCCAGTCGCCAGTGAGTGTAGTCAGATTCAAGTCTGCGCCCTCCTCCACTGCCAGTGCAGGGGAATGAACGGCACAGTTCAGACATAGCAGCAGTCCCATCGAGAAAATGCCAGACTTCGGGGTCTTTCTCATAGGCAGCTCTATAAATTATTCAGGTCATCAACACGTCACAAGAATGTGCTTTTTAATTCAAGTGGAATGTGAGCTAAGTTATTGATTTTCGGCGCTATTCTACCCAAAAAAGAATACCTTGCCTGTAAAATTTTTATAAAAACCAATTATGATTTTTTTTATCCATTGTGACTTCAGATTATGACTTCAGAAAATAAGAAAGCATGGGCAAGCCCATGCTTTCTTATTTCATTTTTGGAAATCTAATCCGCACGTTTGCGCGGATCATGTTTATTGTCTATAGGTTATGCGACCTGACGTTGCAACTGATTTTGCGACTCTACCAATTGCAGATTATCGGCATCAATCAGGATGCGGCGTGGTTTGTGTGCTTCTGGAATTTCACGCACCAGTTCGATATTCAGCAAGCCATTGTCCAGACGGGCACTGATGACTTTGACGTGGTCGGCCAGGCGGAAACGGTGTTCAAAATCACGTGAGGCAATGCCACGATGCAGGAAGTTGCGTGTGCCTTCGACTTTTTGACGGCGACCGACGATTTTCAGGGTGTCACGTTCGGTTTCGATGTCAATTTCGCTGCGGTCAAAGCCTGCAACTGCCATGGTGATCGCATATTTATCTTCTGCAATCAGTTCGATATTGTAAGGGGGATAGCTGGGTGCGGTTTCAGCACGTTGAGCATCATCAAATAACTGGGCCAGGCGGTCAAAACCGATAGCGGAACGATACAGAGGAGCGAAGTCAAAATTGCGCATGATAATATCCTTTTAAATTGAAGCGATATAAATTAAATGTTTAGAAACTATTTTTTAAAACGGTTACTTCTGGACTGCTGCAGCAAACCTCCTGTTCGAGCATCTGCTGAGTAGAAAATGGCGCTGAGCCAAATAGTTTCAAGACCCCGATATCAAATTTTTTTTGCTTCAATAAAATCAACAATAAACCGACTGTTCTCACCAGCAACACTTGCAACAGTTTTAAGGAAACACGCATGGCCAAGCTCTACTTCAGATATTCAGCAATGAACGCAGGAAAATCCACGGCACTTTTACAAGTAGCCCACAACTATGAAGAACAAGGACAAAAGGTCCGTCTGTACACGGCAGCCATAGACAATCGTTACGGTGCCGGCAAAGTCACTTCACGGCTGGGGCCGCAACGACAGGCTGAAGTCTTCGATCCGCATTATGATTTTCTGGCAGAAATACCGAAGGTCAGTTGCGTATTGGTGGATGAAGCACAATTCCTGTCCGCCGATCAGGTCAGGCAATTACATCAACTGGCGCAAGTACGTGGTGTGCCGGTCATCTGCTATGGCTTGCGCAGTGATTTTCTGGGTGAACCTTTCGCCGGTTCAAGCTATCTGCTGGCGCTGGCCGATGACATAGAAGAATTGAAAAACATCTGTGGCTGCGGGAAAAAAGCCACGATGAATATCCGCGTCGATGCCAACGGCAAGCGCATGAAAACCGGCGAGCAGATTGATATTGGTGGTAATGAACGCTATCAGCACGTGTGTGGGCGCTGCTTCTACGCCGGTTAAATCCGGACTCACGCAAAACCAGCCCGGCTGGGTTGCAGTGGCAGGTCTAAAAACAAAAGAGCAGACTCAGAAGTCTGCTCTTTTTGTATCTGAAAAACTGTTTCAGAGCACCTTCAAGAACTCGGTCAGATCGACAATCTCCTGTGGCGTCAATCCGATATTGAAACGCTTGTCATAGAATTTCACGACATCGGTCAGCTCTACCATGCCGCCATTATGGAAGTAAGGTGAACGTGCTTCGATGGCGCGCAGGCTGGGTACTTTGAAGCGGCCGATATCCTGCCATTTGCCGGTGTTCATGGCCCTGCCGGGATCGGTGGTTTCCATGATTTCACCTGTCAGTTTATTTCTCAGCGTGTACAGGGGCATGTCTGGTGTGCGCAGGCTGGCGTCGGATACGCCGGTATTGAACAGCCGTGGCACTGAATGCGAGCCGACATTCCCTACGCTATGGCAACTGGTGCATGTTGCCCTTTGCAAGGCCACCCGCAATTCACCATTGAAACCGGCAACACCGGTGACATTGAAGGGTTTATTGTTAAAAATCTGCTCACCTCTGGCGACGGATGCCCTGGCAATATTGATGGCTGTTGGTGATTGCCCTGGCTGACCCGGCTGCCCTGCCCGTCCCGGACCTGGCGGGATTGGTGGGCTCGGCCTGTCGAGGCCACGCCATGCGGTAAACATGGCCATGACATTGCGATCAAATGGCGCACCGCTTACATAGTCGCCCGCATCGATATCATTGATCCCAAAATAAAAATTATTCTTTGCCAGTTCAAGCGGGCCGCCTTTGGCACCAGCATCAGTCAGATTGCCAGCGGCCAGGCTGGTGATCTGTGCGGTGAACAAGGTCTTTTCAAAATCCACGATGCTGCGCTGTTCAGCCGCGGTCAGGCCCTGAGCCGCTTGTGCATGACCGGTCACGGCACTGTTAGACTGATGCAGCAAATCAAAATCGGTAGTCGCAAAACATTGCAGGGGGCGGCTATTGCGTATGCACAGATTAGATCGTGCTTCGGCGAAAGTTTCGCGCGCATCCCACATCACGGTGCTGAGAAATTTCAGGTTGGTGGTTGGCATGGGGCGACGGAATAGCGACAATTCCTTGGCACTGGCATAACCATAGGGATCATCCACCTTAAGCAAAGTAAATTCTGCATCGGCAGGAATAGCCAGGCCCACCCTGATAAGACCCTTGGTCAACAGCATGCTATATGCCAGACGTTTTTGGTCTATGGTCGTGGCCAGGGCAGTGGGAGAATTCGCGCCGTCATTCAAGGCGAAAACCGGATCACTGCCACTGGTTTGGGTAAATCTTTCCTGCAAATTATCCGGGCGCATGCTCCAGCCCTGGCTTTCCTGATGACAGCTGGCGCAACTGCGACCATTACCGAAGGCTTTGAAGAAGGCATTGTTCTTGTCTATGCTGCCGGTAGTCGACACCGTCAATGCCGCCCCCTCTCCATTGGCAAGAGGTACCAGTGAAGGTGCTTCAACCGGCGTGGCGGGTGCAGGTGCGGGTGCCGCCAGCGCAGATGTGGTGCTGACTGGCGGTACTGCCTGCGGACCGGTAGTTGATCCCGTGCTGGCAGTGCCGGTATCACCACCGCAGGCAGCCAGATTGAATGCCAGGAGTATGGCAATGGATAGTTGCACTCTGCGACGGATGTCATACAGGTTCAATACCGCGCTTGATGCAGTATTTGATGCTGTCCGTGATTTCATTTTGAAGCCCTCCTTCGAGTTGGTTTTTTTACTCAGGAAGCCTGGCATTCTCTGCACGAAGTTCTGAGACTGGAGACAGGATGAAACCCGAATATGGAGAAAAAATGAAGATAGGGAGGTTTTTTTTGAAGACAAAAAAATAAAACCGCAGCAAATATTTATTCGCAGAATGACTTGTTTACTTCATGATTGCTCCATAATTGACTGGCAATATGGCAAGTTGATACCATTCTCAGCAAGGTTGTTACCGCATGCGTCTGACCATAGCCCGCAAATTAGCCCTGGCCATTACTGCCATTGTGATCATCAGCATAGGTACGCTGGCCTGGGTGACCAGTCAGAATCTGAAGAGTGGCTTCATTGCGTATCTGAGCGACCTGGAAAAACAGGACCTGGTCCGGCTCAGCAATATGCTGGCAGAAGATTACCGACAATACGGCAACTTTGACCGTTTCCAGGCGGACCGCCGCCCCATGCGGGATTTGCTGGATCAATTACGCAAGCCACGGCCTGAAAATGAAGACCCACAGCCCCCTCCTCCCAGACGGCGTCAGGCAGTTGAAGACGATGACAGACCGCCTCCACCACCGCCAGTCAGGTCCGGGGAAACACCACCGCCACCACCACCTCAGTCAACAGGGGATGCTCCGCCGGAGCAAAGGCCGCCACTGGATCCCATGCGGTTTGGGCAACGTCTGTCACTCATAGACAAGAATGGGCATGCACTGATCGGCCCGGCCGATGCACCGGGCAGCGTACAAGCCATTATGCTGGGGCCAGAAAAAGTCGGCAGCCTGCGGCTGGCACCTTTAAGACAACTATCCAATGCCAGCGCCATCGATTTTGTCAGTGTGCAGATACGTCATACGCTGTTGCTGGCAGGCGCGCTGATACTGGTTGCAGTCGGGTTTTCATTATGGCTGGCCAGGCATTTATTGCGACCGTTGAAATCCCTGCATGCAGTGACAGCACGCATTTCCAAGGGACAGTTTCAGGCCAGGGCCGACATCATCAGCCAGGATGAGCTGGGTGACCTGGCGCAGGATATCAATATCATGGCGCAAAACCTGGAAAGAAATGAGGCACAAAGAAGCCGCATGCTGGCGGATATATCGCATGAATTGCGAACCCCGTTGACGGTGATACAGGGGGAGATAGAAGCCCTGATCGATGGTATACGCAACATCTCGCCCGCCGCATTGGAATCCCTGCACGCCGAAGTGCGGCATCTGAACAAGCTGGTGGATGATATACGTCAGTTGACCCTGGCCGATGCCGGTGACCTGCATTATCAATTCCAGGCCATGGATTTGCGCCCCTTGCTGCAGGATATGTTGCAACGCTTTGCATTGCGCATCGAGCAGGCTGACTTGCGCCTTGAAAGCCATCTGGGCGAGATGCCAGCCTGGGTCAATGCCGATGGTGGCCGCCTGACCCAGGTGCTGGGTAATTTGCTGGAAAACAGCATACGCTATACCGATAGTGGCGGCGTGATCTTGTGTACACTGACACGCAATGCTGGCATGCTGGAACTGCGGCTGGAAGACAGTGCACCCGGTGTTCCTGACGCCAGCCACGCTTTGCTGTTTGATCGCCTGTACCGGGCGGACAGTGCACGCAGTCGCGCCAACGGTGGTAGCGGCCTGGGCCTGGCTATCTGCAAAGTCATCGTGGAAGCCCATGGCGGTTTGATCAGCGCCATCCCTTCAGCCCTGGGTGGGGTAAAAATAACCGTACAATTGCCCTACATCAGCCCCAGGAACCTATAGGACATCAACATGGACAGCGGTGCCCGCATACTCATCGTTGAAGATGACCAGAAGATCGCCGCCCTGCTCAAGGATTATTTGCTGGCCGCCGGTTATCAGGTCAGCCATGAAGCAAATGGCAGGCTGGCGCTGGCGCAGCTCAGGCTGTCGCAACCTGACCTGATCTTGCTCGACCTGATGTTGCCTGAACTTGATGGCATCAGCATCTGCCGGGAAGTGCGTCTGTTCAGCCAGGTACCCATCATCATGCTGACCGCCAGGGTGGAAGAAGTAGACCGCCTGCTGGGTCTGGATACCGGGGCGGATGACTATGTCTGCAAACCCTTCAGCCCGCGTGAAGTGGTGGCGCGCGCCAAGGTTCATTTACGCCGCAGCATGGGCAGCCATCCTGCTACGGGGTCATCCCGCTTTATCATCGACAAGCAGCAATTGCGCATACTGGTAGATGCCCAGCCTTTGAATCTGACACCGGTAGAATTCCGCCTGCTGTCCGAATTCATCAGTCATCCTGAACGGGTATTTTCACGTCAGCAATTACTCGACTTTGCGCATGAAGACCAGCGTGATATCAATGACAGAACCGTGGACACACATATCAAGAACATACGCAAAAAGATACAGGGCAAATTGCCAGGCAATGAATGCCTGCATTCTGTCTATGGCGTCGGTTATCGCTTTGAATTACCATAGCAGGCCATACAATCAAACCAAGCGGCGTTTTGCAAAACCAAAACACCGCTTTCCTGCACGATGCACAAGGCGAGTAAGGGTTTGATTATTTTGACGCAAGATAGCATCCCAACCATCCTGCATCAGGATAATCAGTTTGCCTTAAAGAAATAGTAAGTGGCTTTATAAGGCGTGCGCGTTTCTGCACCCAGTTGAAAATCCGAGCAGCCGGTCAATGGTGCTTTGCCACCCACGGTTACCACGCGCTGTACGCTGGTGATAGCGGAAAATGTCCCCGTGTCTGAGCTGGATTTGGCTTTCAGCAATAACCAGGGGATGGCGTTGGTATCCATACTCTCGCTTTTGGCGACAACTTCTGCCACCACTTTGCTGCCATCATTCGCTTCCCAGGTCGGGCCTTCATAGTGCTTGCCCAGCTTCACGCTGGTCACGTCGTGATTGGCATACAACTCAGCCAGAGGGGCGCGGAATACCCATTCAAATTTTTTGGGGCCGCCTTTGTTGGCCCTGCAATCATAAATCTGTACGCCTGTTGCGGCCATTTGAAATGCCAGCACTTCGCCAGCAGGTGCTTTCAGATTGACAGGTACGCTGACCACCTGGGCGGCTGGAGTAGCTACAGTCGCTGTTTGCTTGACAGGTGCGGTCGAGCAGGCGGACAAGACAGCAATGGCAGACAGGCCGCCGACAATAGCGATTTTCTTCATTTCTTATACCTTTCAATAAGATGTTCAAGGCGCGCCATTACCGCAACTTCCAGGTAATGTTTGATATATCCCAGGGTTTGACACCGCATCACACGCTGGCACGAGCATACGCTGTAATGAAACTTGCGGGGACAAAGTTGGAATGCGCAGATTTTAGCAATAGTGTTTCAAAATACATAAAACACTTACGGAATTTTACAACCTCGTCATGGGCATACAAACCCCCAGTTCTTCCATATGCCCGACAATAATTGCCTCAGATAAATAAGGTTCATTTTCTGACAAACGGTTATTCGCCCTTCATGGGACAATACTGGTCCAGCATCCTGCCTGAATCTCATCGGGCATTGCAAATTTGTGGATCAGGCTTCATGAGCGACAAAAACAACAAAGAAAAAAGAAATCAGACTGCCGGACAATTGCTGCATCCACGCAATCGTCATCAGGGCAGGTATGACTTCGCCGCCCTGATCAAGGCAGAACCGGCATTGCTATCGTGCCTCACGGAAAATCCGGCAGGTGAAGCGACCATCAATTTTGCCGATCCGCTAGCGGTCAAATTGCTCAACAAGGCTTTGCTGCAAAGCAGTTATGGGGTACGTGAATGGGATATTCCACCTGAAAACCTATGCCCGCCCGTGCCAGGCAGGGCTGACTATGTGCATTACCTGGCCGACCTGCTGGCGGGCAGCAATCAGGGACGTATCCCCAAAGGCAGGCAGGTACTTGCTTTGGACATAGGCACCGGTGCCAGTTGCATTTATCCCTTATTGGGGGGCAGCGAATATGGCTGGTCATTTTGCGCCAGCGATATCAATGCGGATTCACTCCTCAACGCCCAGACCATACTCGACCGCAATCCTGGCTTGGGCACGCAAATACAACTGCGTCATCAGGCCAATCCACAGGCCGTGTTCAGAGGTATCATCGCGGATGACGAATGGTTTGATGTCAGTCTGTGCAATCCGCCCTTCCATGCTTCTGCGGCAGAAGCGCAGGCGGGCAGCATGCGTAAATGGGAAAACCTGAAGAAAACCAGCCACCTGGACCACACTGGACCTGTATTGAACTTCAGCGGTCACGATGCTGAGCTCTGGTGTGAAGGTGGGGAGCTGGCGTTTATCAAGACCATGATCATGGAAAGTGCGGCTATATCCACAAAAATATTGTGGTTTTCCACCCTGGTGTCAAAGTCGGCCAATTTGCCAGCAATTCATGCGGCCTTGAAGCAGGTCAAGGTCAATGATCAGAAAACCATTATCATGGGCCAGGGGAATAAAGAGAGCCGCCTGGTCGCCTGGACCTTCCTGAATGCCAGCCAGCAAGCAGCCTGGGCCAAATTGCGTTGGTCAAATAACAAGAAATAAAACACAGACCAAGGAAATTAAACGCTGTACAGAATATAATTTTACCTGTGTGGGCAAGGGCTGGCTTACAATCTCGTTCGTCTTCCGGATTGCAGCCCGGATCGAGCAATGAATAAGCAATAAATAAGCAATGAATAAGTAAGTATGTACGTCGCGTGATTTACTTTTGAGCAAAATGTGTCAAGGATAACAATGAAACGTGTAGATGATTTCCGTCTGAAGCTGGGCAAAGATGAGCTGGTTCCTATCATGATCGGTGGCATGGGCGTCGATATTTCCACTGCTGAACTGGCTCTGGTTGCTGCACGTCTGGGTGGGGTTGGCCATATTTCTGATGCCATGGTGCAGGATGTCTCCGACCGTCGTTTTGACACCAGCTTCGTCAAGGAAAAGACCAAATTCTACAAATACAATATTAACAACTCCGACAAGACTGACATCAAGTTCAATCTGGAGCAACTGGCCGAAGCCACGCGTATGCACGTAGGCAAAACCATGGAAGCCAAGCAGGGCAAGGGCATGATCTTTGTCAATTGCATGGAAAAGCTGACCATGAATGGCCCGCGTGAAACCCTCAAGGTGCGTCTGGAATCGTCATTGGATGCCGGTATCGACGGCATCACCATGAGCGCCGGCCTGCATCTGGGTTCCTTTGGTCTGATCGCTGATCACCCTCGCTTCCGCGATGCCAAGCTGGGCATCATCGTTTCTTCAGTACGCGCGCTGCAATTATTTTTGCGCAAGAATTCCCGCCTGAACCGCCTGCCTGATTATGTCATCGTCGAAGGCCCGCTGGCTGGCGGTCACCTGGGTTTTGGCATGGATTGGGCCGAATACGATTTGCAGACCATCATGACTGAAATCGTTCAGTACCTGAAGGCAGAAAACCTGGATATTCCTCTGATTGCTGCCGGTGGTATTTTCACGGGTAGCGATGCCGTGTCCTTCATGGAAAACGGTGCTGCCGGCGTACAGGTGGCCACCCGCTTTACCGTCACCAATGAATGCGGCTTGCCTGCCAGTGTGAAGCAGGAATATTTCAAAGCCAGTGAAATTGATATCATAGTCAACAATATCTCGCCTACCGGCTACCCCATGCGCATGCTGAAGAACACGCCGGCAATTGGCGATGGCATACGCCCAGGCTGCGAATCTTATGGTTATCTGCTGGACGGCAATGGCAACTGTGCCTACATCACCTCGTATAACCGTGAAGTGGCAGCGCATCCCGAAGCCAAGAAAGTCTCGGTCATGGACAAGACTTGCCTGTGTACCCATATGCGCAATTTCAATTGCTGGACTTGCGGTCAGATGACATACCGCCTGAAAGACACGACCCGCAAATTACCGGATGGCACCTATGCATTGCTGAGTGCAGAACATGTATTCCGTGATTATCAATTCAGTGTTGATCACCAGATCGCCTTGCCAGTTTAAATTGCTGATCTGAATACAAGACGCCGCTTTGCCTTCTAAGCAACGCGGCGTTTTTCATAGTTAAACGCCCTGTTGTGCGACTCAACCTGGAACGGGTGGCTGCCGTCAGTGGAATACGCATATACTGTCAAACTACGATTGTTGACGGGGATGAATGCGGTGACCCAGGAGCAGGAAAAAAACAGCATGTTTGAAAGTGGTCTGACACCGCCTCAGCCGCGTGAAGCTTGCCTGGACGCGCTGGCCCGCGTCCTCGCCAGCCAGACCTTTGCCAAGAGCGCGCGACTGTCGTCGTTCCTGCGTCATGTCTGCGTCACAACCGTGGAGGGGCAAGCGGTGGTGCTGTGCGAGCAGCATATCGGCGTGGCCGTGTTCGGCCGCCCCGAGCACTTCAATCCCGCCGACGACACTATCGTACGCACTACGGCACGGCTGCTACGCCAGCGCCTGGCTCAATACTATGCCGAAGAGGGTAACGCGGATGCGCTGCGCATCGCGATCCCGCGCGGCACCTACGTTCCTGTGTTCGTCCTGGCCACTGCGATGCCGTCGCCAACCGCGGAAGAGCCGGCCTTGCCACTGGAACTTTCTGTCGCAGCCACTTCCCCTAAATCCGCTCCGGTCCTGCGCGACCGCAGACTGACACTGGGTATCGCCGCGCTGGTAGTGGTGATAGTGGTGGTAGTGCTGGCAGGTGCGACGGCTTGGCTGGGCCAGCGTGGTCCGTCCGGCGTGACAACCTTCTGGACCGCGCTACTGCCGGCCGACCGCGATGCCCTGCTGGTCGTGTCCGACGCGGGACTGGTGCTATACCAATTAGAGACCCGCAGCCAGGTCAGCCTCGAGGCTTATGCAGCCAAGCGGGTGGGTGAGCCCTTGGTACCGCCTGACTTGGGCCATGCAGAACATTTCCGTGCACGCCGCTACACCGGCATGTCCTCGGTCCAACTGGCGGCGGAGCTGGGCAAGCGCGCCATCGCTGCACCGCAGCGCCTGCATCTGCGCTTCGCGCGTGACCTTCAACTTGGCGATCTGAAACGAGCCAACGTGATCCTGCTCGGGGTAGCGCAGGCCAATCCTTGGTGGGCTCTATACCGCAGTCAACTGGATTTCCATATCGACTGGAATCCTCAGCAGCCGGACCAGTTCTTGATCCTGAACGACCATCCCCGCAGCGGAGAAGCTCTGGGGTATGCCTTCAAGATCGACGATCCGCAACGGCGCGGCTTTGCCACCATCGCTTACACCCGAGGGTTGGGCGGTGACGGGCATGCCCTGCTGATCGGCGGCACCACCTCGGCGGGGACGGAGGCGGCTATCGAGTTCCTGGTCGATCCGGCACGGCTGGCCCCTTTACTGAAGCAAGCCTCGCTAGCGGACGGTTCAGTCGGCAGCTTCGAAATCCTGCTCCAGTGTGTGCTGCAGGCAAACGGCAGCACCGACGTGCGCATCCTCGGTTTTCACCTGCACCAGAGCTGATTTCTCCTCGGTTTCACCGGGAAACTTCACCGTGAAACGCCTTACGGTGCCAAGTGCGCCCCCTATACTGCGCTGCAATCCGGCCTAGTCCGGTAATCACAACAACCAGCCAAGTCGAGGAAATCCGTGGTGAAGAATAAACAGAGAGACCGTAGCGCATTATCCATGCTCCTGCTCGGAGCAATCAGTATCAACGTCCAGGCGGCCGATGCGCCGATACCAGAACTACCCGCGTCGCAAGACAAATCCGAAACCGCTCAGCAAGAAGTCGTCGTGACCGGCACATCCGGCCGCAAGAAGAAATTCGAGACGCCGTACGCCATCTCCACCATCAGCGAGGCGGAAATCCAGCGCAAGGACCCCAAGAGCACGGTCGACTTACTGAAATCTGTCCCTGGCATCAAGGTAGAAAACTCCGGCGGCCAGGGCGGCGGCGAGAACGTGGTAATCCGCGGCCTACCGTTTTCCGGCTTCCGCCTGATGGACATGCTGGAAGACGGACTGCCCCTGTTCGAATCGAACTTCGAGCGCCAGTTACAGATCGACGAACTGTACCGGGTCGACCTGGGTACCGTCGGGGCCGAGATCGTGCGGGGCGGCACGGCACCGGTGTATAGCAATAACGCGTCCGGGGGCGTGGTCAACTTCCTGTCCAACTTCGGCACGACCGAGCCGGATCATGCCGCTAAGCTGACGGTGGGCCAACACCATCAGGTACGCGCTGACCTGGCAATGTCCGGCCCAGTCAACGACCGCCTGCTGTATAGCTTCAGCGGCTTCCTCCGCCAGGGCGATGGCTTGCGCGACCCGGGTTTCAGCAACGCCGACCGCGGCGGCCAGATCAAACTTGGCGCGACCTATCTGCTGGGTGGTGGCGACAAACTGTTTGTCAGCCTGAAGCACCTGGACGATCGTGCTATTTTCTACACCAGCATCCCGCTGACGGATACCCGCAACGGCAATTCGCTGGCCAACCAGATCGACCCGCACACCGGCACCCTGGATTCGGCCAGCTTCCGCCAGGTGCGCTATCGCGTGCTGGATGGGCAGGGCAGCAGTGGCTACGCGAACCGCGACCTTGCCGACGGCATCCATCCCAAAGTCACCACGCTGACGGCCGGCGTCGACTTCACGCTGCCAGGCGGCTGGAAACTGAGCGACAAGGCTCGCTATACCAGCGGCGAGGTGGGCTTCAACGCGCTCTTGAATGGTGCTCCATCAGACGCGGGGGCGCTGCTTCAAGCCAACCTGAGCACGGCCCAGAAGGCGTTCGCCGGCACCACGTCACTGCGCTATCTGTATGCGGGCAGCGGCCAGGTGTTCGACCCGGCTGCCACCGCCGGACTGACCATGACCAACACCTGGTCCAGTACCATCTCAACGATCCGCAACGCGGTCAACGACCTGCGCGCCAGCAAGTCCTTCGCCCTTGCCGATCTGGGTACGCACGACGTGGCGCTCGGCCTAAGCCTGAGCCGTTACAGTCTGGAGCAGCAGCAGATCGGTAACACCATCCTCACCAACGTCAAGAACAATGCCGACCTGTTGGACATCCAGGCACTGAACGCCGCTAGCCAGCCGACCGGCATGGTCACAGAAAACGGCTTCACCACCTATGGCAGCGGCGACCTGATCGGCCGCGTACACGGCCTGGCCTCGGCCGTCTACGCGGCGGAAAACTGGCACATCTCCAAGGATTGGCAGGTCGACATCGGCGTTCGCCACGAGGTGCGCCAGGAACGCGGCGAGCGCGGCGTCATCGGCAAGCAGGCCCTGTCCAGCACCGGCCCGTTGGCCGCGCAAAGCGTGACCGGCCTGACTGGCTACGTGCCCTACAGCGTGACCCAGCATGGCACGGCCTGGACCGCCGGCTCGCTGCTTCAGATCAGCGAGCCACTCAACGCCTTTGTGCGCTATTCCAGCGCCTACAGCTTGCCGCGTCTGAGCGATTACTGGGCCAACATCAACAACGGCGTGGCTGGCACCTTGCCCAACGGCCAGCCGGTGCCGGTGACACCAGTGCGCCAGGCCGAAGTGGGTTTGAAGCTGTCACAGCCGCAACTGCAGCTGGTGCTGATCGGTTTCTACAGCAATTTCAAGAACCTGAATTCGTCGACCTACTTCGCCGATGCGACTGGCGTGCTCACTAATCAGCCACTGCTGATCAATACCACCACCAAGGGCCTGGAGCTGGAAGGGACATGGCGTCCCTCCAGCGCGTTCGAAGTGAACGGTTCAGTCACCTTGCAACAACCAGATGTGAATGGCGGTGTGACCTTCACCACTTTGTCCGCCAACAGCCTGGCCGGCAAGCAGATCCCGCGCGTGCCGCGCACCATGGCCACGCTCAGTCCAGCCTGGCTGTTCAAGTTTGACGACCGGAGCGGACGCCTGTACGCCACCTTCAGCGCTGTGGGCAAGAGCTACCAGGACTTTGTGAATACCAGTATTTTGCCGGCCTATCGGACGGTGGACCTGGGATTCCAATACCGCCTGACGCCGGGAGTCAGCCTGCAATTAACGGTTTCTAACCTGACTAATTCCGCCGGGCTTACCGAAGGTAATGCCCGCGCGCCGTCCGGCAACGCCTTCAGCGTCGCGGAGGCGAGCACAGGCCGCCCGATCTTCGGCCGCAGTGTCGCCGCGTCGATCATGGTCCAGTGGTGAATGCCATGAACGCTCAAGCAAACGGTCAGCTAAGCTGGTCCCGGCGGCGCGCCCTGGCGCTGTTGCTGCAGGGTGGGATGGCGCTTGGTGCTGGCGCGGTGAACGCCGCGCCGAGTGCGACCACAGTGGCACCGAAATTCAACCCTGATGGCAGCGAGGCGCACTGGCCCGGTAACTCCATCATCTGTCATGTGGACAAGCGCAGCGAAACCTTCATGGCCTTGCTGGACATCCATCAAAACCTGATGCGCAGCGGCATGCTGCACCGGATTGCCGTACTGCCACCAGCCAGCTACCACATGACAGTCTTCAACGGTATCTCGTATCCGGCGCGGCATCTGGACTTTCCTACGGATATCCCGCCGGATGCCGATGAAGCCTTCTGCAACGCCTGGTGGCTGGCCAAGCTGAAGGTCTTCGATCTCGGGTGCGAGCTGCCGTTCCGCCTGCGTGTGTTGCCAGTGGAGCAGCAGACCAACTTGTACAACATCCAGTTCGAGCCGGTGGACGCAGCGGAAAACCGCAAGATCCGCAAGTTGCGCGACCGGCTGGCGCAAGCGCTGAACTACCGTCTGGCCGACCACGACAGCTTCCGCTTCCACATCACGCTGAACTACTTCTATTCGACGATGACCAGCGAAGAGCAGCGCCGCTTCTTCAAGCTGCACCAGGTGCTGGCCGGGGAGTTGATCCGGCGCGCGCCGGTGGTTGAACTGCAGAATCCAGAGTACGTGTATTTCGACGGGATGTACGAGTTCCGGCCCCAGTTGCTGTTACAGAATCAGCGTCCGGCATAGCAGCAAAAAAGCAAAGTGTACGCGGTCGAATTCATGGCCAAGCTTGGGCTGGAGGCAGTACGTGGGGTGAGACCAGGGCGATGCAGCACAGGATGGCGAAGTTCTGCGCTGCCTCACCCACACGAATGCCATGATCTCATTACTCTTGTCTGCGGCGCGGACTTGGCCCAACGTCAAACTGCTGATTTGAATACAAAACGCCGCTTTGCCGTCTCAGCAAAGCGGCGTTTATCATGGAGTCACGCGCAATACACGACCGGCATGCCTGCCATCCCTTTAGAAAACGGCTTAGCACCTTGGCCGTGCAAAGTCATGCCTCACGGTAATATTTGCTTACATTTTGGTGCGTGCATGCGCCATCCCCACCTTCACTGGTGGCACAACTCCCTCAAATAGCCAGCAACGACATCAAATCCACTGGTATCAGCCTTGGCATGAAAAATGCTGCGTCGCACACGATAATCGCAAACACTATTTGCAAACAATCTTGTGTGTCATTGACGATGTTTTTTGAAAAGGCCAGCTTTGATGAAAATACGCGTACTTTCCAACTTATTGCTTCCTCTTTCTTTCAGCCTGTGCCTGCTCAGTGGCACCTGTAACGCACAGGCTGAGCCGCCTGCCGCAGCTTCAGTCACGGCAGCGACCACAGCGGCCCCTGCTTCTTTGCCCGCTACAACCCTTGCTACACCCCTTACTCCTGCAGAAGCCCCGCCTGCAATGACCAAGCCTGGCATGATCGCTGCTGACAAGATCAGTGCGGGTGACACGGCCTGGATGCTGACCTCGACTGCACTGGTATTGCTGATGACCATCCCTGGCCTGGCCTTGTTTTATACCGGCATGGTGCGCAAGAAAAATGCCCTGGGCACGATGGCGCACAGTCTGGCGACCACCTGCATCGTCACGATCTTGTGGGTGGTGCTGGGTTATAGCCTGGTGTTCACTGCAGGTTCGCCTTATCTGGGCAGCATGGACAGGTTCATGCTGCATGGCGTGAGCTTTTTGAAAGAAGCCGGTCAACTTAGTGTGCATCAACTGGCACCGACGATACCGGAAAGCGTGTTCCTGATGTTCCAGATGACGTTTGCGATTATCACCCCGGCTCTGATCACCGGTGCCTTTGCCGAACGCATGAAATTTTCTGCCTTGCTGCTGTTCATCACACTGTGGTCATTGCTGGTGTATGTGCCGGTTGCCCACTGGGTATGGGAACCGGCGGGCTGGCTGGCGGCACGTGGCGTGCTGGACTTTGCCGGCGGCACAGTCGTGCATATCAATGCCGGCGTGTCTGGTCTGGTGGCTGCACTGATCGTCGGACCACGCCTGGGGTTCGGCAAGGAACCCATGCCACCCCATAATCTGTTGCTGACAGGTATTGGTGCATCCCTGTTGTGGGTGGGCTGGTTCGGCTTCAATGCAGGGTCTGCTGGTGCAGCAGATGGCAGGGCCGGTCTGGCGATGCTGGTCACACAGGTGGCAACGGCAACATCGGCACTGGCCTGGATGTTCGTGGAATGGCTGCGACGTGGCAAACCCTCGGTACTGGGCATCGTTTCTGGTGCCGTCGCCGGCCTGGTGGCGATCACCCCCGCTTCCGGCTTTGTCGATCTGACCGGCGCGCTGGTCATTGGTGCCGTTGCCGGCGTGGCCTGCTACTGGGGCGCGACTTCACTCAAATCCATGGGGGCTTACGATGATTCACTGGATGTATTTGGTGTGCACGCCATCGGCGGCATCGTCGGCGCCCTGTTGACCGGCGTGTTTGCGCTGAAGAGCATAGGCGGAGCCGATGGCAGCCTGGCGACGCAGGCATTTGGTGTCATCGTTACCGTGATTTATTCGGGTGCTGTGACTGCCATCATTTTATGGCTGGTCAAAGTTACCGTCGGCTTGCGCGTCACTAAAGAGCAGGAAAGAGAAGGGCTTGATCTTGAACTTCACGGGGAGCATATCTTATGAGCACCAGCACCATAGTCCAGAACGCCATGTCAGACAATCTTGCGTTTTCCCTCATGGCACGTCTGCATGTTATTTTGCGGCGGCAAAATGGCCGCGTCACTGATATTGAATACATGCGTGTCAACCCGGCATATTGCCGTGCGATACTGGATCTGTCGATGGGATTGCCACATGCCGATCTGCACGAAATTTGCCTGAAGCTGGAAGACATCTATTTTGGAGAAGACGGCCTGTTTGTTGCACCCGCGCCCGCTGGTCCTTTGCTGGCAAGACTGTCCGCCACGCAAAAATTGCGCCCCAAAGTCGCCAGCCTGGATGATGACAGTATCATGCCAGTGCCCATGCCTTTGCCTGACCACAATGCCATGGTCGATCAGACCTACATAGGCAGGCTGCGCTAAACCACGCAGGCGATACAGAACCGAGAGGCTTGCACACAAGCCTCGGTCAGGCTGATTTCAGGACACCTTCTTGTCCTGCATCACACGGGCCACGCTATATTCAATGTCATCTCTTGCCTGCTCCAGAACATTCGGCGCAGCAGGCGGTCCGTGCGGGGCCAATCACCATCAAGCCACATCAGTGGAATCCAGCCTGAGACTGGAAAGCGACCTGGTGGCAGATGTTATCGCTCAATGATTTCATACGACCCGGACTGGCGTCGCCCTGCGTCGAAAAGTAGGCGAATAAACTACAAAAATGCAATTCAGATAAGTGATACGTCATCATACAACATACGTATGATGACTTGATGTAAAATCAGTGCATCTTCGTAAGGCCAAACTTGACACAATGGAAACTCAACATATAGCCAATACCCCCCCCAGCGTAAGGCGCCACAAGAGTCTGTCTCAAGGGCTGGTTGAGAACATTACGAACAATATCAAAAATGCCGTGTTCAAACCCGGTGAAAAGCTTCCTACCGAATCCGCCATCATGCAACTGTATGGCGTCAGCCGGACTGTCGTGCGCGAGGCGATTTCTCACCTGCAGGCAGCCGGACTGGTACAGACGCGGCATGGCATAGGCACTTTTATACTTGAACCTGCCAGCAGCACCCTGGGTATTTCGCGTGAAGCCATTATTACCGTCAGGGACGTGCTCGACATACTGGAATTGAGGATCAGCCTGGAAACCGAAGCCGCCTGGCTGGCAGCATCGCGCCGTACAGAAGAACAACTGACCGAACTGGCGGCAGCCTTGAATGATATCCTGACCAAGAAAACCAGGGATACCGAATCGGTGAATGCCGATGTCCGCTTTCACCTGCTGATTGCACAGGCCACAGGCAATCGTTATTTTGTCGATATCCTCAGTGATCTGGGCACCACCATCATTCCACGCGCCAGACTGAATTCTACGGCGCTGAATCTGGGTACCACCAGCAGCTACATAGATAAGGTCAATCACGAACACGAAGATATCTATAGTGCCATCCTGCGCAAGGACCCGGAAGCGGCCCGCGCTGCCATGCGCACCCACTTGAGCAATAGCAGGGAAAGACTGCGCCAGGCACAACTACGCATGGAAGAAGAGGCCTCTTCCGGCCAGACGGAAAATCAAGCGACTTGATACCGTCAACATATTGGTATGGGCAACATACCAAATATGTAGTACTCCACCCCCAAAGCACGGCCATAACTACTGCAGATACACGGTAGTTATGGCAAGCCTGACAAGAATTCCCCTATACGCCCCTGCGGACTGAAAAGGCCACCAGGACGGCACATAAAATAAATCACCATAAATAAAAACGATGCTTGCAGTCTTTGATTTTAAGTTGTACGATGACGTACATCTTGACAAATATCTTCAGCATCAGGGCAGAAAGCATGCATCTGCGCTGGGCAAACCAATGAATAGGTGTCAAATTTGCTTCACCGACAGGCATCACCCAAAGATTATGCAAGACGAATACCTTTCCAACCGAATTCATCCTTATTTCACACTTATCGCTATTTAGCTACTTACTTTCAGGAGACATCATGAACCCACAAGATCTGAAACAGATACTTTCCGCTGGCCTGCTTTCTTTCCCATTGACCGACTTTGATGCGGCTGGTGATTTCAATGCAAAAACTTATGCAGAGCGCCTGGAATGGTTGTCTCCATACGGTGCCAGCGCCCTGTTTGCTGCTGGCGGCACAGGCGAATTCTTTTCTCTGACAGCCAATGAATACTCGGACGTGATCCGTGTAGCGGTCGATACCTGCCGCGGCAAGGTGCCTATCCTGGCCGGTACCGGTGGCCCTACACGTCAAGCCATCGCTTATGCGCAAGAAGCACAACGCCTGGGTGCCCACGGTATCCTGTTGTTGCCACATTACCTGACTGAAGCCAGCCAGGACGGCCTGATCCGTCACGTGGAAGAAGTCTGCGCGTCCGTGAATTTTGGCGTGGTTGTCTATAACCGTGGTATCTGCCGCCTGACTGCTGATTCCCTGGAAATACTGGCAGCACGTTGCCCTAACCTGATTGGTTTCAAAGACGGTATCGGTGATATCGAACTGATGGTTTCCATCTGGCGTCGTATGGGCGACCGTTTCAGCTACCTCGGTGGTTTGCCTACAGCTGAAGTGTATGCGGCCGCTTACAAGGCACTCGGCGTTCCGGTCTATTCATCCGCCGTATTCAACTTCATGCCAAAACTGGCAATGGACTTCTACCACGCCGTTGCAGCGGACGACAGCACTACGGTCAACCGCCTGATTGATGATTTCTTCCTGCCTTATCTTGAAATCCGCAATCGCAAAGCCGGTTATGCTGTCAGTATCGTCAAGGCCGGTGCGCGCCTGGTTGGTCATAGCGCCGGACCAGTCCGTGCACCATTGACAGACCTGACAGCAGCAGAAGATGAAATGCTGCATAAACTGATTTTGAAACAAGGTCCACAATAAGCTGTATAAAGACGAAGCTGCGCGGCGTGTGCTGTTGCAGTTTCGTTTTTGCGTTTGCAAAACCCATCATTACCACCATGCTGTCATCCCTGCATCTGATGCAGGAAAGAAGGAGAACATAATGCAAATTACCGGCAAAATGCTTATCGGTAAAAATTCGGTGTTTGGCCTGGCTGGCAACATTAATGCCATCGACCCATCCACCAACCAGCAAATCGAACCCGTATTTGGCTTCGCCACCGCTGAAGATGTGCAGCAAGCTTGCGCCCTGGCTGAACAGGCATTTGATACCTATCGCGAAACCAGTCTGGAGCAACGCGCCAAGTTCCTGGAAACCATCGCCACCGGCATCATGGATCTGGGCCCTGTCCTGATCGAACGCGCAGCACAAGAAACCGGCCTGCCAGTAGCACGCCTGGAAGGCGAACGCGGCCGTACAGTCAATCAGTTGCGCCTGTTTGCCAAAGTCGTACGCGATGGTTACTTCCTCGATGCGACCATTGATTCTGCCTTGCCAGAACGCGCCCCGCCACGGCCAGATCTGCGCCTGCGTAAAATTGCGCTGGGTCCGGTCGCGGTATTTGGTGCCAGTAATTTCCCGCTGGCTTTTTCCGTTGCAGGCGGCGACACCGCCTCTGCACTGGCTGCCGGTTGCCCGGTCGTCGTCAAAGCCCACAATGCCCATCTGGGTACTGCCGAACTGGTTGGCCGCGTCATTCAAAAAGCCGTCGCTGACTGCGGTCTGCCTGAAGGCGTGTTTTCCATGCTGGTCGGTGCTGGTAGCCAGGTTGGTCAGCAACTGGTCGGCCATCCTGCCATCAAGGCAGTCGGCTTCACCGGTTCACGTTCAGGTGGCCTGGCGCTGGTACGTACCGCCAATCAACGAAAAGAACCTATCCCTGTGTATGCAGAGATGAGCAGTATCAATCCGGTTTTCCTGCTGGATGATGCACTGAAAACACAGACCGCCCAGTTGGCACAAAACTTTGTTGATTCGCTGACACTCGGTGCCGGTCAGTTCTGTACCAATCCTGGTCTGGTTATCGCCATTGATAGCAACGCTGCGCGCAGTTTCCTTGAACTGGCAGGTCTGGCACTGGAGAAAAAACAGGCGTCCACCATGCTGACGCCAGGCATACACCAGGCTTACGTCAAAGGCAGCAGCCACCTGGCAAAAATCGCCGAGCTGACTGTAGTCGGCAAGGGTCAGCCAGCAGAATCTCCATGTGCGGCACAAGCCTTGTTATCGGTGTGCAGCGGTAGTACTTTCCTGACGACAGCAGCATTGCAGGAAGAAGTCTTTGGTCCATCATCGATCGCCATCCTGTGCAAAGACTTCAATGAAGTCCTGCAAGTGTCGGAATCGCTGGAAGGCCAATTGACCGCTACCGTGCATGCCACTGCAGCAGACCATGACCAGGCGAAGAAGCTGTTGCCAGGACTGGAAAGAAAAGCGGGACGCATTTTGTTCAACGGTTTCCCTACCGGTGTCGAAGTGGCGCATGCCATGGTACACGGCGGACCTTTCCCTGCCACATCCGACAGCCGCAGTACGTCGGTTGGTGCAACGGCCATAGACCGCTTCTTGCGTCCTGTGTGTTATCAAGCGATCCCTGCCGACTTGTTGCCGGCAGCATTGCAGGATAACAATCCGCTGCAACTGACTCGTATGATAGATGGAAAACTGACTTTGGCATGATGCCGGGCCGGGCTGGCCCAGGTGCCTATGCATCACAGGCCAGCCCGGCCAGTAAGTCGCAAGCAAGGACAAAAATGAACACGCGAGCACACAAACAAGATGTGCCCATCATGAACAACGACAAGGAGACGCTCAGATGAGCCAGCAATCCGTAGGCAAATACCGGTGGACCATATGTGCCCTGCTATTTTTCGCCACCACTGTAAATTATCTTGATCGTCAGGTACTCAGCCTGCTGGCACCTGATCTGTCCAAAGAATTTGGCTGGACGAATACTGACTATGCCAACATCACTGCTGCATTCCAGTTCGTGTATGCGATTTCCATGTTGTTTGCAGGTCGCCTGATCGACAAAATAGGTACCAAGAAAGCGTATCTGCTGGCGATTGCCGTGTGGTCGCTGGGTGCGATCATGCATGCCTACTCCATCGCTGTGGGTCAAAGTGTGGCCAATGCCTTTGCCGCATTGGGTCTGGCTGCTGTCCCGGTGTCGGTGGCCGGTTTCATGATTTCACGCGCTGTACTGGCCTTTGGTGAAGCGGGTAACTTCCCGGCAGCCATCAAGGCGACGGCAGAATATTTCCCTAAACAGGAACGTTCGTTCGCGACTGGTATTTTCAATTCCGGCGCGAATATCGGTGCCATCCTGGCCCCACTGACAGTACCGTGGATTGCAGCAACCTGGGGTTGGGAAACCGCCTTCATCGTCATCGGCGCCATCGGTTTTATCTGGATGATTTTCTGGAACATGTTTTATGAAAAACCAGAAAAACAGAAATACCTGTCGGCTGGCGAACTGGCTTATATCAACAGCGGCGACGTACAGAATCCTGAACCAGTCGTTACTGAAGAAACACCTGGCAAGAAAATCTCATGGATGAAACTGTTGTCGTATAAACAGACTTGGGCATTTGTCATCGGCAAGTTCATGACTGACGGTATCTGGTGGTTCTTCCTGTTCTGGCTGCCAAAATATCTGGAAGCGCAGTACCAGATGCATAAAACCGATATCGTGATACCGCTGGCTGTACTGTACAGCATGACGATGATAGGCAGTATTGGTGGCGGCTGGTTCCCCAGCTATTTCATGAAACGCGGTTATAGCGCCTATGATGGCCGCATGCGTGCGATGCTGGTGATTGCCCTGTTCCCGCTGGTGGTATTGTTGGCACAACCGCTGGGCTATCTGGGGCCATGGATACCGGTGCTGTTGATAGGCATAGGTACCTCTGCGCATCAGGCTTGGTCCGCGAATATATTCACTACCGTGTCTGACATGTTCCCGAAAAAATCGGTTGCTTCCATCGTTGGTATCGGTGGTATGGCCGGTGGTATTGGTGGTGTGCTGGTATCGAAAATCGGCGGCTGGTTATTCGATTACTACGGTAAGCTTGGCCATATACAAACTGGTTACACCATCATGTTTACATTCTGCGCAGTGTCTTATCTGCTGGCGTGGAGCATGATGAAGTTCCTGGTGCCTACCTATAAAGAAATCACCGACTTATAAAATCACGCGTCATGACTCAGCATTCAGCTCAACTCACCTCTCCGTTTCCAGATCTGGAAGCCATACCGGCAATCAGCTGTGCCGTGGGCGAAAGCCCCATGTGGCATGCACAGCAGGCTGCCTGGTACTGGGTGGATATCCCAGCGAAAACCATCTGGAAGCTGGATGCGGGCTCTGGTGAACTGCGCTCATGGCAGACCACTGAAATGGTTGCCTGCATTGCGTTGAAAGACGATGGTGATTTTATCGCCGGTATGGAAAGCGGTATCTTCAATCTGAATCTGGGTGCAGGGCCGCGTGCACTGCAAACCCGGCTGGCAGCACCAGATACACTCGGGGCCGGCATGCGCTTCAATGATGGCCGTTGTGACCGCCAGGGCCGGTTCTGGAGCGGTACCATGTTCATGGACATGGCTGCCGCCAAAGCGGTCGGCCAGTTGTATCGTTATTCACAGCAGCAAGGTTTGTCCACAGCTTTCGTCAGCAATCTGTTGACGCAAAATGGTCTGGCCTGGTCACCGGATGGAAAGACCATGTATCTGTCAGATTCCCATCCGGCCAGCCAGACCATCTGGACATTTGATTATGATGTGGATGAAGGCGTGCCACATGGGCAGCGTGTGTTCATGGACATGAAACCGCTGGCCGGACGCCCGGATGGCGCGGCCATGGATGTCGATGGTTGTTACTGGATATGCGGCAATGATGGCGGTTGTCTGTTGCGTTTTACGCCCGCAGGCAGGCTGGACAGAACCATTCCTTTGCCTATGGCAAAACCATCGATGTGTACGTTTGGTGGCACGAATATGGATACCCTGCTGGTGACATCCATCGGTGCCGGCAAGGCTGAACATGATCAATGGGCTGGCAGCCTGATATTGGTGCGCCCGGGCGTATGCGGTGTACCGGAAACCCCTTTTGCAAGTATCCTGAACTGATTTTTTTGCACATCGGGCCGACTCGTAATAATACAGCCTGTAGCAATCACTGCTTAGCCTTTGAATGCCGCCGTGCAGATAATCGCCCGGCGGCATTTTTTTCGCTAGAACCTATTTACGATCTGTAGCGAGCGAATGTGCGTGCATCAGCGGGGTAAAGAGCCGCGTAAAAAGCGGAATGTACACTAAGACCATGAGCATTTTGAGCAGCGCATGAGCCCGCGTGGACTCCATTGCGCTCGCGCTTAAGATCGTAAGCAGGTTCTTAGACGGACAGGATGCTGTTATGCAGCTTATCGCCTATCTTCACATTCTTCAATTCCAGACCCTTGACGTTGTACAGATACAGCGGGCTGTCGGCATTCACCGGCGTACCAAACTGGCAATCACTGATGGTGACATTGGTCACCGGGAATACCAGGGGATTTTTGTCGTCACCGTTATAATCCGAGGCAACCGGACCAAGGATCACGATGGCCTGGTAACAGGAAAACTGGCCTTTCTTGGTCGCCACGTTACCTACCGTGACATTCGAGATATGCACATTGTCAACAACGGGGGCGCGGGTTCTGACATTGTCGCTTACTGGCGCATAGTCACAGTCAAAGGTAATGACCGCACCAGCTGCGGTTGCCACGGTTTTTGAATGGATAGGTGAGTTCGGCAGGGATGTGTAGAAGGATGGACTGGTCTGCACGCCGTTCGGAATCGAGATATTGCGAACAAAGAAATTCTTCAGGTAACCGCCACGGTTCATGTTGGTCTTCAGGCGAATCGCAGTGTTCAGTGGATCCGTGTCCCAATGTACGTTTTCAAACAACAGGTTTTGTGCATAGACATTCTGTATGCCACCCGCCATTTCGCTGCCCAGCGTGACTGCGCCATGACCGCTTTGCATGGTGCAATTCTGGATCACGATATTTTGTGAAGGTCCATACTGGGTATCCAGGTTTTTACCGGCCTTGATGGCGATGCAATCATCACCTGAATCAAAGGTACAGGATTCGATCAGTACGTGATCGCAGGCTTCCGGATCAAAACCATCGCTGTTTGGGCCATGGCTTTTCGCCTTGACATTGCGGATGACCACGTTGCAGCAATGCACAGGGTGATGTTGCCAGAATGGCGTATTGTTGACCTGGTAACCCTGCATCAGCACATTGGTACAGCCAATGAACTGTATCATCGGTGGGCGCAGGTTATGACCCAAGCCAAAAATACGCTTGCCGATAGGCACCCCGGCTTCGGACAAGGCTGGCAAATAACTGCCGTCAGCGCGCCATTTATCGCCTTCACCCTGGATACGCAATCTCTGTTTTTCATCCAGTTGCGGTGCCAGTTTTTCCAGGGAAGCTGCATTCAATTCATTCGGTGTATTTTCCGACCGCTTGCCGCTCTTGTAATTCGGTGTGGAACCTTGTCCCACCGAATTGATGGTTTTTTGCTTGCCTTTCCAGGTCCACCAGCAATCACCACTGTCGTCAAAGGGGACACCCCCCTGGCCATCAAGTATGCTGGTCCAGTCATCACCTGTCAGCGCAATATGGTCTTGCGCATAGGCATACACCATGGGCGAAAAATTCAGACAATCATTACTTTGCCAGCGTGAAATCGTCAGCTTGCCATTCAGGCCGCAATCAAAATTTCCATATTTGGCATAGTCTTCCGGATTATTGCTGAAGTAGATATGCGCACCAGACTGCAAATGGACATTCACATTCGACAGAAAAACGATGGGGCCAGCGCAAAACCAGTTACCGGACGGCACAATGACACGGCCCCCACCAGCCTTATGGCAAGTGGCAATCGCTTCGGTGATGGAAGGGTAAATATCTTTGGAATTTGCTACCGGCGTCGACAGATTGTCTTGCGCCTCAAATGAAATCCAGGCTTTGACGGTTTTCAATTCACAGGGAAGGGCACCGAAATCGGTAATCCGGTAGTCTGCCCGGCGGAATTTGAGTGGCACCGACAGGCGGTCAACTATCGCCTGGGCTTTCAGCCACGGGTCTTCTATCAAGGGCGCGGCCAGCGCCTGTCCAACCGGCAGGGCTGCACCGGCGCTAAGCGATAATCCTGTCAATGACATTTTTTTCATGAAATCCCGACGGGGGGACGATGTGCCTTCGGTTTGTGTTGCGTATTTTTTCATTATAGTGTCTCTGTTCATTAAGTTGTCCAGTATCTTGGCCTGCTGTACTCGCCAGGCTCATTCATCGGTATTATTCAATTCTGCGAGGAACACGCGGCTCGGCGTCATCGGTCCGGCATAGCCCAGTTGCTTGACTGGATCTATCTTGCTGGCCTGCAGATTCGCCCAATAGTCATCTGAAGAATACTGGGCGGGGCGATAAGGCAAAGTGCCATACTTATTCCAGTCAGACCAGGGTTGCAATGGATTGATGTGGGCACCAATGACAGAATTCATGACCACCATTTTGCCGACTGATTCCAGCGTTTTTTTGGTGATAGTGCCGTTCGGTGCTACATATACGTCGACCTGTCCGAGCTGGCAGTCATAACCAGCAACTGGCACTACGCCATACGGTGTGCAACGTTCGTTATGGAACCACTGACGCGCCAGGTGAAATTTACCTGCCAGGGAATTGGCGCTGCCATCATGGGTAAAGCGGCAGTGATCAAAGACAAAGCCATATCTGGAATTGATATTGGTACTGGGTGCGGCCATATAGGCATTCCCACGATCCCCCAGCGCCTTGATTTCAGACTGGTAGAAATACGCCGTCGCATCACCGAAAATGAAATCGACATCGCCTTCCACATACGCATGATTAAAGAAATACCTGGCAGTCTCACCACCGGCACCTGATTTCATGTACAGGGTATCCTGGAAGCCCAGCATGCGCACGCCATCGAAATGTGTTTTATCTGCACCATCAAGCATGACTGCCAGCGCCTGGTGATGCACCATCTGCGTCTGCGCATAGACACCGGCATCAGGGCAGGCACCAGCCGGACAATCCGCCCGTGCATTGCCTGTGTCTTTGTTGTAGGCATTTTCTATGGTCAGATTCTTTGCTTCGAAACCTCGGCTCTTGACCCACAATACACCAGTACCAAACGTACCAAGCGCTGGCCGGTCTTTCAGGCTTTCATACATGGCGGTAATGCTGGCATGGGTCTTATTGAACTGGCTGGTAAAGCGTGACTGATAGACGGCACCTGTCAGCGCTGCATCCAGGTTGGCGCTGATTTTGGTCTTTGCCGCATCCGTACCATAAAGGGTAATGGGGCTATCTGTGGCTGGAACATAGACCAGCTCACGATACATGCCCGGTTTGATCAGGATATAAATGCGCTTGCCCTTGTCGGCTTTTTTCTCGATATCAGCCATCGCACGGCTGACGGCATCCTGTACACGGTTGAATACATGTACGTCATCGGCCTTGGTACTGGCATCAACCACATAGTCAGGCAGCAAATCAGGGTTGGCAGCAATCGGCGATGACAAGGGATCCCAGGGGGCGATCTGTTCATTGCCAGGTGTACCGGCATATTTTAATACCTCGGCATAAGAAAATTGCCGGGCTGCCGTCGCATCCAGTTGAGGTCGTTTAACTGTCACGACATGGTCAGGGAAAGCAGCAAATGCCTGTTCGCATTGTTTGGAATTAACCGATTCTGCATTGAAGCCAGATTGTGCCGCATCTGCGGTCTTGCCCGATGCGTCGTTCAACAACTGCACATGTTCACGCTGTATGGTACTGCTAGCATCAATCACCACGTCCTGCAAACGCACGGCCATGGGGTGACCCGCATCATAGCCTTGCAGGATGATACGGCCCGCTGTCAATACCTGCACATGTTCCAGCTTGATGTCCTTGTACTGGGGTATCTGCGATCCTTTGGCGTCTTTGCCGTAGTGGGTATCAAAATCTATCGGCGCCTTGACATTGCGGATGCAGACATTGCGATAACTGATATTCTGCACCAGCCCGCCGCGCGATATATCACTCTTGATACGCAAGCCGGAAGTCGTACCATCCATACTCAGGTTATCCACCAGCACGTTACTGACGCCGCCATTGGTTTCGCTGCCTATGGACATGCCGTGGCCAGAATAGAAATGGTTATTGCGTATGGTGATGTTTTCCGTCGGGCCATTATTACCCGCCTTGATGGCGACATTGTCGTCACCGGTACGAATATAACTGTTGGCAATGGTAATGTTGCGCGAAGAAATCGGGTCTATACCATCCGTATTTCTGGCATTGGCGGGTGTATCAATATGCACGCCCCACGCAGTAAAGCCATTCACCTGATTCAGCGTCACATGAAAATTAGGCGAGTTCCGGAGCGTGATGCGATGCAGGGTGAAATTGTCAGATTGATTCACTTCCAGCAGCCTGGGGACATTCTGGCGGTTGTTTTCTTTTTGCGCACGACGGGCAATCTGCCACCAGGATTCTTCCTTGCCCGCGATGCGCTCACCGCCCTGTCCATCAATCACGCCATCACCATACATGCCGCTACCCTGGGTGCGCTCAGCGGTGATAAATGGCTTGCATCCCCTGCCCTTGTCATCATTCGTGCCGCAAGTACCGTTTCCCCGGTCAAAATCCTTAGGATTGGTCGACGTATAGAGAGTGACATCGGCATCCAGCAAAATGGAAACACCACTGCGTAATTGCAAGGCACCAGACAGGAAGGCAGCTTTGCCATTGCGACTGATCAGCCTGACAGCCTGGCCAGATTGGCAGGTATCGATGGCGACTTGCAGGCGACCGGTATCCGGTGCGCGGGCGTCTGTTGATTCTGCTTTGCCGGATTCAAGCTGGGCTGGCACAACGCTGCAAATAGCCGGGGCTTGTGGTTCTTTTACCTGACGACTGTCCTGGGCACCGGCAGACACGGCATGCAGCGCCATCAGGGCAGCAGATACAACTGGCAAGGTTTTCAAGAGATTCATGGACGTGCTTCCTTGGCGACTTTGGTTTCCAGAGCCGGTACTGCTTGCAACAACTCGGTCAGGGCGATGGCAGAAAATTGCGCTGCGCCTTTGCTACCCAGATGCGTGCGATCAAACAAGGGACGGGCCGCACCGGCACGTTCAGTTTTGACGATGTCTGCACTGGGCGCGCCCGCTGGTGCTGGTGCTGATGCTGATGCTGGAGTTGGGGCTGCTGCAGGATCAGCGGCAGGCGGTGGCGGTGGTGCCATTGCCAGGGTGTCGGCCTCGGCTTGCCCCATGGCTTGTACCGAACGGTAGCTGCCTGCATTCAAGTCCAGCACTGGCACATGCTTGTTGGCGGCGACGGCCATGCTGGCTTCTGCCCATGGCCTGAGGTCGTTTTGTAACTGGGTGCCTTTGAAACTGCGGCGTGTCAGCGGCGTCACCAGGATGGCTTGCGCACCAGCGGCCTGCAAGTCATCCACATAACGTGCGATATTTACCGGGAATTCTGTCACCAGATCGGTAGAGCGACCAGGTTTGCCAGGTTGGTCGTTATGACCAAACTGTATCAACACGAAAGTCTGGCTAAATTGTTCGCGGTTTTTCAACAAATTCTGTACTACATCCCATGATCCTTCTGCCCGGTAACTGCTGGAACTACGTCCCCCCTTGGCAAGATTCAGACAAGTGACTTCGGGTTTGAAGCGTTTGCAAAACGCATCGCCGTAGCCGCTATTCGGTGCCATGGTGGAATCGCCGACCAGGATAATACGCACCGGTTTGTCCGCATTGCTGGCACTATCCGCGGTTGCGGCAGTACTGTATGCACCCAATACCAGGGCACTGATCGCGGTCAATATGAGGGAACGGGGAAACAGTTTCATATCATTCTCTATGTCGGTAAAATAAAAAAAGGGGACTGCACGCATACCCCTGTCATCAGTATCGGATCAGTTAAGCAGGTCGTGCCTGGCTATGGCGGATGCAGGGCTGCACGGCGCTTTTTCAATCATTGGCGTATTCGGGGATTCTTGTTTGCGGTATCGCAAAGACTGGACAAACTGTTGGATGAGGTAAGTGTCAGGCTTGCTGCTCACTGCCAGGACGGCGGTCGCAGGTACTGCTGGTAAAAACTGCCTGCGCTGGCTCTGCTTCAGATATAGCGCATTGTTCAAACGGGTGTTTCGCATTATCGCTCCACACCCCCCACGCGCTAACGTGGGGGGGAACTCTTTTTTAGAAGTTATAAGTCATGCGTGCATTGAACGCGCGACCTATTGGACTAGCTGCACTGCTCAGGTAACTATAGGTGTAACCGCTATGGTTAGTGATAGGTGGTCTTGCATTGGCCAGATTGGTGATACCGGCTGACAATGTCAGGTTTTTGAAACCACGGTAGCTTGCTGTCCAGTTCCATACCTGGTACGGCTCGATATCACGGAAATATTCAGCTGCAATCAGGTTTTGATCATGATAACCAGTGTTGTAGTTCTGCGTCAGTTGTGAAGTCCAGTTACCTTGGCTCCAGGACATGGTCAGTGTGTGTTTCCAGCGGAAAGTAATGATAGGCAAGCTGCTGGTTGTACCATTACTGGCCACACCGAAACGACCCACATTGGAAGTATAGACACCGTCTTTTTCCAGCTGGTTATCAAACTGTGTCAGGTAAGTACCGTTCAGTTCAAACTTGAAATTACCGACTGCTGTTTTAGGAATCGAATACGCCAGGCCAAGGTCAATACCGGAGGCTTTTTGGCCGCCCAGATTCATGGTGATGTTTTTGATGTAAGCCAGGGAACCATCTGGATTACGTACAAACAGATCAGCATATTTGGTTGGGTTCAGGAAGTACACTTGTTCTGGCAAGTTAGCCAGCATGTCCTTCATTTCGATATGCCAGTAATCAGCAGATACGGTCAGGTTTTGTACTGGTTCTGTGACGACGCCCAGAGTGAAGCCGCGGGATTTTTCCGGGATCAGATCAGGGTTGCTACCAGTCTGACGTGGCAAGGCAACATTACAGACAGTGGCCGCTACCAGGCCAGGCAAAGCCTTGCCTGTACCAGCTACACCAGGTGTGCCGCCTGGGCATTGTACCGGGTCATCCCATTTTGCAGCCGTAGTGGCATTCGCACCTGCTACGCGATAGCCATAACGGTCAAACAGTGTCGGTGCGCGGAAACCGGTGTTGGCAGAACCACGGAACATCAAGGATTTCATAGGCTGATAGCGGAAGCTGGCCTTAGGATTGATGGTATTGCCAAAATCACTGAAATGATCGTCACGTACCGCCACGTTGAAGTTCAATTCCTTGGTGACTGGGATTTCCATCTCGGCATACGCCGCCGCTACATTACGTGCACCTTGGCCGTGTGAGGGGCCAGAAGCAGCATACGTGACGATAGAGGTGATGTCCGTCTTGGTATCTTCTGTGGTATCACGATGGAAGTCAGTACCCAACGCCAATGTCAAAGGACCACCGCCAAGTGTCATCAATTCCGTCGTAGCCGTCAGATCCACACCAGTGTAGGTACTGATGGAGTGACGATTCAATGCGCCATCAACCGAGATACTCTTCAGATAAGCTTTACCTGCGGCATCTTGCAGGCCGAAAGGATTCAGTGAGCCATTCGCCAGGCCGGTCAGCAAGCCTGGGCCATTCACATAACCGGATTCATAGTAACCGTCACGCTGGCTATTACCATAGACAAAACCGAGTTTGTAATCCCAGCTGCCAATGCGGCCTTCGTCATTCACGCTGACGCGCTGATTGACTTGTACATCCTTGGTAATAGCTTCGGCAAGATCGGCGACACTCCAGGTGACTGTCAGTGGTTCACCTTTCAAACCGGTTACCGCAGGTACACCACCGCTACCACCTGGATACCATTTACTGGTGGATGGCAACAAGGCAGTAACGCCATTGGCTGCCAAGCTGGTAGTTGGATTTTTTGTACCGAGGATGTATTCCTGACCGCGCATGTAATCCACTGTCAGGATATGGTCATCAGTAAATTTCTTGGTGCCTTTGGCATAGAAAGTAACCTGTTCATTACCGTACAACGCTGTACCATAATAAGCGGCATTCAGGATACAGGTATTTTTTGCGCCTTGAATACTGTAAGGCCCCTGGCAACCAGCTGCATAGTAAGGATTGGCAGCAGTCTTGTTGGTCGCTGTCGTGAAGTTGGCTGGCATGGAAAAGCCACCGCTACCCAGGGTAGGGGCGCGACCTATGCTGGTCAGGATCTCTGTTGTGCTGAGGTCGGCACGGTCAGAAGCCAACAAGCGGGCGCGGCGATGTGCATCAATAGTTGCATACAAATTCCAGCCATCTTTTTGCAGATCACCGACACCCACAGTGGCGCTCAGGCGTTGCTCGTCACCACCGCCGCTTTGTTGCGGTTTGACATACTGTGCCGAAATAGTATTGCCGACTACGGTACGCTTGGTGATGAAGTTGACCACGCCACCGATCGCATCGGAACCATATATGGAGGATGCACCGTCACGCAGGATTTCCACCCTGGCGATCGCACTCATAGGGATCACGTCCAGATTGGCATAACCGTCAGCAATCGCTTCATTCGCCAGGCGACGGCCATTCAACAGCACCAGCGTACGATTGACACCCAAACCACGCAGGTTGATATTGGTACCGGAACCGGCGTTGGACGGTGCCAGCGAGCTGGATTCTGGCAGGGACATCATCAAATCTGCCAAGGTGGTCATGCCACGTTTTTCCAGTTCTTCACCCGTCACCATAGTGACAGGCAAGGATGCTTCTGATGCCAGGCGCTTGATGGATGAACCTGTTACTTCCACCCTTTGTACATCTTCTGCATGTGCCTGGCTGACCACCGTCAACACCGCCATGGCGATGGACGACAAAACAAATACTGGCCTGTGATTTTTCTTTACGTCTTTCATTTTCTAGTCTCCTCCGGATTTTCACATAAAATTCTTGCCCCCACGTCATGCGTGGGACAATACATGGAGCACCTCGCGTGCCCTGTGCCACTGCGACGAAGATGAGTGCGAAGCACCATCGAGGTCACAGCCGGTCAAAAATTTTTCTAAGAACCTGTTTACGTTCTTACTTCGGCAACAGTCGCAAATGTTAATCTTTGCTTTAGCTGTTATCCGCGCGAGAAAGTTCTTGTCACTCTCTCTAAATGTGCCCGCATCGCCTTTCTGGCCGCTGCAGGATCATGCGAAGCAATCGCTTCCAGAATATTTCTGTGATCTGTCAGCGTTTGCTGGCGTAATTCTTCTGTTTGAAAGTGCTCCTTTAATTTGTGCCACAGCCGGCCCCGTTGACTCCACAGGTATTCAATCGTACCAACCAGCGCACTATTGCCGGTCGCCCTGGCTATGGACAGGTGAAAGTTCCTGTCCGCGTTTTCATTACTTGAGTAATTGGCGTGGTGCTTTTCCATTTCCAGCACCGCCTTCAAAATATCGTCTATTGCTGCATCTGTTGCGACCCGTGCTGCGATGGCGGCTATCTCTGCCTCGATCAACCTGCGCGCCGACAGCACTTCAAACGGACCCGGACCCACTTCAGGCAAATCCGGCTGCTCCTCTGGCAACTCACTGACATACACACCAGAGCCGCCACGTACTTCGATTACTCCACCCAACTCAAGTGCGATCAATGCTTCCCGCAAAGAGGCACGGCTGACACTCAATTTTGTTGCCAGATCACGCTCAGACGGCAGGCGCTCTCCAGGCAAAATACTTTCCTCTGCAATCAACGCCTGAATCCGGTCTGCCACCACGCGGTAAAGACGCGGTTCGTGGGCTACAGATTCGCCGTGCGAATAATTTTTTTTCATCTTGTCTACATCAGGAAAATATGAACAGCCTATGAAAAAGCAATTCGGTCAGGCCATTCTAATGTGGTCAGACCAAATATGCAATGTGGACTAGCCAAAATTTTTATTTGGTGGCATACTCGCCACAGTTGCCCAGGCAAGAACCGAGCGCACACCGGCTTCTCTCGACTTGAAAACCAGTACTTCTTCTCTATGTCTCATAGGTAAAGTGTGATTTTTAAGAGAAGCGAAAGGCGCTATGAGGCGGTAGCAAGCCGGGCAAAAAAAAGATCAAAATTGTCGTATTTTGGTTAGACCAAATGTTGTAAAGAAATGATTTTCAGCTAAGAACGTGTTTGCGATCTGTCGCGAGCGAGTGTCAGCGGGGGTGAAGAACCGCGCAAAAAGCGGAATGTACTCAAGACCATGAGCATTTTGAGCAGCGCATGAGCCCCGTGTGGACTCAGATTGCGCTCGTGCAGTAAGATCGAAAACAGGTTCTAAAGAAGATATGTAAAAAAAACAGGCGGGACTGAAGCAAAATTGTCCCTGCAAGGCTCGGCAATGAAGACAGCGCGACCAGGAGTTGCAAGGCAACTGGGACGGTTTTACGTAATACCTATAAGACTAAAAGCAAGTAAGAAGGGAAAAAAATGAGTACATCCACCCCCAAGCCGCCACTCTATATACGCATGCATGACAACGACAACGTTGCGATTGTTGCCAACGACGGCGGATTACTTGCCAATACGGTTTTCCCCAGCGGTCTGCAACTTCTCGAAAATGTACCGCAGGGCCATAAAGTAGCATTGACGGATATCGCAGAAGGCCAATCCATCCTGCGCTACAACGTAACGATAGGTTTTGCGGTAAAGGCAATACCAAAAGGCAGCTGGGTTGAAGAATCACTGATACGCATGCCGGACGCCAGACAACTGGTGGATTTGCCCATCGCCAACCGTCCTGCCCCAAAAACCGAACCGCTGGAAGGCTATACCTTCCTGGGTTATAAAAATGCCGATGGCAGTGTAGGCACCCGCAATATCCTGGCCATTACCACCACTGTGCAATGCGTGGCCGGTGTGGTTGAGCATGCAGTCAAACGCATCAAGGATGAATTGCTGCCAAAGTTTCCGAATGTCGATGACGTCGTCGGCCTTGAACATACCTATGGTTGTGGCGTGGCGATTGATGCGCCCAATGCCGCCATCCCTATCCGCACCGTGCGCAACATCAGCCTGAACCCGAATTTTGGTGGCCAGGCCATGGTGGTCAGCCTGGGTTGCGAAAAACTGCAACCTACCAGACTTTTCCCCAAGGGCAGCATCCCCATACAAAGCAACAATAACGGTGGTGAACCTGCACTGGTCTGCCTGCAAGATCAAGTGCATGTCGGCTTCCAGAGCATGATCGCATCGATCATGACGACGGCGGAAACGCAACTGACAGAACTGAACAAACGCCGCCGCGAACCCTGCCCTGCTGCCGATCTTGTGGTGGGTGTGCAGTGTGGTGGCAGCGACGCGTTTTCTGGCGTAACAGCCAATCCAGCAGTAGGTTTTGCGACTGATTTGCTGGTCAGAGCGGGTGCCAGTGTGATGTTTTCTGAAGTCACCGAAGTGCGTGATGGCATTGATCAACTGACTTCCCGCGCCGCCAATGCGGATGTGGCAGCCGCCATGATCAAGGAAATGGAATGGTATGACGAATACCTGAAGCGTGGCGGTGTTGATCGTAGCGCCAACACCACGCCCGGCAATAAAAAAGGTGGCTTGTCGAATATCGTTGAAAAAGCCATGGGTTCCATCGTCAAATCTGGTACGGCCCCGATATCCGGTGTCTTGTCTCCAGGCGAAAAGCTCAAGCAAAAAGGCCTGATTTACGCCGCCACGCCAGCCAGCGATTTCATCTGCGGTACCTTGCAACTGGCTGCCGGCATGAACCTGCATGTATTCACCACCGGCCGTGGCACACCGTATGGTCTGGCCGCAGTCCCGGTCATCAAGGTAGCCACCCGGGATGACCTGGCACGACGCTGGCATGACCTGATGGACATCAACGCCGGCAAGATTGCCAGTGGCGAAGCCACCATAGAACAGATAGGCTGGGAATTATTTCATATGATGCTTGACGTTGCCAGTGGTAAAAAAACCTGGGCCGAGCACTGGAAATTGCATAATGCGCTGGTGCTGTTCAACCCGGCACCGATTACCTGATCGCCCGGCATTCCTTGTATACTTAATGACGTCTCGCAATACAGCTTTTGCATCACAGCTCTGCATCACAGATTATTTTTTGAAAATTTGAAGGAAGTTTCATGAATTCTACATCCTCGGAAAAACCATTTAACCGCATCTTGCTGACTGGTGCAGCAGGTGGACTGGGTCAGGTATTGCGAGACAGGATCAAGGCCTGGGCCAATGTGGTACGTCTTAGCGATATCAGCGACATGGGCGAAGCCAGGGAAGGTGAAGAGATTGTTCGTTGTGATCTGGCAGACAAAGCTGCCGTGCTGGCACTGATGCAGGATGTGGATGTGGTCTTGCATTTCGGCGGTATTTCTACCGAAGCCGATTTCGAATCCATCATGCATGCCAATATCCAGGGCACCTACAATATTTACGAAGCCGTGCACAAGTGCAAGGTCAAACGCGTGATTTTCGCCAGTTCCAATCATGCCGTCGGTTTTTACCGCACCACTGACCATATTGACGCCGACATGCCCACCAGGCCAGATGGCATGTATGGCATCAGCAAATGCTTTGGCGAATCCCTGTCACGTTATTACTACGACCGCTTTGGCATAGAAACCGTCTGCATACGCATAGGTTCATCCTTCCCGGTGCCGACCACACGCCGCATGCTGGTGACGTACTTCAGCTACGATGATTTGTTTGAAATGTTGCGCTGCTCGGTCTTCGCACAACGGGTAGGCCATACTATCAGCTTTGGTGTATCAGATAATCCTGGCAAATGGTGGGACAACAGAAAAGCCGCCCATCTTGGCTATAAAGCCAAAGACAATTCTACCCAGTTCAATCACCTGTTCCCTGAAACTGGCGAATATCCGCCTGCAGACGACATCACCACCATTTATCAGGGTGGTGGATTTTTGCTGACTGGCCCGCAATACAAATAAGCCAGACATACAAGTTAAACAGTTCAGGCAGGTTTATCCTGCCTTTTTTTATTTGGCCGTCAACAGTAAGAATTGATCGAGGATGTGGAAGTGGTCGTCGAAGAACAATTCTTCCATGCCTTCCAGTTTATCGATGGCGACCCAGGCGGCCTGGGCGGCATCATCTGCCGCGTGAATGTCGGGCAGGTGTTCGGTCTGCAAATCAAAGAAATGCGCATGGGTGATGGTGCGGCCACGCAGGCTGCGGCCCGGATGATCAAAGACTTTGACATCGACCAAAGAATGTTCCAGCGTGGATGCCAGTACCGCCAGATTGGTTTCTTCAAACAATTCGCGTATCGCGCCCTGGAATAGACGTTCATTCTGATCAAGAAAGCCGCCCGGCAAGGCCCATAAACCTTTGCCAGGAAAACCGCCACGCTGCACCAGCAAGATATGGCCAGCAGCCTTGACTACCGCATCCACGGTCACAAACATGGGCGCATAGGGCGCGGTCTTCCACGCAGCCTGATAGGCGAGTAGCTGAGTATGCTCTTTCACCAGCGCCGCATAATGTGGCAAGATGCTCCAGGCTTTCAGATACTGACGTATGCTCAAAGGCAGGTAGTGGGCAATCACATCAAGAGAGACACGCATGTCTTCTGCCTCAAACAGAACACGCCGGATGACGGTGGCATCAATCGCCAGCAATTGTTCCGCCGCGACCAGTTGCCATTGCGGGAAGCGATTCAGATAATAGCTGGATGCATCCTTGAAATGACCTATCAGTGCGACCCGCTTTGCATGGGGAAAGTACTGTGCCACTTTGCCCCTGACTGCAGCGGCCCAGCGCATATCGTCATAGTAATCACGCACTGCGATATACGACACCCTGTCGCGTTCGGACTGGGACAGAGTGGCATTGATCATATCTGCCCTTTCTTGCCAGGTGAACGGGTTCTTGGTACTGCGTGCATGGAAGGAAGAACCGAGTACGATCACCACTTCTTCCGCGGTTTCCAGTGCCAGTTGCAAGAGCGTGGCATGGCCATTATGGAATGGCTGGAAGCGTCCTATCAATACCGCAACATCGATTTGCATGGTTAACTTCTTAAAATACGGTTCAGGTTAATCTAAATTGCTGTACTTGGCCGCGATCGGCATTTGACGGCCACTGCCAAATGCCCTGGCACGCACACGTATGATAGGCGGCGCCTGACGGCGCTTGTATTCATTGCGTGCGACCATGCCCAGTATGCGGCTCAGGCTCTTCACGCCGGCTTCTGTCTGCTGTAATTGCTCTACAAAGCGCTGGGCCCTGGCAAATTCATGCGCTGGCAAGCGTTTGCCTTCTATATGCCATTTCAACATTTCATCCAGCTCTTCATAGGGCGGCAAGCTGTCCGTATCAAGCTGATCCGGTGCCAGCTCGGCTGACGGCGGCTTGATCAATACATCCTGCGGAATGATTTCACGCCCGGCCACCTGATTGATATGCTGCGACAAGGCATATACTTCCGTCTTGTACAGATCACCAATCAATCCCAGGCCGCCATTGGTATCACCATACAGGGTACAGTAACCGACCGATATTTCGCTCTTGTTGCCGGTGGTCAGCAAGAGTGCGCCAAAGGCATTAGAATATTCCATCAAGATGGTACCGCGTATGCGTGCCTGCAAATTTTCTTGCGTCAGCCCTTTTAAAGGCTCTGCAAATGCCTGCTGAAAACCCTGGGCATATTGTTCGACCAGACTCAATATCGGATGCGTCAATAATTTGACTTGCAGGTTGTCGCACAGCTTGACAGAATCAGAGACAGAACCCGTGCTGGAATAGGCGGAAGGCATGGTGATGGCAATCACGTTTTCTGCGCCCAATGCCTGTACCGCCAACGCAATGGTAAGTGCAGAATCAATGCCACCGGATGAACCCACCACGACTTGTGTGAAACCACAACGACGCGCATAGTCTTGCAGACCCAGGACGATCTGGCGGCGTGTGAATTCTGGTACGGACAACCCTGTATTGTCGGGTTTATCCAGGGCCTTGCCATCGATACCGGTGAACTGATCAGCATCAAATCCCAGCAATTGAAAATCTTCTTCAAAACGGGCCGCTTCAAAAACCAGGCCTTGCCCCGGGGTAACGGCAAATGAAGCGCCATCAAACACCAGTTGATCCTGGCCACCAACCTGATTCACATACAACAACGCTAATGCATGATGTGCCGCTGCCTTGGCAAACATCGCATGCCTTTGCTGGCGCTTGCCTATGTCAGACGGGCTGGCATTGATACTGATCACCAGATCGACCTTGGCTGCTGTCAGGGCATTGAAAGGGTTGACCTGATAATCCTGTTCGTCATCGTTCCAGCCATCTTCACAGACCATGAAGCCCAGCTTGTGCCCTGCGATATCCAGCGTGCAGGCAACTTCCTGGCCGGGTTCAAAATGACGGCGCTCATCAAAAATACCGTAGGTGGGCAACAACTGCTTATAGTACTCGGCAAGGATTTCGCCATTGCGTATCACCAGCAAGGAATTGTGCAAGGCTTTGCCCTGCCCCTTGTTTTTGCGTACCGTTCCTATCACGCTGACCAGGGCGGGATAATCCCTGGAAGCTTGCATGATGTTGCTCAATGCCTGTTCAGCCTTGAGCAAAAAGGTACTGTCTTCCAGCAAGTCGCCCGGGTAATAGCCACAAACACAGAGTTCGCTAAATACAGCAAGGTCAGCATTCGCTGCCGCCGCTTGTTGCATGTGGCTGATGATGGCAGTGGTATTGCCGGCGAAATCACCCACCGTATAATTCAATTGTGCAATTGCCAGTTTCAACATATTGATCGTCCTGAATTCAACCTGGTTCAAATAAGGGGATGGTGAAAAACCTGACGCAGATAAGCGAGGAAGGTTTCATCAGTACACAATGTCTTGCCAGCCGAATCGGATAGCTTGGCAACCGGCTGGCCATTGCAGGACTTGAGCTTCATGACAATATTCAGCGCCTTGATGCCGGTGTCATTCGTCAGATTGGTGCCTATGCCAAAGCCTGTCATGGTACGGTCCGCAAAGTGCCTGTACAACTTGAATGCTGTTGCCAGATCCAGTCCGTCGGAAAACACCAGGCGCTTGGTATGGGTGTCGATACGTAGTTTCGCATAGTGCGCCAAGGCCTTCTCACCCCAAACAACCGGGTCACCAGAGTCGTGACGCAAGCCATCAAACAATTTGGCAAAGTACAAATCGAAATCAGCCAGAAAGGCATCCATGCCGACCACGTCGGTCAGGGCGGTACCGAGATCACCACGGTATTCCTGCACCCAGTCTTCCAGCGCGGCTTTCTGAAAGTCACGCAGACGTACGCCAAAGGATTGATAAGATTGCAGGTATTCATGGGCCATCGTCCCTATCGGTACCAGCTTGTATTTCTTGGCCAGATAGACATTCGATGTGCCTTTAAAAAATTCTGGCACTTCACGCGCCAGTGTGGCCACTACCTCTTCATGCCAGGTACCAGAAAAACGCCTGCGCAAACCAAAATCAAAAAATTCAAAAGCATGGGCCCTGGCGGCTTCTTTGCCAAAAGAGCGCAATTGTTCTATCTTGGCGGCGAGCCTGCTTCTGGCTTCCGTCAGGGTTTGTTCAGTCTGCAAACGACGGAAATATAATTCATTGACGATATGCAGCACATAAATTTCAAAGCCCATGACATGCACTTGCGGGCCGGTGGCCACAATTTCCAGCGTATCGCCCTGGGTGCTGACACGAATGAATTTGCGCTGAAAATGGAATACCGTCAGGAAGTCAGTGAAGTCGCTTTTGATGAAGCGCAGCGAACGTAGGTAATCAAGTTCATCTTCATTAAAATTCAGAGCACACAAGTGATCCAGCTCGCGCTCTACATCTGCCTTTAATTCGGCCAGCGGATAAGCGGGGGTGTTACGACAGACGAAAGCATATTCTGTCTGTGCATTTGGATGGCTATGCAATAAAGCCTGCCACATGGTGAATTTATACAAGTCCGTTTCTAGCAAGCTTTGTACTACGGGTTTCATATTCTTCTCTATCTCAATATCGTCTTTGGCGATGCTGCTGTGTACCACATTGAAAGCTGTTGCCAGTATTCAAGCCTTAGCATTCGCCAACAACTCAGGCAGCACATCGGCCATATTGGCGATCTGCACACCTTTGGCAGCCATGTCGCGCACAAAGCCTTCAAACTGGGCATCAAAGCCACTGACAGCGCTCATGCAGTCTGTCAGCAAGACCAGTTTATGCAAATCGGTGACTGCAAAATTTTCTACCAGATGCTCTGTGGTTGCCTTCACACAATGGCTACCGGCCTCGCCGCAGATATACACGCGGTCAGCCTTGCTCAGATCACGGATCAGCGTCTGATTCAATTGCGTATCGGGATCGCTGGCATCCGGCACTTCCGCCCTGACTGCCGAGTAATGCTCAGTCCAGGGATTCGAGCCCTTGCTGATCTTGGTCACTACCGACAAGGTCTTTTCTTCCCAGGCATTATAGGCTGCACGCACGTCAGCATGCACATTTTGGCCCCATGAACCAATTTCACAATGCACTGGCCAGATCATCAACTGATAACGTCCTTCTGCTTCCAGCGCGTCCAGATAAGCAAGTGCACGTGGCAATGCCTGGTGTTGGCGTGGTTGAAATTCACCGGCGCGGACTGCTGCCGCAGAGATGCCAGTAAAAGGAGCCACATCCCCAGCCTGCGCCGTCATCCAGAACGTAGGGTGAGCAATGTCATAGCGATGATGCGCATCCAGGGTAATGCTGATACCCGTCAAGCCATCCGCGCCTGCACGTATCAATCCGGCGACACGCAACATGTCGGCATGGGCACCTGGTACCGGCAAGGCAGGTATCAGGCTAGCGCCACTTTGGGCATCGACCGGCAGATAGGCAAGCGGCAAATCACAGAAATCGTTTTGTGGATCAATGACCAGGAGTTGCAAATTGCGTTTCATGATAGATTCCTTTCTTCTGAAACTGAGTTCATTGTAGGATACTTAGTTTTATTTTGCAACTAAGTAAAACTACTGTGGCAGAATCGGTGCTAATGAAGCACGATTACAGGTAATACCTCGCACATTTCTATGGAAAGTATAAGAAGATGAATTGCCAGCTCAGGCTCTACTCAAGGGATTAAAGCTGGCAGATGCAAGCCCGGCACGTACGGCAAACAATTGCGCTGGTCGGTTGCTGCCCAGCCTTTGCCGGCCAGGCAATTCATCCAGGAAATCACCTTCCTTGATGCGTTTTCTGAAGGAGCTTTTATCCAGCGGGCGGCCAAGAATGATTTCGTACACTTGCTGCAATTCAGAAAGCGTAAATTCAGCCGGTAACAGATAAGCAGGAAGCGAAGTATATTCAACCTTGCCACGCAGGCGTTGCAAGGCAAGTTCCAGGATAGCCGAGTGATCAAATGCCAGTTCCACTGCAAGTTTTTTGTCATCCAGCGGATACCAGACCGCCTCGTCGGCCCCCGCACCGTGACGCAACTCCACAGTTTCAGACGAAATCAGGGCAAAATAGACAAAGGTGCTGGACCAGCCACGCGGGTCGCGGTCTTTACTGCCAAAGCCTTGCAACTGTTCAAGGTAGGGCGTTTCCACCCCGGTCTTTTCCCTGAGCTTTCTCAAGGCAGTCGCATCCAGATTGGCATCACGCTGCACATCGATAAAACCACCTGGCAAAGCCCATTTGCCTTTATATGGATGATCACCACGCTTGATCAGCAATACCTGCAAGAGATTATCCCTGATCGTAAAAATGACCAGATCCACACTCGTCAACGGAATGTCGTATTCATGGATATTGTATTGACGCAGAAATTCCTGCTCTTCACTGTCCTTTTTTGACACTGCCATGTTTTCATCCCGGTGTTATAGGCTTTCATTATAACTTGGAACGATTCTTAGTGCATATTTACAACTTTCTTAGTTTCATAATACAACTAAGTGTTTTATAGTGATGTTAACCTGATGAGAACTGGATAGGCGTTGAAAAAAGACCCTGACCAGAAACATCATAACAACTCTCCTGACTAATGAACTGGAATACGCATAAGGAATAAAAATGAATATCAATAACCTGGAAGAATTATTGCAGCAACTGAAAGACGGTAAGCAATTTGATTATCTTTACTTTTGGGGCCATAGGAAAAAAGGCACAGCAACAGACAAATCCTGCTTTAGCCAATGGTTTCCTGCCAGCTTTCATATAGACGGCATTCAGTATGCGACCGCCGAACATTACATGATGGCAAGCAAGGCGAGACTGTTCAACGACCACGCCATTCTGGAAAAAATACTGGCCACAGATCAACCGGATGCGGCCAAACACCTGGGCCGGAAAATCGCTGCCTATGACGAAAGCGTCTGGGTGCAACACCGCTTTCAGATTGTTGTGGACGCAAATTATGCAAAATTCTTGCAACATCCTGCCCTGGCGAAATTTCTGCTGGGTACTGGCGGCAGTATTCTTGTAGAAGCCAGTCCTGTAGACAGTATCTGGGGAATAGGACTGGCCCATGATCATGCTGACAGCAAAGACCCACACCAATGGCAGGGACTTAATCTACTTGGCTTTGCTTTGATGGAAGTCAGACAAAGGCTGCTTACAGAAAGACATACCTCTCAATAATGAAATTTAAAAACTATCTTGAACAAATCCCATCATGGCCAGAGTCAGGCAGGCATGTCATGGCGCAATTCGATGACACGTCTATCATTGTCTATCAGGCTTACCGGCATGAAATTGCCAATTTCGCGGTTCAGCATCAATACTTTGGCGGCGAATTCAGTTACAACCGTATGAGTTGGATAAAACCAAACTTTCTATGGATGATGTTCCGCTCCGGCTGGGCGCAGAAACCAGGGCAAGAGCACATACTGGCCTTACGCGTCAAGCGCGCATTTTTTGATGAGTTGCTGGAAAGTGGCGTCAGCTCAAGTCTCGATTTAAACAATTACCCAACACAAGCAGCCTGGCAACAAGCCGTGCAGGATTCTGACGTGCGCCTGCAATGGGACCCGGATCACGACCCTGCCGGTTTGTGCGTAGAGCGTCGTGCCGTGCAATTGGGCTTAAGAGGTGAGGCCCTGCGCAGGTATGGTCGTGAAGAAATACTCGAAATTATAGATGTCACTGCCTTTGTCGGAGAACAGCGTCAGCACGTGCAAGAGTTTGAGAATCTTGTCATTCCTTATGAGGCGGTTTATACCTCGGCCTGATCACCAATTGTATTTCACATTCCTTGTACGAATACGTGAGATGCAAAAATGTCGTTTGTGTACCCCCCCGGCATGGGATTCAATAGTAACTGAAGAAATACAACGCCACGCCCGGCTTATGTATTTCATTCCTGATCTTACTATTGGAGTTTCCATGATTGTCCAGACAGAACAAGACTTATATCAATTTCAGGGTAAACCATCATCAGATGATGGTCTGGTCGTCGCCAGCATGAGTTATGTCATTCCCTCAGGCACGCGGCCCTGCAGTTATACCTTCCAGCCACCGCCAGGCATCCCATGGGAAAGTGCTGACTACGATTTACGCCCCATCAGCATCCATGATGCCCGACAGGCAGATAGTGCGCCGCAACTGGAACGCGAAGGGTTTGAGTTGTGGGATGCCGCGACTTCTGTGAAGGACTTCTTGAATCTGGAGGAAATTCGCTCTGTGTATTATCAGGAAGCGCGGGAACTGGCCCTGGCGGCTACCGGTGCCAGGAAGGCGTATGTCTTCGACCACCTGTTGCGCAAGCGCGAAGCGTCGAACACGCCTCTGTCCTTTGGCAAAAGAGCCGCAAATGGCATGGCTGCAGCAAATGGTCGCATCCACAATGACTATACTGAAGCCTCTGGCAAGAAACGCCTGGACCTGGTGATTCAGGATGTGGAAGAACTGGCACAGGTACGCCGTTACAGTATCGTGAATATCTGGCGCCCCATTCGCAACACGGTAATGGATATACCGCTGGCGGTCTGCGATGCCCGTACGGTAGAACAAAAAGACCTGGTGTCCTGCGATGTCAGGTACCCCAACCGGACTGGGGAAATCTATCTGGTCAATTTCGCGGCGCGTCACCGCTGGTCTTATTTTTCACGCATGGAGCCGCATGAGGCCCTTGTCTTCAAGCAATATGATTCGCAATTCAATGGCTGTAGCCGCTTCACCCCGCATGCTGCATTTGATCACCCACATATCCCGGCACACGCCAGGCCGCGTGAAAGCATAGAACTGCGCTGCCTGGTCATTTACTGAAAGCTGCACCATGGATATCGCGATTACCGCTTTGCCTGTCATCGATTTCTGGTTTGAATTTGGCAGCAATTACAGTTACCTAAGCGTCATGCGGATAGAACAGCAAGCAGAAAGAGCCCGAGTCAGAATACGCTGGCAGCCGTTTCTTCTTGGCCCCGTGTTTCAATCAATTGGCTGGACGACTTCACCTTTCGTGCTGCAAAAGGCCAAAGGCGAATACGTGTGGCGGGACATGGAAAGGCTATGCCTTAAATACGGCTTGCCATGGAAGAAACCGGGCAATTTTCCGCGTTCTGCCGTATTGCCCTTGCGAGTGGCAGCGTTTGCTGTCGACGAACCCTGGATGGCCGAGTATTGCAAGCGCATGATGTTATTGAATTTCGCTCAGGATCGTGATATCGATAATGCAGAAGTGGTGATGGAAGTACTGCTTGCCATGCACCTGCCAGCGGCAGATATTCTTGAGCAGGCGGTCTCGGATAAAAATAAATTGAAGCTACGCCGACAGACAGAAACTGCCATCGCCAAAGAGATATTTGGTGCACCGACTTTCTTGGTGGGCGACGAGATGTTTTGGGGTAATGACAGGATGGACGATGCGCTACTGTTCTGCAAGGAGCATGCTGACTGCATCAGTTGACAGGCAATATCCACTCTCTGGTTTTACTGGCTTCATCCGTCAGCCAGTGCATGACTTGCTGGCATTCTGCGCCTGGTGTTTCCTGCGCTTGCAATAGCCAGTAGGCATGCCCGGCCTGACCTTGCGTTCTGGCCGGCATTAACTGCACCAGCCTGCCGTCATCCAGCGGATTCTGGATCAGTTCCAGCCGGCCCAGCGCAATACCCTGCCCTGCCACTGCGGCCTGTATCACCTGATCATATTGATTGAAGCGCAGGATGCCCTGGGTTTTGGCGTTCTGCATATCTTCCCTGTCCAGCCAGTCATGCCAGGACAACCAGGATTTCTGGCTTTCCTCAAATTCCAGCAGCGGCCATTTAACCGTCAGTTTGCCGGATTTTTTGGGTTTGATCGCCAGGGAAGGATGGGCAACCGGCGCAATGGATTCTTCAAACAACCGCACTGCATTGCCAGGCGCAAGTTTGGCATTGGTATAGCGTATCGCCAGATCAATGCCTTCCTTATTCAAGTCGCCCACCCGATTGCTGGCACTGAGTCGTATATCGATACCCGGATGTAGTTTTTGAAATGCATTCAATCTGGGTAACAGCCACAAGCCAGTCACACCGATACTGGCGCTGATGGTCACCGCTCTGGACTGGGTGCTATTGCTGATGTCACCCATGATGTCTTGCAACTGCCGGATGGCTGCATCGGCGCTGCGGAACAGGCGCTCACCATCTGCAGTGAAGGCGATGGAGCGATGTCCCCGTGCCAGCAGCTTCACACCCAGATGTTGTTCCAGTGTCAGTATCTGGCGACTGACCGCTGATTGCGTCAGGCACAGGTCGGCTGCTGCATGCGTGATACTCATGCGTCTGCCAACTGCCACAAAGCCTTTGATCTGATCCAGAAAAGCCAATTGAACCAAGGGTATTGACATTCCCATCGTGCATGCCTGATTTGGAAGTTGAAACAACTCCAAGCATAGCCAGCCACCGCTGGCTATGCAAGCTATCTGCCAGAAAAATGCATGTTCAGCTTGCCTGTACCATGTTCTACAATGAAACCCGTTGCAGCATCCACAACAGCAGGCGAACGCAGGATGCGTCTGTGCCCGGTGCCTGCCACAGGACGTAATTGCGCCTGTGGCCAGGCGGCTGCCAGGGTCCGACTTTCTTCGTAGGGCATTTCGCGGTCTTCCGGATCATGCAGGATCAGCGCGGGGTGCAAGAAGCCAGATTGCAGAGCTTGCAGGTCCACGTCGCTCAATGGTGCACCTATATGCATCGCCATCTGCTGTTCCAGTGCGTGCGCCTCTTCCGCATTCAGACCTGCCAGGTGAGCAGTACGTTGCACCACGCGACTGAGCGACGCCGGGCCGCATAATTGCACGCTGGCAGCAACCCGCAAGCCATGCGCATAGGCATACAGGCTGGCGGCTGATCCGGCAGAATGGCCGATAACGGCAGCCGGGGGGCCAAATTGATCTGCCAGTGCCAATACAGCTTTACCATAATCGACAACATGAGTGAGTTCACCCTGTGACTCGCCATGTGCCGGCCCATCCAGTGCAATGATGCCATAACCAGCCTGCAATAACGGCGCTACAAAGGATGCCATGTGACTGGCCCGGCTTTCCCAGCCATGCAACAATAGCACTATTGGATCAGTCTCTTGCCCCCAGCGCCAGGCCACCAGATCCAACCCGGCGTGGTCAACACTGAAGGGCCTGGCGGCTGACAAGGCCATTCTGTCATCGTCGCTGGTCGCCAGTCTGCGCGGTGTAATCAGGGCTTGCAACACTGCCGCTGTCGTTGGTCTGGAGGGCGGTGCCGAGGTAGATGAGGACGTTGCCAATGGAATATCGTTTTGTTTCATTGCCAGCTTATTCATACCAATCCCTTCAATTAGATGATAAACATAATCTCATAGATGCTGATTATCATCTAAAATAGAAACCTGTGTCAAATATCGCGACAAATAGCGACAAACAGCGACCACATGACTGGGCGGGCTGATTCAAAACTGCCGCCTCTTATGATCGCTTAACCGGAATAAAGCCATGAGAACTTCACGTGAACAAGCTGCGCAAACCAGAGAGCGCATCGTCGAGACTGCTGCGCGCCTGTATCGCGAGCGCGGTATCAACGGCATCGGCGTGGCGGATTTGATGAATGAAGCTGGCCTGACCCACGGCGGCTTTTACAAGCACTTTGAATCCAAGGAGGCATTGATTGCCGAAGCCTGCACTGCAGCGCTGGAAGTCACCAAGGCTGAACTGCAACGTAAAATTGCCGCCGCCCCCGACGAAGAAGCTTTAAGCACTCTGGTACACAGCTATCTGAGCAAGGCCCACAGCGACAACCCGGGCCTGGGCTGTGTCATCGCCGCCCTGGGCCCGGAGGCCATACGACATGAGGGCATAGGCAGGGAAACCATACAGCATGGCGTGAACAATCTGCTGGGCCTGATCAGCACTCAGTTGCAACGTGAAGGTGTGGATGATGTCGAAGCCAAGTCACACGCCGTGCTGGCATCCATGATAGGTGGCTTGCTGCTGTCACGCATGATGGATAGCCCCGCAAAAACCAAGGCCGTATTGCGTGACACCGGCAATTTCATACTGAAAGCGGTGTAGTGCTATCACCAGGGTAGTGCCTGATCCTGCCTTGCGCCAGACCAGAACTCCTTTTATCAACAAGGATAAAATGAGTTCTGGTACCGGATTTATATCAAGAAACCTGCCTGACCACTACAGCCTGATCATTCACAAATTTACTCATCTCTTACCTAAAAAATATCTTACAGAAATTTATTTCTTTATTGTGATCGCCTTGCCTTCGTAAGCCACAACTTTATCAGCACTGTCGAAACTTTCTGCACTGGAGATTCCGGCTTTGATGAAATGTATCTTGAACTGCCGCTTGCTGACCATTCCCTTATACTGTCCACTACGGTCGCCAATGGTGACTATGCCATTCTTGTCATCATAGCTAAACGGAATACGACTGAATTCACCGCGTGTATAGGCCTTGGTGACACCGTCGTCTTCATACAGACTGGATTGTCCGTTGGCACCCGTATAGATATTCAGCGTTATAGATGCGTCTGGATGCTCATCAACATATTGTGTTACTGGCCCCATAGGCAAGATGGCACCGGCCTTCACCAGCAAGGGGATACGGGTGACAGGTGCTTTAACAGTAACGGTAGTACCGCCTTTATACATATCACCGGTATGAAAGTCGTACCATGCGGCCCCCGCGGGCATGTATACCTTGCGTTCACGTGCGCCATATACATAGACGGGAGCAAGCATCAAGTCATGACCAAAGAGGTATTGATCCTTGATGTCCTTGACACTATCATCCTTGGGGAAATCCATCACCAGACCACGCATGATAGTACCGGAACTATAATAAATGTCTGAGGCTGCAGTATAAATATAGGGCATCAAACGATAGCGCAGCTTGTCATACCACACCATGGATTCGCGCATGTCAGAACCATCTGGCGAAATATTATAGATTTCGCGCTTGACGACTTCACCGTGTGAACGGAACAGCGGTGTAAAGGCCCCAAACTGGAACCAGCGCAAGTTCAATTCCTGCCACTCTTTTAGATCGTCAGAATTGACTTTATTGGTACCTGCACTACGATTTTCCTGCGCAGAACCTATGTCACCTACCTGGAAACGGTTTTCCTGGGCATAGCCACCGATGTCGTGTGTCCAGTTGGGAATACCTGACATGGAAAAACCTACACCTGCCGAAATCTGGTCATACAGATTGTTCCAGCGCGCCACCGTGTCGCCACTCCAGACAGCAACCGCATTGCGCTGAATACCGGCGAAACCTGAGCGTGAAAGAATGAATTGCCGGGTATCGGGCTGATCACGATTAAGGCCATCAATCAGTGCCTTGGTATGCATCAGGCTATAGGAATTAAAAGTGATTTCACCTGCACCGTAAACGGTAGGCCCTATCAGTTTTTTAAAGTCTTGCGGACGTGTATTAGACAGAATGTCAGGTTCACTATTGTCCATCCACCACGCATCAAAACCCAAATCGACAAGCTTGCTCTTTATCTGTCGATAATATATGTCACGGGCTTCTTTTGTATAAGGATCATAGTGACTGTTTTTGTAACCCGGGCCGACCCAATCCAGATCGCCGTTTTCGACGTTCCTGGTCCACATATGTCCTTTGGATTCGAACTCTTTATAGTTGTCGGTATTGGAGTAAAATTTACCCCAGATAGAAAGCATGACGCGTGCGTGGTTTTTGTGGATTTCATCAACCATGCCTTTGGGGTCCGGGAAGCGCGCCTTATCGAAGTCATGCGAGCCCCAACCGTTCTCTGGCCAATAAAACCAGTCTTGAACAATATTATCGAGCGGCCAGCCGCGTTTGCGGTATTCGCGAACCGTGTCTAATATCTGCTCCTGGGTTTCATAGCGCTGGCGCGATTGCCAATAGCCGTAAGCCCATTTCGGCATCATCGGCGCTTGTCCCGTCAAATGACGGTAACCAGCTATCACATTGTCGATATTGTCGGCATTGATCACATAGTAGTTGATACCTTGCGCGATCTCGGAAGAGAAGGTCAGAGAATGGCGTTCTGACTCAGGCAAGGGATCATTATGGGTGACGGCGACCATACCACCGGCGGGTTTCCATTCCAGATGCAGCTTAACTGGCTTGCCCTTGGTAAATTTCACTTCAAAATTATGGTACCAGGGGTTCCATCCCTGACGCCAGACATCGAGAACTTGTTTGCCATCCAGACTTAAAGTCGCATAATCGGAAGCATACAACTGCATCTTGTGAACGCCGGTTTTATCAGAACTCAGGCTGGCATCCCAAACAACTTTGACCTCTTTCAGGTCTTTCAGTGCACCGATTTCTTTTGGCCAGTTTTCGGCCACGTCCTTGAGAAACTGATAGGCAATATCATGCTCATGACGAGTCAACACCAACTTGCCTCCGACATAGTAGCGTGCTGTCAGGCCACCAGACTTACCTTCATCGTCCAGCAGTTTCAGATCGCGCCCCATGGGACCATAGGGCTTGGGATCACCAAACCGGGATATGGAATTATTGTCCCATAAGATGCCATAGTTTTTGTCTGACACGACGAAGGGAACAGCCACATCCATATTGTGCTGCGCCAGGAGTACGTCTTCCCCATTCAGGTTCATCTGCCCGTTCTGGTGTTGACCAAGGCCATAAAAGGCATCTTTGGTGCCGGGGTTAAACGCTTCCTTGATGGCCAGGAAAGCTTGCCCGTCTACGCTAACCGGGGTCAGGCTTTCAGATGACTGATTCAAAAAAATTTCACCTTTGCTATTGTAAAACTGCACCCGTCCTGTCGTCAGCGATACCTTGACCGATATCTTGCCGGCGTCGAGCTTGACCGCCGGTCCCTCGCTGGCCTGTTCCAATTTGGTAACGGTAAAACTACAGGCGCAGGGTGTAGCAACGGTCATCATTGAAGGCGTAAGTTGTTTGCCTGGCTGGTCAAGCTTAAGGACATGAATGATATTGTCGCGCATGACTTCCAGTCTGATTTCCTTCACCACGCCATGGTCTGGCTTTACCACGATGCCACTGGCATTTTTTTCAAAACTGCCCGCCCGGGCATGGCTAGCCGCCGCCAGGGCCAGGCTTATGGCCAAAGTCGTCATCGGTTTAATTCGCATTGCGTTGTCTCCTGTATTTTTTATGGCAGCACTGATCTTCAGTGGCACTTTGTATGGCTCTTATGGCGCTAATATTATGGCTCTAATACATACCCATTCTGACTTTAAGGACCACCGGGGTACCTGTCAGATTAAGTCCATAGTCGGTTTGGTCACCATTCCAATTGCGTTCCATGATCCATTTTCCCGACGCATCATAGTGCCCTTCTTCCACCCGGCCCCACATGGAGGTCTTGCCATCGTTAGCGCCTGCCCAGTCAATTCTCACTCGCGCATATTGCCCGACGATGATAAATTCATTGTTGCTAATTTGGGCAATAGCGACCCCGCCATTAGGTATATCTGTATGTTCAGGTAAGTCTTTTATACCTGGGAACATCCCTTTGTCACCAAATTGCCATTCACGAAAAGAGATCGTGGCCTTCCAGTTTTTAAGACTGATCGTCTGGTCTGTACGTGCATCATTTTCTGCAACGCCGTAGGTACGACCTTCAAAAGCCCACTGTGCCCATTGCCGCTCCATCGGCCTGAAAGCTGCATAGATCTTGCCGAACGGTTCCACCATAGGTTTGCCGGTCATCTTTGAACCTAAAGGGAAGTTGCTGTATTCGGTATAGTCGATACCAAAGGGAGAGAAGCCCAAAGCACCACGACCCAAAACCAGGTAGGCATACCGGACATATTCGGCGGCATTGCCCATTTCCGGCAGCATCAGGGCATTGTCCTGACGTTGAAACCGATCAAGGGTTGCCTTGAATTTATTTGAATCAGCGCTGTAGATATCAGGCGCAGCGATATCGATATGGGGTGCGGCGGCTTTATAAATGTCGATTGCATCATAGGTCGGGCCACCACTGGCGAAATTATCTTTCCAGGGTGCCATAGGCTCCAAAGGATCACGCAAGGAATTGTTGACATACATGGGCAAGTCATAAACCGCACGTCCTGCCTTGGCAATTTCTTCAATATAACTGGCTATCGCATAGGTATGGAAATATTGATCTGCATAATCGCCATATACTTCTGACCAGCTGCCTTTTGCAGCTAAAGCAACTGGAGATTTTTTATGATCCAGCACCGCTTGAGGCACGTCTTGCTTGAATCTGACCTGTGCCTGGGGGCTGAAATCACGCACCAGACCGTAGGTTCCAACTTCATTTTCCACCTGCATCATGATGACAGTATGATGTAGCTGATCACGGTTTTTGATGTGATTCATCAATGCAACAAAGGCTTTCTTGTCGGCCTTCAAGGTTTCTTCACCAAAAGGTGAAAGGCAATAGCTCACTTTGCCATTCTTATCCATCATGCGCGGGAAACGCTGATTGTTAAACTTGACCCATTCAGGCGTGTATTGCGGCCCTGTGTTTTTCCAGGTCCCGAACCACAATAACACTAAACGTACTTTGTGTTGACGTGCCTGCTCCAGTAGCGTATCTACATAGCTAAAATCAAATTTTCCCTCTACCGCTTCTATCTGTTCCCAGGCAACCGGAATTTCCACCGTATTTGCATGCATATCCTGAATAGCAGGCCAGACTTTCTTTAGCGCTTCAGGATAATTGCTTGAATTATGTACTTGCGCACCTAACATCACAAAAGGAGCGCCATCAACCATCAGGGTATAGCGTCCGTCTTTTTGAATCAATTGTGGTTGGTTTGCAGCACGTGCAGCTGGCACAGTTGGCTCGGCCGCCAGGCTGCTGGTAGCCAGGGTCAGCACGCTTAAAAAAGTCAGGAGATGGCCGGTAACATTATTCATGCGTAGATCCCATTGTTTATATAGATTTCACGTGATATCAATTGATATCGCCAGGAAAAAATCACGGATGCAATGACAGATCTGCCGATCTGAAAACCAGACCGGCAGTCCGCCAGAGGCCGTTTTTTAAAAGGTGTAACGCATTTGCGCCGTATAACGCGGACCTGACACAAACCAGGCCCTTCCTTTGGTACCTGTATGCTGATCCATCAACTGCTTGAACTGTGCGTCATTGATGTTCTGCGCTTCCAGCCCGAATGACCATTGTTCATTGATTTTATAGAAAATAGACGCATCCAGCTGACCATACGCATCAGCCCAGGTCGGCAAACCCCAGGTTACGTTATGCTGGCCGTAAGTCGGGCTCGCCGGATTGCTATCTGTACCGTCGCTACCCTGAGTGCCATTGACGTTAACCGCTTGCAGGCTTTTGGAACGCCAGTTGTAGGCCAGACGGGCGGATATCGGCCCTTTGTCGTACATGAGAGCAAGGTTGTAAGACTGACGCGACAAATTGACCAGCGGCAGATTACCAAAAGTGAGTCCATTGACGTCGCAGCCATTGAGATTCAGATTCAAATTATCGGCAGTGTTACCTCCTGTGCAGTAAGTCTGGTTAACTGGCTTGTACAAATCCTGATGGCTGTCTACGTAGGTAAAATTGGCTTGTATCCCGAACCCTGACATCCAGCCAGGCAGCTTATCAAAATACTGCTGATACGCCACTTCTATACCGCGCGCCGTACCCTTGGCACCGTTAATCGGCCCGGTAACGGTAAAGCTTTGCATCGTCCCGGTCACGTCCGGTATAGGGTAGCTATACACACTATTGATGATGATATCTTTAAGTCGTTTGTTAAAGACGGCAACCGTCAATGAACCTGCTGGCGCAAAGTACCATTCAGCGGTGAGATCAATCTGATTTGAAGTGGCGGGCTTCAAGTTGGGATTGCCGGATGCTATCCCGGTTAAACTAACCTGGTCGACTCTCACGGTACTGACATTGCCTACGGTGGTGGTGGTTGTTTTAACGTCTTCCGAAAGTGCGGTGTAGCCTTGCAGTTGACTGAAATCAGGACGTGACATGGCAGAAGCGGCAGCAAACCGGAACTGCAGTTTGTCACTGACTTTCATCCTCAGGTTCAGGCTGGGAAGAACATTGCTGTACGAATTAGTGTAGTTCTGATCCTTGGCAAAAACCGGGATGTTTGGCACGATACTGCCGGCGACGGTGGCACCTGCGGGTATGGTCGGCAGAGTCGATTTAAAGACCGTGTAACCGTGCGCGGTCGCATCCGTGCTGACATATCGCACACCAATATTGCCATCAACCGGGAATTTCAGGTCATCAAAGCCAAAGCGAAGCTGGCTGTAAAAAGCTTTGGTTCTTTCACTCTGACTGTTGGTACCCGACGGGTCCGTGCCAAAGCTTGCTGGTACCCAGGGATCGCAACTACCCCAACCCTGCGCCTTGACTTGCTCTGCACACAAAATGTCATGATACTTGTGCAAGGCAGCATAACTGTCAGGATAGCCCGTAGCCAACGCCACGTTAGGGAAAATCAATGATGGTACAGCGACTTTACCGTTGAAGAAATTGTCGAAAACATGAAGATTGGTATTACCACTGAAGCGAGGATCGCCAAGCGAGGCCAGCTTGCTGATATTCCAGCCAACTTGCCATGGTTGTGAAATGGGAGACCAGTTAAAGCTGGGATTGGAATTCTGTGTCAGGGAATCGCGATCAGTGAGGCGGGCACCAAAGCGAATGTCGCGCAGCACAGAGTGATCAAATTCATATTTGGCATCCCCCTTCCAGGCCTTCTCATGAGCGACACTCTGGTCCTTATGCTCCATGGTAAACGCCCAGTAATAATTGTTGGGATCCGCCATATAGGCTCTGTCCGCCGCATCAAAAATCAAGTTGGGAATATTGCCAGACAAATCCAATTTTTCCTTTGGTAACTGCACGCCAGTGGCAACAGTGGAATCGAAACTCTGTGTGGTGGCGCGGATGACCTGGAAATCTGATGTCAAGGTCCAGCTATTGGTCGGCCTCCAGCGCAGGTTCCAGGATACATCTTGCGTTTCTGATTGACGGTTGGCTGACCTTGTATCACCACCAAAATTGATGCCGCCGTCTTTAGGATCAGTGAGTGTGCCAGTGAGCAAATTACCGCTGGCATCATACGTCGCATCTTTGCTGACGTTGATGTTATAAGGACTGGACTGGGCGAAGATCGCATTCTCGTCCCACTGCATTTTATAGCGCGATTTGAAGACTGTCAGTGAAGACTGGACATCAGCATTCTTCCATTGCAATGCGCCATATGCCCCTTCACGCTTACGATCAAATTCCAGCGTCCGCCACTGAGCGCCCTTGGGAATCCAGACGGTTTTTCCATCCACGACGTCTGTGCGTGGATAATACGGTTCTACCTGGAACGCATCAGTACGGGTCGCGCTTTCTGAATAGGCCAGGTCAACCAAAACACCGATTTGACCAATGCCGGTATCCCAGCGGTTAGAGAACATGCCTGAAATCGAAGGTGAAGTCTTGCCACCTTTAAGCGTGGAATAAGTTCCCTGAGTGGAAATCGCCGCCTTCATCCCCTTGAAATCAAACGGCAGTGCAGTACGAAGATTGACCAGACCGCCGACGGCCCCTTCAATCTGTTCTGCAGAAGGATTTTTGTAGATGTCTACGCCGGCCATCAGCTCAGGCGGAACATCCTCGAAATTCAAAGAGCGGCCACCATTGGCAGAAAATGAATCCCGACCATTCAGTTCTGAACGCACATAGTTCAGGCCGCGAATTGAGACGCCAGATCCTTCCACCGAAAAATGCTCGGGATCGCTTTTGCTCATGGTGCGGTCTATGGTCACGCCCACAACACGCTGCAAGACTTCTGTCACCGAGCGATCTGGCAGTTTGCCGATATCGTCAGCAACGATAGAGTCGACGATTTCGTCAGAATTTTGCTTGATTTTCTGTGCTGAATTCAATGCTGCACGCTGCCCTGTGACAGTAACAATTGCAGGTTCACTGGTTGCAGGCGCTGTGCCTGCACCAGTTGCTGGAGCCACTTGCGCTATCACTGCACTACTCGACATCAAAGCAATCTGTGCCACTGCCAGTGCTATAGCGGTTTTATTATATTGTTTCATCTTGTCTTCCCCCGTTTGACTCGGTTTGCGATTTTTTATCTATTGGATTTTCTACGCTCTTCACATGCCTTATTTACTGCAAATTTGAAATTGAAAAATCAATACCTCCCTCATTAGATCGTGCTGGTTGACAAAGTAAAACCGGACAATTCATCTGTAATAGAACTTACGCAAAACCGCCCCAGCTGCGTTGCAGCTCCTTGCCGTACTAAAGTACTGTCTTCGTCGCTGGCGCCATGCTGGGACAATTTTGCGTAAGTCCTATATAAAAACCTTTTATTTAATTTGGTAACGTTTCCATTTTTTGATAAAAAAATCCAGATGGCGATATACGACCAAATTTTATGCCTGCGTCATGATTCGCCGCTTTTTATCGGCTGGCCGCATTGACGCCGGACAAAACATCATATACCCCTATTGCGACCATGCAGGGTATAAACGGACGACTACAAAAAGGGAAAAGATGGCCCGATCGTCGTTACCGACGATGGGCCAAATAACACGTGCGCTTCATTTTCATTGAATTGTCTCACTCGTTTTATCGCGTTCCAGCTGATGCTGGCAGCATGGCAGACCACACTACGCATTCATTTTGTTTGTCATAAATTACAAGCTAGGCTATGAGGTAGCAATTGTGAAAACCACCAAGCAGGCGAATGATATTCGGCAAGGAGATAATTGGCAGGCAAACTCCCGTGGTGTTCCCGCAATATCCTGCCCTCTGCCAGAGCGACTTCCCAAGTCTGTCACCGCAATTTATATTATTTGTCAATCGAACTGATTCTTAAGCTGATGAAACTATAAATACAGAAGCGTATGTTTAAAAACCACATTAATTGCGTCAAAATCGATACCCCTCCTTGAAATAACAAACATCGGTAGTACCGTGCCAGTTCCATCTGCCATACCGTTGCATCATCAGGTACTTATCGCTCTGGCAAGGCCTGAATTGATCAAGCAGAAGATGTGGCATATCAAATGCCCCACGTCGTTTCGCATCTGATCATGCCTCAATATCATTCGCCTGCTTGGTGGTTTTCACAATTGCAGCGAACTACAGCCGATTTAGAATTGATTGAAAGCGCTACTATGGACTATGCAAACTCCGCATCTGTAGAAGCGCAATAATAAATATGGTGAGACATAGTCAATAAATACCCAGCATGTGCTGGCCACGTGATGCAACGCCGCTGCGGCGGTTTTGCGTAAGCCTTTATGCGCTCTCATTGCAAGTCTAAGCTCTGCACATGAGGAAGCTTGCGCATGAAAAAAGCATTGATATCCTCGGGATTTTGTCAAAGAACATGGTGTCAGATGTATTACTTTACTTTGAAGAGACAGGCAAAAATCTTGACTAAATCAACAAATGAACATGTCAGCGAGCGAGCATGAAAACTGTCTTGGTGTATATCCATCGTTACCTGGGACTATTGTTTGTCATAGCTGCATGTAATATCGCCAACGCCCAGAGTTACCACTGGAACAGCGTAGCCATTGGTGGTGGTGGATTTGTGTCAGGAATTATCACCAGCAAAACTGAGCAGGGATTAATTTATGCCCGCACAGACGTTGGCGGTGCCTATCGCTGGGATAAACTGCATTCGCGCTGGATTCCATTGACTGATTGGGTCTCTGACCAAGAAACAGGTTTATTGGGTATCGAATCCATCGCGATTGATCCTACTGCAACCAACAAGGTATATCTGCTGGCAGGCATTAGTTACCTTAATGGCGGCCGTAGCGCCATTTTAAAATCCAGCGACTATGGCCAGACTTTTACAAAAATTGATGTAAGCAGGCAGTTCAAGGTAAATGGTAATGGCATGGGGCGCAATACCGGCGAGAAATTGCAAGTAGACCCCGCCAACGGCAATATCTTATACGCTGGTACGCGTGCCAATGGAATATTCAAAAGTGTCGATGGCGGTTTGTCCTGGGAGCATCTCGCCAACCTGGATGTGAACACCACGTCAAATCGCAATGGTATAAGTTTTGTGGTGTTGGACCCACACAGCATTTCGGACAAGGCGACACAAAGACTATTTTTGGGTGTATCCCGTTATGCTCTTGCAGGTGACAATCTGTACATGTCGGCAGATGCTGGCCAAACATTTACGGCTGTCACTGGCGGGCCAACTGCTTTAATGCCGCACCGCGCAGTAATTGCTGATGACGATCTCATTATTACCTATGCCAACGGTGCTGGCCCCTGGGGAGACAGTCGCAATAGCGAAGGCATGGATCAGGGGCAGGTCTGGAAATATAAAATATCTACCGGCAACTGGACTAATATCACACCAAGGCTGAATCGTGCTTATGCAGGTATTTCTGTTGATCCAAATAATAGTAGCCGCATCATTGTCTCCACCATCAATTACTTTCAATCTGGTGGCCGTGGAGATAAGATTTTCTTGACCACAGATGGTGGCAAGACCTGGATTGATATTTATGCACGTGGATTTACATTAGACACGAATGGCATAGCCTGGATAAAGGCTAATTCTATCCACTGGGCGGGCAGCATCGAGTTCGATCCCTATGACACCAAAACCGTGATGGTGGTCTCCGGCAATGGCGTTTTTAAGACATCAAATATAGACGCCGTGCCTGCGACATGGAAATTTAATGTCGCGAATCTGGAAGAAACAGTGCCATTAAATTTAATCAGTATTCCCGGCGGTCCTATCATTTCTGCGATAGGCGACTATGATGGTTTCCGTCATAGTGATGTGGCACAGTACGCCACCATCAATGCACCAACAATGGGTACCACAACCGGTTTGGCTTTTGCAACACAAGCCACGCATGTGATCGTGCGCGTAGGTAGCGCCATGTATATATCGACAGATATGGGCATTAGCTGGACAAAAACCGCAAGCATGAATGGAAAGAATGGCCAGGTCGCTATCAGTGCCGATGGAAAAGTTATTTTGCATAGCCCCGAAGGATCAACGACCAGTTATTACTCAACTGACTCAGGGACGAGCTGGACTGTGATTGCCGGACTCGACATCAGCAATGCGAGACCGGTTGCGGATGCAGTCAACGGCAATAAATTCTATGCCTTACATGGCGACCGTCTTTTGGTCAGTACAAATGCGGGTATCAGTTTCTCTGAAGTGGCCAGAATCTCGTCAGGGAAAAGTTCAAAGCTGATGCGTGCTGCGCCAGGGAGGGAAGGTGATATCTGGCTGCCTTTATATGATGGTGGCCTGGCACGTGCTACTGATTCGGGAGCAAGCATTGCCTACTTGAACAACGTCAGTTATGCGGCAGCTGTTGGATTTGGCAAGGCGGCAGCGGGATCAAACTACCCCACGGTCTACATATGGGGTACTGTTGCGGGTACTCGCGGCCTATTCTGCTCGAAAGATGTTGGAGCAAGCTGGGTGCGTATCAATGACGATGCCCATCAATATGGCGGGCCAGGAGATGGTCAGTTTGTGGTAGGTGACATGAATAAGTTTGGCACCGTGTATATGAGTACAGCAGGGCGCGGAATCGTGTTCGGTACACCGGTGACAGGACAAGACGGTTGTTAAATTGTCCGGATTGCGAGCGCAAACATTCATTGTGTTCAATTTGCTGCTTTGTCCGCTGTTCAATATTTCCAAGCCCATCATTTCCTTGAGTAGAATCGCAATGTCTTGTTATAGTCAGGTTGGATAAGATCGACAATGCAATGCTGTGGCATCCGGACGGCACAAAGTGGTGCTTAGGATGTACATTGGGTGTGCATTGTTGGCAGGCACGCCTTGAGCAACAACTAATCGCAAGTATTCTACAATTTTTCGGTGTATTTACGCTATATGACTATCCTGTTGCGCTGTGTATTGTTGCTCACACTTTTCTTTGTCACCGTCGTGGCCGGGGCCAGCACTGCCAACGATCTGACCTTGCGTTACCTTGCGCCAGCTCCTGACACACCACAAGGGTGGGAGCGCGAGGCACTTCCCATTGGTAACGGACGTATAGGTGCCATGATTTTCGGTCAACTCGCGCGCGAGCACATTCAATTCAACGACATTACGCTCTGGACCGGCGACAGCAAACTCATGGGTGCCTATCAGGCATTTGGCGACGTCTACATAAATCTGCCTGATCATGATAAGGCAAGCAGCAACTACGTACGCGAACTCAACCTCAAACAAGGTGTGCACAGCGTCACTTACACACACGATGGCGTCAGATTTCACCGTGATGCTTTTGCCAGTTATCCGGCACAAGTCATTGTCATGCGACTCACCGCCGACAAACCGGGTCAGTACACAGGATCGATAGCAGTCACGGACATGCATGACGCACATATTTCAGCCACGGGAAACCGTATCTACGCCAGCGGATCGCTCGCTGGATATGTACTGCCTCAACAGCGAAAAAATAACCAGTCAGCACCGCCGCCGCAGTCCGGCAACGTCATGGATTATGTGAGTCAGGTTCAAGTCTTGAATGAAGGCGGCACTGTCGTCATCAGTGATAATCAAATCAACTTTACCAACTGCGATTCGCTTACCCTTATCCTTGGAGCAGGTACGAGTTACATCATTGATCCGACAAAGAACTTTCAAGGCGCACATCCATTGCCACGCGTGACGGCGCAGGTGAGTGCTGCTGCGGCCCGTACAGTGACTGCGCTCCGTACTGAACACCAAAAAGATTTTCATGCACTGTTTGACCGCGTCACCATCAATCTGGGTGAAACATCACCACTACGCCGCGCACTGCCGACTGACAAACGCATAGAGGCTTATACGACAGAAGGCGGTGACCCCGGACTTGAAGCGCAGTTTTTTCAATTCGGACGCTACCTGCTGATCTCCAGCTCACGCGACTCCCTGCCAGCCAATCTCCAGGGGCTCTGGAACAACAGTTTGACCCCGCCTTGGAATTCGGATTACCACACCAATATCAACATCCAAATGAATTACTGGCCAGCAGAGCCAACCAACCTGCATGAACTGGCGCAACCCTTCTTTTCTTTTGTGCAGGGAGTCACACCTATCTATCGTCAGCTGGTCTCTGCAACCGCAGCGCATGCAATTGCTCACCCTGCCAGACCAGTTGAAAGCAATGGAAAATCTCATCCTCCTGAAGAAACATTTCTCACCAAAGACAAAAAACCTGTGCGCGGCTGGGCTGTGCGTACAGAATCCAATCCATTTGGTGCCACGGGCTACATATGGAACAAGACGGGCAATGCCTGGTATGCGCAACATTTCTGGGAGCACTATGCTTTCACACAAGACCTGAATTTCTTGCGTACTGTCGCCTACCCAATGATGAAAGAAGTTTGCACATTTTGGCAAGATCATTTGAAAACCTTGCCAGATGGACGTCTCGTTGCCCCACAAGGCTGGTCACCGGAACATGGCCCTATCGAAGACGGTGTCACTTACGATCAGGAAATCATCTGGGATTTATTCACCAACACCATTGAAGCAGCCGACATACTTGGTAACGATCAGGCGTTTCGCAATCAACTGGCAGCCATGCGGGACAAACTCGCTACACCACGCATCGGCAGTTGGGGGCAGCTGCTGGAATGGTTGAATGAGAAGAAAGATCCCGTGCTGGATACAGTTGGTGATACCCACCGCCATGTTTCCCATTTATTTGCATTGTTCCCCGGACGCCAGATTTCCCCTACCAAGACGCCAGAACTTGCCAGCGCAGCACGCAAATCACTTGAAGGCCGTGGCGATGCTGGCACAGGTTGGTCTATGGCCTGGAAAACGGCTTACTGGGCACGGCTGCTTGACGGTGATCACGCTTATAAAATGCTGCGCGGCCAACTCGCCAAGCCGGGCGCACGTGCGGCCCAGCAAGCTGGAACTGGCAGTGAGGGCAATAATGCAGGGGGCACCTACCCCAATATGTTCGACGCCCATCCACCATTTCAGATCGATGGCAATTTCGGTGCCACCGCCGCCATTTGTGAAATGCTGGTGCAGTCACAAACTGGTGAAATTCACCTGCTACCGGCACTGCCATCCTCATGGCCAACAGGTTCAGTGAAAGGCTTGCGCGCACGCGGTGGCTTTGAAGTTGACATCGCCTGGGTGAACGGCAAACTCAGTACAGCAACGATACGCTCTGTAGCAGGGTCTGGTGCTGGAAAAGTTCGCTATGCCGACAAAGTGATTGATATACAGCTTAAACCCGGCGAAGCGATACATCTGGAAGGAAGCCTTTGAGACACGCAAGACTTATACACTTTAAAGCAGACGGACATCCTGCCTTTGCTATGTCAGGGGGTAGCTAGACAATTGATTTTACACAAGTGCTTCGCATTATTGGAAAGCTTCCCATTTCAATATTTATTAAATTAGAATAGCAGGACTTACGCAAAATCGTACTGGCAAGGCATCAGCGACGACAGTTTTTATACGGCCAGGAGCTACAACGCAGCCAGGGCGGTTTTGTGTAAATCCTACATAGTTTTTTTACCCATTGTGTCAGTTGCTGACACCTTATAAACGACTAAATTACTATTTCCCAACTTAGGTAGGAACCATGTTTAAGCTAAAAATTTCAGTACTTGCCGTCGCTGGCATCCTGTGCACTGCAAGCGCAAATTCTGCAGATCTGCACCCGGTAAACACGGTGGTGACATCCATACCATGGATGAATACGTCTCTCACTGCCGATCAGCGTGCGGATTTGGTGCTGAAAGAAATGACGCAGGATGAAAAATTGAAACTGGTATTTGGCCATTTCGGTTCAGAGCTTGCCTGGAAAAATTTGAAGATGCATCCTGCCGCAATACCCCACTCGGCTGGTTATGTAGAAGGCGTGCCACGCTTGGGAATTCCCGCGCAATTTGAAACCGATGCAGGCGTTGGTGTAGCGACACAGGGAAGCGGGCCAACAGCACGTGAGCGTACTTCATTGTCTTCGGGTATGTCGACTGCCGCAAGCTGGAACCAAAAGCTGGCCTTTAAGAGCGGTGCCATGATAGGCGCTGAAGCGCGTGCGTCCGGTTTTAACGTCATGCTTGCGGGTGGCGTCAATCTCATGCGTGAACCACGCAATGGCCGCAATTTTGAATATGCGGGCGAAGACCCTTTACTCGCAGGGACAATTGTTGCAGCACAAATCAATGGCATTCAATCCAATCATGTCATTTCCACTTTAAAACACTATGCTGTCAATAGCCAGGAAACCGGGCGCTTCACACTCAATGCCAAGATCGATGATGCCAGTGCCCGCATGTCGGATTTATTGGCAATGCAAATTGCGATTGAAAAATCTGATCCCGGTTCTGTCATGTGTTCCTATAACCGTTTGAACGGTGTCTATGCCTGCGAAAATGATTACTTGCTCAACCAGGTATTAAAAGCTGATTGGGGATATCATGGCTATGTCATGTCCGATTGGGGCGCGACCCACAGCACGGTGGCAGCGGCAAATAATGGCCTGGATCAGGAATCAGGTTGGGAATTTGACGCCAGTCCCTATTTTTCCGGTGCCTTAAAAGAGGCCGTGACAAATGGCGCAGTTCCCCAGGCACGTCTCGATAACATGCTTAAACGCATCCTGCGTACCATGTTTGACAAAGGCCTGTTCGATTACCCGGTTCCCAAAGACAACACCATTGATTTCGCCGCACATGCACTGGTCAGTCAATACGGTGCGGAAGAAGGCATGGTCCTGTTAAAAAATGATGCGAATGTATTGCCTCTGCATAAGGACTTGAAAAAGATAGCGATTATTGGCTCGCACGCAGATGTGGGTGTACTTTCGGGTGGAGGATCATCGCAGGTCTATCCAATTGGTGGTAATGCAGTCAAAGGCCTGGAGCCTGCTGCCTGGCCAGGGCCGGTTGTTTATCACCCTTCATCACCATTAAAGGCAATACAGCGTTACATGCCGCAGGCGCAAATAAGCTACGATACGGGCACAGACATCAAAGCGGCAACTGCCCTCGCCGCGCAATCTGATATCGTTCTTGTCTTTGCAACGCAATGGATAGGCGAAGCCAATGACGCTGTTTCCCTCTCGCTTCCATCTAATCAGGATGCCTTGATTACAGCACTTGCTGCTGCCAATAAAAAAACCGTGGTCGTACTGGAAACCGGTGGACCTGTCACGATGCCATGGATTAACCAGGTTGCTTCTGTGCTGGAAGCCTGGTATCCCGGCACAAGTGGTGGCGAAGCAATTGCACGCGTACTGGTTGGCGAAGTCAATCCGTCTGGTCATCTGCCGGTAAGCTTCGCAGCATCAGAAAGCCAATTGCCCCGACCAGTTCTGGATGGTGATCCAGCCAAGCCAGATCAGCGTTTCGATGTCAGTTATCATGAGGGTGCAACGATAGGCTATAAATGGTTTGATGCAAAAGGACTTAAACCTTTATTCGCCTTCGGTCACGGTTTATCGTATACAAAGTTCGCTTATTCTGGCTTTAGCAGCAAGTACATCAACAATACTATGCAAGTTAAATTTACGGTTACCAACACCGGTAAAGTAGCTGGCAAGGATGTGCCGCAAGTATATGTCTCGCCGACTGCCGGTAAATGGGAGGCACCAAAACGTCTGGTTGCATGGGATAAAGTTGAATTGCTTCCCGGCGAGAGCAAATCAGTCAGCCTGAACGTCGATCTGCGTTTGCTGGGTATGTACGACAGCAAGACAAAAACCTGGCAGATTAATGCAGCAGCCTATAAAGTCATCCTCGCACGCAGCGCCGGTGACAGTGATGCTGCCAGCATCACTGTCAATTTACCGGCCAGCAGCTTAAACGTGTTGGGGAAAAAAATAAAATAGCTCTTTTGGCAGTCTCATAAATTTCAGAGGGGAAACTGCATTTGAGTGTGTTTCGACTGAAATGCAGAATTCCATAGCCGGGCATTTTATTGCGCCACGTGCATGCCCAACTGTTGTAGCTGAAAGCAGAATTATTGTGCAGTGTTCTTCATGACTTATCCGAATGAAGTCATGAAGAATAGCTTGCAATGTCAGGCCCGCAGATTGGTTTTAAAAAACTCTACTGTGCGCTGCCAGGACAATGTTGCGGCTGCCTGGTCATAACGTGGTGTCGTGTCGTTGTTAAATCCATGCTGCACACCGGCGTAGACATACGCCTGGTATTTAACCCCTGCCTTGATCAGTGCGGCTTCATATTTGGGCCATCCGGCATTGATGCGCTCATCCGTACCGGCATAATGTATCAAGAGTGGTGTCTTGATTTTTGCAGCATCTTCTTCACTTGGCTGACCGCCGTAATAAGGCACTGCAGCAGCCAGGTCGGGGATTCTGGTCGCCAGGAAATTGGCTATGCCGCCGCCAAAACAGAACCCGACCACACCTACCTTGCCGTTGCCTTCTGGTAGTTTTTTCAGTATCGCAGCGGCCTCAATAAAGTCTGCACGTATCTTGTTCTGATCCAGTTTGGGAAACAGTTCACGCGCTTTGTCTTCATCACCAGGGTAGCCGCCCAGCGACGCCAGCGCATCCGGGGCAAAGGCAATAAAGCCATCCAGCGCCAGGCGTCGGGCTATATCCTCGATATGTGGGTTCAAGCCCCGGTTTTCATGCACTACCAGCACCGTCGGCAATTTCCCCTTGATTTCGGCGGGAGTGACCAGATAGCCACGCAAGCTGCCAGAACCCTGGGGTGAAGGATATTCAACATACTTGGCCTGTATCCGCGCATCCGTCTTTGGTACTTGCTGGGCCTGCGCGAAATTGGGGCTAAGCTGTTGCAATAAAGTCTCTGCAGTCACTACACCGACTGCGTATTTACTGGCCGAATGCAAAAAAGCACGGCGATCAATAACGCCATGCACATACTGATCAAATAAACGCAGTACTTCAGGTTTAAAATCATTTGCGGTCTGACGTGTCATCTTATTCTCCTGATTCTATAATTTATTTAAACGGACGGTAACTGTCGGGGCGGGCGCTACAGGCTTTGGCAATACTGACGCCCAGCGCCCCTTATCATAATCCTGTTTCTTGACGCTTGCACTAATACCAATGATCGCAGCGGCCTTCTTGCCGACAGTCGTAACAATGAAGGTACTGGGTCTGGTGTGTGCATGATCAATGTCATGGCCATGTGTATTTCAGCCACAGGGCCAGGAAAAACTCCAAGCCCACACATACCAGGTGTAACATCCATGGCCCGAAACCCGGATCAGCTTTACCATTTCATGCTATGGACGCTGTGAATGTCCTGACCTGGTTGCTATGCCGTTCGCGATCAGGGATAGGCAAAGTGGGTGCACCTGTTCGCCGACTCATCCTGATTGGTGATTGCCTAAAAAAAATGGCTCGCCACACTGCGCGAGCCTGAAAATCCTCTAGGGGTAAAGACAGCTTGAATATACCGTGTGTACGATAAAAAGTAAGCGAATTAATTCAGATATGCATATGCAGGACGCTGCTGCATTTCAAGTGGATTACAGCAGACCACAGCAGATTGCTGCCACCAAAGAAGGTGAATCTGCTCGATATGGATGTCACTCTCGCCTGTGCTGTGCTTGATTTCAGCAAGCATATTGTTGCTGATGCAGATAAAAAAACGCTGGCACACCAAGGCTAGCAGGCCTGGCATGACCAGCGTGTAAATGCCTTGCTTCAATTCCTTTTTTGATTTGCCAGACGGCGTACCACTGCCAGCAGGCGATCAATTTCTTCACATGTATTGTAGAACGCAAAAGAAGGACGTACCGTGGCCTCGACACCAAAGCGACGCAAGATAGGTTGCGCGCAGTGATGGCCGGAGCGGACAGCAATACCCTCTTCATTGAGTGCCTTGCCAACTTCTTCGGTCTGATACCCTTCCAGGACAAAGGAAGCTACACTGGCCTTTTCCTGCGCTGTGCCTATCAGGCGTACACCGGGTATGCTCTTCAAGCCATGCGTTGCGTATTCCAGCAAGGCATGTTCATATAGAGCGATATTTTCCAGACCCAGGCGTTCGACATAGTCAATCGCCGCCCCCAGACCCACTGCATCGGCAATATTGCCGGTACCGGCTTCAAAGCGTGCTGGTGCCGGTTGATATTGAGTACGCTCGAAAGTCACGTCAGCGATCATGTTGCCGCCGCCCTGCCATGGCGGCAACTGATCCAGCAATGCCTTCTTGCCATACACCACGCCTATGCCGGTAGGGCCGAATACCTTGTGTCCTGAAAACACATAGAAATCGGCATCCAGCGCCTGCACATTCACACGCAGATGTGACACCGCCTGTGCACCATCGATCAATACACGGGCACCGGCACTATGCGCCAGTGCAATAATTTCCTGCACTGGTGTAATCGTACCCAAAGCATTCGAGACCTGGGTCACCGCGACCAATCGCGTTTTGCTGTTGAGCAGCTTGCGATACTCGTCCAGGATGACCTGGCCACTGTCATCCACAGGGATAACGCGAATGACAGCCCCCTTCTCTGCCGCCAGTTGCTGCCATGGCACGATATTGGCATGGTGCTCCAGCTGCGACACGATGATTTCATCGCCAGCACCGATAAACTTTTTACCAAAGGTATTGGCAACCAGATTGATCGCTTCTGTTGCGCCACGCACGAAGATGATTTCATCTACCGATGCGGCTCCCAGAAACTTGGCAACCTTGCTGCGTGCATCTTCATAGGCATCAGTCGCCCGCGCTGCCAGTTCATGCGCTGCGCGGTGGATGTTGGAATTCTCATGCTGATAAAAATAGCTGAGCCTGTCTATCACCGACTGCGGTTTCTGGGTTGTCGCCGCATTGTCGAACCACACCAGTTGTTTGCCATTCACCCGTTCTGCCAGGATGGGAAAATCCCGGCGCACCGCATTGATATCAAATGGTGCTGCCAGTGCAGGGTTGGCCGCCCGCGGTGCGGTATCCCAGTAATCCTGCTCGCCCTGTTGAAAATAATACGCAGGACGCGCATCTGTACCTGCCCCTACGCCCGTTGCCGCTGCCGGGGCGGATTGAGTGGTGGCCGGATACAACTCTCCCAGCAGTTGCTGTAACTGATCTTGTCCTGGCAAACCAAAAGAGCGCGCCTGCGTCTGATCCGACTGCTTGCCAGTCCCCTGCGCAGCGAGACCATCCAGACTGCCATCTGCCACCGGATAGCCATTGTCTTCACCGATAAAATAATAGGGTGTAGTCGATACAGCTTGTGTTGCATGTGCAGCTTGTGTTGCCGGAGGCGCGCCACCGGCCTGTGGACGTGACGGTGCAATACTGCTGCCACCGTTCTGTGGCACGGCGCTCGCATAAATGGATGGTTGTGTATGCGCTGCACCGGCATTGCTGCTGGATTCGCTGACAGAAGATACGCGACCGGGTGCAGCAGGTACAGGTGCACTGCCCGCTTCCGCAAAACCCGGCAAGAACTGTGCCGCAGCTTGCGCCGCCCCCGGCACCAGAGCAAAGAACTCCGACGCCATGCGATTCAGCAAGGCTTCATCCGGCAAACCTGCATTTGCCGCGCCAGTATTACTTGTAGGTGTCAGGATAGTCATGGTACTTACCGATCTCTACGTCATCCAGAACAGCAACCGCATCATCCGTCAACACCGCCAGCGAGCAGTACAGGGAAATCAGATACGACGCAATGGCATTGCGGTTGATGCCCATGAAGCGCACCGACAGGCCGGGGCTTTGTTCGCCAGCCAGACCAGGCTGGAACAGGCCAACCACGCCCTGACGTTTTTCACCTACGCGTAACAGGATGATCTTGGTCTTGCCATCTTCAATAGGTAATTTGTCTGAAGGTACCAGCGGCACACCGCGCCAGGTCAGGAATTGGGAACCAAACAAACTCACCGTTGGCGGTGGCACACCACGGCGTGTGCATTCACGACCAAAGGCAGCAATCGCCAGGGGATGGGCCAGGAAGAAGCCAGGCTCTTTCCAGACTTTGGTCAACAGATCATCCAGATCATCGGGAGTAGGTGCACCGGTCAGTGTGGAAATACGCTGCTCATCATGCACGTTCGCCAACAAGCCGTAATCAGGATTGTTGATGAGTTCGCTTTCCTGACGTTCCTTGATGGTTTCTACCGTCAGGCGCAGTTGTTCCTTGATCTGGTCATGCGGGCTGCTATACAGATCAGAAATGCGGGTATGTACATCCAGTACGGTTGCCACCGCATTGAGGAAGTATTCACGCGGCTGTTCATCATAATCCACAAAGGTCTGTGGCAATTCGGACTCGTCACGCTGGGAACAGGCCACCCTGACATCTTTAGGATTTTTGACTTTGTTCAGACGATAGATACCTGCCTCTACCGGCAGCCATTGCAGCAAATGCACCAGCCAGCGTGGTGAAATGGTGGATAACTGAGGAACGGTTTTTGTTGCATTCGCTAACTGCCTGGCGGCGTTATCACTGAGTGCGAAATTACTGGAAGACACATCGGTCATTGCTTACTCCATAAAAAAATACGGTGGATCGGAACTGTTGAAAATCTCAAGAATAAAAATTTCAGGCACATCAAAAACAGGCAAAGCCTGTTGTAAAAAAAATCTGCGAGGTTTATATATGCCTGGTCTGCCTACAATGCAGGGGAAGGAAGTGCTCCGTGTTCATGACGCAGGCTGGCCTGGCTGACATGGGAACCGGCAGCCACATCATTCGTTACCCAGACATTGCCACCTATAATGGCACCACGCCCCAGCGTCACCCGCCCCAGTACGGTGGCACCGGCATAAATGACCACGTCATCTTCCACCACCGGGTGCCGTGGCAAGCCTTTTTGCAACTTGCCTTCGTCGTCAGTAGGGAAACGCTTGGCGCCCAGGGTCACGGCCTGATAAATACGTACTCGCTGACCGATAATGGCGGTTTCACCTATCACCACTCCGGTGCCATGGTCGATGAAAAAACCTGCGCCGATACTGGCCCCCGGATGAATGTCGATGCCGGTTTGGGCGTGGGCGATTTCTGCCACAATGCGTGCCAGCAAAGGCACGCCGGACTGGTATAACTGATGGGCTATGCGGTGGTGTATCATGGCCAGAATACCGGGATAGCAGAGCAGCACCTCGTCCACGGTACGTGCTGCCGGGTCACCCTGATAGGCAGAAATCACATCACTATCCAGCAGTGAACGAATCGCCGGCAATGCACGCGAAAATTCACGTACAATATGCAGGGCGCGGTCTTCGATGTGCAAATCTTCCTGCTCGTAATAACGCGAGGTGTAGCTGAGTTCCAGCCGGACCTGACTCAGCAGCGAATGCAGCACCGTGTCCAGCGTGTGGCCGACATAAAAATCTTCACTTTCCTGACGCAACTCAGGTGGCCCCAGGCGCATGGGGAACAATGCACCACGCAGGTCGGAAATGATTCTTGCCAGCGCATCGCGGGATGGCAATTCACGCCCGCCCGGTTCGGATGAACGTTGCTGACGACGTCGCCATGCATGCCTGACGGCCGCCAGTTCATTGACAACCTGCTCTACGCCAAACAGTGAAGCACGCTGATCCCTGACCGGCGTTACTGACTGTGTGGCTGTCTCTTCTGTATAGCTGACCATCTGCTTTTACCTTTCTTTTCTTGTAACAATGGAGCGGATGACGTCGCTTTAATCCTGTATCCACGGCAATTGGTGAAAGCGCCAGCCGCCAAGCTGGCCGCGTTGCTGGTCTGGATTCAGGTCACCTTCAAAGCCCTCTGCCACATTGAAAATATTGCTGAAACCTGCTTTGGCCGCGGCTTCAGCCGCAGCTGTCGAACGTTTTCCGCTACGACACAGCAGCAGGATGATCCTGGACTTGTCTTTGACCTTGGCTTCCAGTTCCTTGACGAATCTTGGGTTGCGGGTCAGCGCTGTGCCTGTGGCCCAGGGCACGTGAACGGCATCGGCCACATAGCCGACAAACTTGCGTTCTTCCGCCGTTCGCACATCTACCAGGATGGCTTGAGCGCTCTGTAGCAGACGCCAGGCATCGGCCGCGGCAAGACTGCCTGAAAACGCCAGGCCTGCTGCCAGGGCAGATGACCTGGCATTGGCCAGGGCGTGGTCTTCACTACCAGAAGACCTGGTTTCACCCGTCTGATTGGCAGACGGCAATTCGGTAGATGCATATGTAGAATCGGTCATAGAATACTCTGGCTAAGAACCTGTTTGCGATCTTACTGCGCGTACGTGATCGGGACTCATGCGCTGCTCAAAATGCTCATGTACTAGTGTACATTCCGCTTTTTGCGCTGCTCTTCATCCCGCTGACGCCCGCTCGCTACAGATCGTAAACAGGTTCTAACAACAAAAACGAATTTGGTTCGTAACAGAGTTTCAATGTACCGAATTTATCTAAGGCGTAAAACGAATAAAAATGTTGTTATTTATCTGAAAAACAGATATCAAGCTCCCTGCAGTAGCGGCACTTGCACTTAAAACCAGGGAGCGTATCCACTACGTGCAGGGAAGGTGGCAGCGTCGGTTTGGAATCAGGCATCGATGCAGGCAGCGAATTCTTCTTCAAACTGCAGATGCTACCGTTGGTGCCGGCATCAGCGGCAGACGACAACAGCTAAACAAGCAGAACGTATGTCGCTAACAGGTATACGTTCTGCAAAGCTGTTTAGCCAGGGCGATCAGGCAGCAGCCAATGCCTGTTCCAGATCAGCGATCAGGTCATCCACATGTTCAATCCCGATAGACAGGCGCACTGTATCTTCAGTCACACCGGCTTTCGCGAGTTCATCCGGATTCAACTGTCTGTGCGTAGTGCTGGCTGGATGGCAAGCCAGTGACTTGGCGTCACCAATATTCACCAGACGCGTAAATAACTGCAATGCGTCCTGGAAACGGCCACCCGCTTCACGACCACTATCGCGACCACCATCCAGACCAAAAGTCAGGATGCCTGAAGGTTTGCCACCCAGATATTTTTGCGCCAGCGCATGATCCCGGTGCTCTGGCAAACCGGCATAGTTGACCCATTTCACCTTGGCGTGCTGGTCCAGATAATGCGCAATCTTCAGGGTGTTGTCTGTGATCCTGTCCAGGCGCAGGGCCAGCGTTTCTATGCCCTGCAAAATCAGAAAGGCATTGAAAGGTGACAGCGCAGCACCGGTATTGCGCAACGGCACCACACGGGCGCGACCGATATAGGCTGCCGGACCCAGTGCTTCGGTGTACACCACGCCGTGGTAAGACACATCGGGTTCATTCAGGCGTTTGAAACGCTGTTTATGTTCCGCCCATGGAAACTTGCCGGAATCGACGATGATGCCACCAATGGAATTGCCATGCCCGCCCAGATATTTGGTCAGGGAATGCACGACGATATCGGCACCAAACTCGATAGGGCGCAACAGATAAGGGGATGGCACGGTATTGTCGACAATCAGCGGAACACCGTGGCGGTGTGCCACAGCGGCAATCGCTTCGATATCGGTGATATTGCCCAGGGGATTGCCTATGGATTCAACAAATACCGCCTTGGTTTTTTCATCGATGAGGCTGGCAAAAGATTCAGGATCACGGTAATCGGCAAAACGTGTCTCTATACCAAATTGCGGTAAAGTATGGGCAAACAGATTATAGGTACCACCATAAAGGTTGGAAGCAGAAACGATATTGTCACCTGCTTCGGCGATGGTTTGTATGGCATAGGTAATCGCCGCCTGCCCAGATGCCAGCGCCAGACCGGCAATCCCGCCTTCCAGTTCAGCCACTCTTTTTTCCAGCACATCGTTGGTGGGGTTCATGATGCGCGAATAAATATTCCCTTGCACCTTCAGGTCAAACAGGTCTGCGCCATGCTGGGTATTATCAAAGGCATAGGCTACCGTCTGGTAAATGGGTACAGCCACCGCACGCGTGGTCGGGTCAGGTGTATAGCCACCATGAACTGCTATGGTCTCAAGTTTCATCTATCTATCCTTATTGTGATGGTTAGCACTTATTTCAACAATAGATGTGAAATGAGTACAGTGGACCATAACAGTTCAAACAGAAATTGCAGTCCACTGGTTCGCTGATCATAAAAACTGTGCCCGCAAATCACAAGGAAGCTTTTCAGCTTTACATAGTTGGAAAATGCGATAACACCCGACATCAGGAATGATGTGAGTGACTTCATCAATGAGGATAAGATGCCTTGCAAAGAAAAAACGGCTTGTTAACAACAAGCCGTGGATACACGACATGGAGGGAGGAGTCTCCATGTCGCATAAAAACCGAATCTCTTTCAAACCAATGAATATCAGGGTTTGAGTATGCGCTGTGCCTGTGCTTTCTGTGCGTCCGACAGACGTGGTTCCAGTTTCTCAGCCGCGACTGCTGCCGGTGCGCGGCCCAGTTTGGCAGCCAGTTTCAACCAGACATAGGCCTTGACGGTATCTTCATCACTGTTTCGGGGTTTGTCGGCTGCGGCACCTTCTCCCTTGAGTAACATTGCCGCCAGATTCACCATGGCATCCGGCTGGCTCTGCATTGCCGCGCTTTGAAACAGGTTGCGCGCTATCCTCAGGTCCTTGCTGACAATCTGGCCAGTATAAAAATAGGTTGCCAGGGAATTTTGTGCATCCGGATGCCCCGCAATCGCAGCCTCCTTGTAAAAGGCCAGGGCTTTAGCCGGATCAGCGGCAACGCCCTGCCCCTGATCAACCATCAGCGCCAGGGCATACAGCGCCTGCGGTTTCTTGTGCTTGGCCGCTTGCTGATACCAGGCAAATGCTCTCGGCAAATCCTGTTTGACTTCATCGCCATAATAATAAAGATTGGCCAGGGACAGTTGTGCCGGTACGTAGACATATTCTGCCGCATTGGTGTAGAGCTTCACTGCCTCCTGGATGTCTTTGCTACCGCCATAGCCGGTCTGATAAAAACGTGCCAGTACGTAACGGGCCGGAACAAAATTCAATTCAGCCGCAGCCTTATACCAATACCTGGCTTTGACTGGATCTTTAGGTACGTCATAACCCGTCATGTAGATGCGCGCCAGCCGCAACTGTGCCTGTACACGCAGTGATGCCCGCTCCGGATCTTTGGGGTCGAATGGACTATATTGAGATGCATTAAAGCGGGCGTCCGCCAGCTTGTCATACCAGATCATGGCCTGGCGCGTATCGCGCGGCGCGCCTTGTCCATACAAATACATATTCCCCAGCATCACGGCTGCTTCGTCGTAGCCTATTGCGGAATAGGAAGTCTTGAACGCTTCCAGGGCCTTGGCATAATCGCCGGCATCATACGCGGCGAATGCCTGGTCCAGGGTCTTGTCCTTGCGGGCAATATAATTGCGACCAGCAGCAAAGTTTCTATCCGCCTGTGAACAGCCAGCACCGGTCTGCGAGCTGTCTTCTGCCGGAGTAATCAGACGCTCACCCCCTGCTGCCGAGCCATACGGACTGCTGTCGAGGAAACCTTCGGTGCGATCGCCCAGGCCTGGTGGTGCCTCCATACCCATATTGGTATTGTCGGTACTGCGACCACGACCTTCAAAATGGTCGAGATAATCATCGATGATCTGGTCTTGATAAGACGTAAAACTGAAAGCACATGAGCCTGCGGAGCTACGATCAAGACGTCTTACTGTGCTACCAGGACGCTTGGTCAAGCTACCAAATATGGTGACTGCAGTAATCGGTGTATCTGGAACAAATGTGGACTCTGTCTGTTGCGTCTGAGCATGTACCATCGGCAAACCCGACAAGCCAAGCATGGTCGCACTCAAGCACAATTTGATCGTGATTTTCATAGATTCCTGGATGTTACGCTGGTTAACGATACCGTGCACATGCATTTCAATAACAACAATGCAGGCTGGCTGATTTTATGTATCAGCCAGCCTGCATAGGCCACACCAGTGCTGGTTTAGTTTCTCATATTGACGCCTACCATGATCCTGCGGCCAGCGTAAGCATAGTCATTCAGGCTAGGGATACCGTTGGCAAAAGAAGCGTATTGCGCCTGGCTGCTGCTAGTGGTTGCAAGACCCAGGTTACGGGCTTCTGCAAACAATTCCAGACCATTCTTGAAACGATAGCCGATCTTGGCATCAATAAATGCCGTGGCATCCTTGAAGTTAGGCGCACCCGGGTTATACGGTGTGCGATAAAAACCACCACCATCGTTCGGATAGGTATAAGTCGATGCAATATTATTGCCGCAACCTGCGATACAGGTGAAGTAATTGGCTCGTGCCTGGTAGGCTATACGCGCACTCAATGCACCATCGTCATACCACAGGGACAGATTGGTGGTATAGCTCGATTCCAGCGTTGGCGGCAGAGAATCACCGCTGATCAGGTCACGTACGGAAATCGAATCGGATGATTTCAATTTGGAGTAATTGAAATCGACACCGGTATACTTGAAGTACCATGGCAGGAAAGTAAAGGCTAACTTGCCACCTATTTCTATACCCTTGCGTGTGGTTGCCGGACCGTTTTCCCATGTCGAATAACCAAACTCGAAATCAGACAGCTTCTTGCCGGTGACAGGGTCGACATCGTTGGTACCTGAGAACAAGGCAACGTTCGATTTACCAACAGCAATCGCAGGACCTATCTTACCGGTTTGTCTGAAAGTACCGACACTCAGCATCGTATCCTTATTGGGATACCATTCTGCACTCAGGTTTTGATTGATGTTCGATTGCGCCTTCAGATTTGGATTACCAATGGTGCCGGTACACCCCATATCTGCACCAGTACCGTCTGGATCAACGGCCCCTACGCGACGTTCGTCATAAGTACAAGTCCCGGTTGGCAACAGACGTGCGATCGGTGGCCGGGCAACTGTTTTGGCATGGTTATAACGGACTACAAATTTATTCGGGATGACCCACAGAGACAGGTTGGAAATCGGCAAAATATCCGTGGTGTTGCTGTCGAGTGAGGTATTCTTCATCAGAGTACTGCTCTGTACACCAGTGGCAATAGTCGGATTAGCCGGATCGAAGGAAGCTGTCTTGGTAATCGATGTAAAGAACATTTGTCCGGTTGCATGAATTTCAGTATTCACATAACGTACACCGAAGTTGGCAGCAAACTCCATACCGAATGGCAGATCATCCTTTTCAAAGTCCATCATGAAGTAACCAGCCTTGGTTTTTTCACTATTCTGGCTCACAGGCTGTGCATACACTTTGCCATCGCTGGCCTTGCACGACTTCATACAGTTGAAGTTCATGTTGGGCACGCCAAGCAGGTTGAAAGCCTTGGCAACATCTATTTGGCTCCAGCCATTGATCAGATTGGCTGGTCGATCTGGCAGGCCGGCCATAAATTGCGAAGACGCTGGTATCATGGACTGGGCAATCACATTCTGGAACTGCGCCTGAGTCAGCGTCGTGGTTCCATACAGAACGTTCGACAAATTGGTATTCGGTACATAACCATAATTACATGGCGCACCGCCTGCACCTAAAGATCCAGGTGTATTTTCACAACCGACAAAACTGCCGCGCAAACTATTGGTTGGCAAGACGATAGGCGCGACATAGCCAGCTGTGCCATAAGTACCGATTGCTGATTGAATCGTTGCACCACCACCACCCCAGCTTGAAGCGTCGCTGTCACGTAAATTGAAACCTGTCTTGATCTGCGTCAGCCAGGGCAATTTGTCGGTCATGTTATAAGTCAGGTCCAGCTTGGCGGTTTTCTCGCCGGTTTCTATCAGTTTTGGCGAATAAGATATTTGCGGTGCCTGTGTCAACAATGGCTGCTGCGCGATCGTGTACGCTGGTATAGCTGGGTTATTGATCGACGCTGCCACTGCCGCACGTACTGATGTAGGTGCATTCAGATTGGTATATTGTGCAGGATTAGCCTGGTCAAAAGTCGACGTCGCCGGGAAAGAGTAAGTCCAGAGACCGTTGGGCAAGACACTCAGGGTTGCCTCACCATAGGGTGTGCTCCAACTGGTGCGCTTGTCTGCACGGAAAAAATCTGATTTGGCGTCAGCAATAAAAAACTCTGCTTTCAACCGGTCTTTCTTGTAAAGGCCACCAGCCTGCAGATACGTAGACTTGGTTTCCATCGAGTTTTGTATCTGATCGGTGCCGGCTGATCCATCCGTGATGGTAAATTTTGTCACATGATGATTGGCATCCACGACCACAGAACCAGGTATGACATTGGCTACCGCGCCTGTGGCAGGTGCCAGGCCAGCGCGACCGCTGATATTGTCATACACATAGTAGCCAGAGCCCGGCACCGCAGTACGGACACCGGTAGCGGAATCGACAAAACTGACCCCTTGGTAGGTCGGCGACAGTACATTGGCATTGTTGATGTTCAGGCCGCCCAGACCATAAGTCAGGAAATTATCTTCGACCTTGCGGCTATTACCACTACCTTTGACATACACAGACAGATTATTGTCTACCTTGAAATCGAAACGCAGATCAAAAGATTTACGCTCTTCTTTTTGTCGTTTTTCGATAAAACGTACCAATGAAGGTGTGTAATCATTCCACTGGTTGAGACAGGTTTCCAGCTCAGAAGTGCGTTGCGCAATAGCGGCATTTCTCGCGGTAGCACCGTTCACCGCCCCGGACTGGGCGCTGGTCAGTGCAGGGAAAGTCGAATAACAGTCAGCCTTGGTCTTGGCCGCAGCGGACTTACTGACCAGGCTCATCGGTGTTTCAGAATTGAAGACACCACCAGCAGTCAATGGCGATGCCACGATAGGGTTGGTTGCCGCCAGATCAGTGGTGGATACTGTGCTGGGGTTGAAGGCGAAAGTCTTGTTGGGTGAATTATCAAAATCCAGGGAACGCGCATAGCCTGCGATACCTGTCGTGGATATCTGGGAAGAATGGCCATCGTTGGTAATTCTGGATGCAGACACGTTCAGCAAAACACCCAGACGACCGTCCAGATATTTATTTGCCAGCACCAGATTCATGTCGGGTGTCCATTCCTTGTTGATGGAATTCTGGGTGGTAGCCAGACGCAGGGACGCATATGGTTTCTTGAAATCCAGACCGGTACGTGTCGTGATGATGATACCGCCACCCAAAGAACCTTCGGTCATGTCAGCGGTCGAACCCTTGACCACGTCCACGCTCTTGATCAGATCAGATGACAACTGACGAAACTCAACCGCGCGGCCAAAGCCCCCACCATTCATGTCGGAACCACCAGCGGACTGCACGGCCTGTCCGTCAATTTCGACGCGGGTCAGGTCTGGTCCATTGCCGCGCACGGTAACGCTGACGCCTTCACCAAAGTCACCACGATCCAGTGAGATGCCTGAGATGCGGGAAATGGCTTCGCCTATATTTCTGTCAGGGAAAGCACCGACATCTTCAGCAACGATGGAATCTTGCGCAGTAGTCGCATGTTTTTTTCTGTCGATGGCAGATTGTTGTGATGCACGTGTACCGACCACGACGATAGTTGTTACTTCTTCGTCTGTGGATTTTTCGGCTGGTTTGGTTGGTGCCGCTGGTGCCGCAGGTTCTGCAGCCTTGCTGCCCTGGGTTGTTGCCGGCTTGCTGTCTTGCGCCAAGGCGAGATCATTTGCCATCATGGACGTCAGGGCAAGCGCGATGGCATAGCTCAGACGTTTCAATTTCAGACCTTCATTTGCGGCCTCATTTGCGGCCTCATTTACTGCCTTATTTGCTGCATTCCCAGTTGCGTCCGACGTACGCGACAAGTCTTGCCCTATACCCTTCTTGTATACGGTTTTCATGCTTTCTCCTGAATTATTCTAAGTATGCAATTTGTGAGTTATTGCATTTTTTGCGCTCGATATTGAGTGCTTATGGCGATCTTATTTGATTTGAAAATTTCATTTATATAGATTTTCTCGCTTAACGTATGTTGTTTTCATATAGCAATCAAACAACTGATCGATAGCAAAAAGTCGGGAAATCGCTTCCGTCGGTGTGAAGTAAAAATGATGGAAAAAACCTCCCCTCTTCCCATCTATCTGCATAGGGGAAAGGCCATATGCCCCGTCTTTGGAGCTTGAAGAATTGCGCTGTCAATGAAGCGAATGCCTGATCACATCACCGTCATACCCATCCAGAAAAAAACCGGAATTGGTGGACTGTGAACAACACTCGGGTCCATGCCAAACCATCGATTTGCAAGGTGCAAACCAGACCTGTTAATACCGTGATGCTGAGAAAAGCACATGTCGCCCGTAACACCCATCGGACTGACATTGGTATTTGAAGAACGAGCGACAGATAAATGCTAGCGCTATCAATAGCAAGCGTCAACTCACCGGCCAGTATCAGGATCTTGATCAATTTGTGCGTTTTCCCCTCTGAAACTGGTGCATTTTCAGTAAAATCGCATGCGTTTCTGAATCAAGCAGGAAAATGATTATTTGATCATGCGTGCATAAATGATACTGAATGAAAAAGTGGTATGTATGGCATCAATGGCCTCTATGATTTCAGAGACGATCAATAAGGCCTGGACGTAGAGGTCGCTTAAAAAACGACCTGTGGGTCGTCCCATCAGATTTTTCATTATTGCGCACTGCCCTGACTGTCGGTCAAAACAGCGCCCTGTCATCACCAATTTGCAGCGGCACCGTTTACCTGAGCCTGGCATTTTCTTTTGATGCGTTGAACATGCTGTAGATCGCGACGAGGGGAAAATGTGTATCAGAATTTCCTGCATCCCGGATACCAGTCAAGATTTTGATTGTTTCTACGCGCAGCTTCAAGCCTGCGCATACTCTCATAGAATATCTTGCGCCTCACCTGTTCCTCATCATTCCGCTCCAATGGATAAACATCACTACAGAAAATATGACATCAATCACCACATCAGTCAGACTGGGATGGAGGCTCTATGCCATCAGTATTCTGGTCCTGTGCTCGTCCCTGTTTTCATCTCTGGCCCTTGCCGATAGCGGGCGTGAGCGTTTGTCGCTGGACCGGGGCTGGTTATTTCACCTGGGGGATATCCCCATGCCGGAAATAAAAGGGCATGGCGCAACCTATGGCAATGCCAAAGCCGGCAATGCCCAGGGTGCGGCGGCGACCAGATACAATGACGGTGACTGGCGCAAACTGGACCTGCCGCATGACTGGGCAGTGGAAGGGCCATTCGATCCCAAGGCGAATGTGTCACAAGGCTACCGGCCACGCGGCATATCCTGGTATCGTCGTTATCTGCGGGTGGATGAAAATGAACGTGGCCGTTATTTTGAATTGCAGTTTGACGGTATTGCCACCCATGCCAGCATCTGGGTGAACGGCAATATCGTGCATCGCAACTGGTCAGGCTACAATGCCAGCAATATTGATATCACGCCCTATCTGCGTTATGGCGACACCAGCAATACCATCGCCATCCGTGTCGATGCCGAGCAGATGGAAGGCTGGTGGTATGAAGGTGCTGGCATCTATCGCCATGCATGGCTGCTGAAATCGAATCCTGTACACATCATTACCGACGGTGTGCATGCAACACCCAAGCAACTGAATGACAAGCAATGGCAAATCCCGGTAGAAGTAACGCTGGATAACAGCGGCAAACAAGCCGCAGACGTCAAGGTAGAAGTCACCGTCTTCAGTCCCGACAATAAAGCCATCGCCAGCAAGACACAAACTGTCAGAGTCCCCTTGCTGGGGAAGACCACGGCCAGTTTGCCTGTAACCATCAAACAGCCGGAACGCTGGACTTTGGAAAAACCTACGCTATACAGCGTTAAAACCGTGGTACTGCAAGACAGCAAGACGATTGATGAAGTCCATCTGAAGACTGGTTTTCGCAGCATACGCTTTGATGCCCAGCAGGGCTTCTTCCTCAATAACCAGCATGTCAAGCTGCAAGGTGTTTGCCTGCATCAGGACCATGCCGGAGTGGGCGTAGCCGTACCAGATTCCATCTGGGAATACCGCCTGCGCCGCCTGAAGGAACTGGGCGTGAATGCGATACGCTTTTCGCACAACGCACCGGCACCCGAGGTGCTGGACATGGTAGACCGCATGGGTTTCCTGGTCATGGATGAAAACCGCAATTTCAATCCCTCGCCAGATTATATGAAGCAACTGGAATGGATGGTGCGGCGTGATCGTCATCACCCAGGTGTGATCCTGTGGTCAGTATTTAATGAAGAACCGGTACAAGGTACAGAAACCGGCTATGAAATGGCACGTCGCATGACAGCTGCCGTCAAAGCCCTGGATGATACCCGCCCGGTAACAGCAGCGATGAATGGCGGTTTCTTTACCGCATTGAATGTGTCGCATGCGGTTGATGTACTGGGGGCCAATTACCAGGTGCCGGATTATGATCGCTATCACAAGGCCAATCCAAACAAGCCCTTCACTAGCTCAGAAGATACGTCAGCCTTCATGACGCGCGGTGAATTCACCACGGATAACAGCAAGAACCTCATCGCCAGCTATGACGATGATTTTGCCAAATGGGGCAATAGCCACCGCGATGCCTGGCAAGCCATAGACAGCCGCCCCTATGTCGCCGGCGGTTTTGTCTGGACCGGCTTTGATTATCGCGGCGAACCGACGCCGAATGAATGGCCATCGGTCAGTTCGGTATTCGGCATCATGGATTTGAATGGTTTTCCCAAGACTGCCTACTATATGCACCAGGTCCAGTGGATCAAAGATCGCCCGCTGATCCACATCGCCCCGCACTGGAACTGGCAAGGCCAGGAAGGCAAGGAAATCCGTGTCATGGTGATGGCCAATGTGGAACGCATCAAACTCTTGCTGAACGGCCGTGAGCTGGGCGAGCAACAAGTTGACCCTTATCGCATGAATACCTTCAAGGTCGCGTATGAAGCTGGCAAGCTGGAAGCATTTGGCTACAAAGGCGGCAAGGAAGTAGTCCGCACCAGCGTCGACACCACGGGCAAGGCGGTCGCGCTGGAATTGTTGCCAGACCGCGCATCACTGGCAGGCGATGGTCGTGACGCCATGCCGATTACCGTGCGTGCACTGGATGCGCAAGGCCGCGCTGTCCCGATAGACCATAGCGAGGTCAGCTTTGAAATATCCGGTGCTGGCCAGTCCATAGGTCACGGCAATGGTGACCCAAATTCGCATGAGGATGAAAAAGGCAAGACACGCAAGCTGTTTAATGGTCTGGCACAACTGATCGTGCAAAGTCATTTTGACGGCAGTGGGGAATTGCTGGTCAAGGCTACCGCACCTGGTTTGCAAGCGGCCAGTGTACGCATCCCAGTGAAGAAAACGGCGGTTATACCCTTTGTCGCGGTGAGCGATGCCCCCATGCTGTACTTGCAGAACTGGCGCATCTCGCCAGCCTATGCAACACGGCCAGACCCTAACCAGGCACTGGCAGACAATGACATGAATACCTGGAACTGGGGCCAACCACCTCTGCTGGAAGTTGCTGCCAAGGGGAGTGATGAAAAGGCGAACCATTTCCATCTGTTCCGCAGCAATTTTACCCAGGATAAAAGACTGGGTAGCGGCAAGGCGCGCCTGCTGTTTGCACGCATCAATGGCAAGGCAGAAATCTGGCTGAACGGGAAATTGCTGGGATCAAAAACCTCGCTGGGTACAGGTGACCTCAGTGTTGACTTGCCTGTCGGCGAAGGACCGGCACAACTAACGGTACTGGTGGAAGCCGAGCCCGGCAAAAAAGCCGGACTCGAAGGAAATATTATTGCAGAACCCAAAAAATAGGTGCTGCCATTCAGGGCGCCTTGACTGTGCCGCATTCACGAACAAGCTGGGTATTTGTGTGCAACAAGCAAACAGCTACCCAGCTCATCAAGCTCATACTCTGATCAGATCGTAAACAGGGGCTCAGGGCTTTGCAGGATTGAAAACAAACAGTTTCAAATCTGTGGCCGGTACGATCTCTGTCAATGGCAGGTCACGGTGTGGTGCCTGCGTCGTCCATGCCAGCCGGTATATCTGTCCCTTGCTATCTGTCGTAGCTGTCGTATTGATCTGCATGTCTGGCATAGTTTTCAGATAGGCGCTGAACATTTCGTTCACACCAGACACTGCGTTTTCTGTCACTGGTTCCAGTGATCTGGAATCTAGCGTGAATTCCAGTCTTTGCCCAAGGCGTGTCACTGCCACCAGCAATTGTCCGGGCTTGCCTGGACGTGCGCCTTCGACAAAGATTTCAGAATTCAATGATCCGTTACCTTTAAAGTCCCAGCGATAATTAGTCCAGGCGCTGATCTGCTTCAATTTCCATCCAGCCTTTTCATGCCGCGCCAGCCAGATTTGCGTATTTCCTGCAGCATCGTATTTATGGTAAGTGATGATGGCACGCCCAGCTTCATCAAAACCCAGCACCGTATTATTATTGATCATGCCACCACTCACGGGCACGGGGTCCACTATCTCGGCCTGCTTCAGACGTATCGGCAATGTCAGAGCGCTGCCGTCGGCACGTTCCCAATGCACGAGATCGCGGCTTTTTGCATAAGACAGGTCATGGTTGGTTTCGGCACTGGGCGATTCACGCCATACCCAGGCGACATGAAAATACCCATCACTCCCCCTGGTCGGCCCCATGAAGTAAGCATTGCGCTGCCCTTCACCGTCTGTCAGCGGACTATTTGTCAGGGCTTTCCAGCTTTGTGATTTTTCATCATAGATGGTATAGATTTCATTGCCACGACCACTGCTGCCATCACGGTATTTGAAAATCAATTGCCCCTGATGGTTTTTCAAGAATACCGGATAGGTCATCGCTTTTTCACGCGCCATGTCCAGCAATTTCGGCACCCGCTGCAAGCTACGGACATCACCTGATGCATCCGAACGAAACATCGTCAACGGGTCCACATGCATATTGGCGGCAATATGCATGGCACCAGACGCATCCAGTGCCATTGCGATCAGGTTATGACTATCCCAGCCCAGCCAGGTATCAAGTTTGTGATAGACCCAGTGGCTGGGTGCATTCAATGGTCGCTGCGCCACTGTCAGTTGACGATTGGCATCATAGTAAGCCAGATACAGATGGTCTTTACTGGTAGTCATGGCAAACGGTACCGGATGCCCTGACCAGACCTTGTCTATCGCTTCTATCGATATGGGTACCTGAGCAGGTGCCGAAGCAGATGCAGATACAGGTGTAGGCGCTGATGTATCAGCAATTGCCAGATGACTGGACGCCAGTGCCAGCATGAATACCAACGGACGGCTGATCTTCAGCATAGGTGATCTCCTTGATTTTTTTATCCGACAGCAATGCTGTTTTTCCAGCTGACTGTCATGAACCTGTCCTATAGACGGCTTACGATTATAGGTTTAAGGACCAGGGCAATGACCATGATCACCTTCTTCAGACGCATACGCGCAAAACTTTGATTGGAACGGAAATTTGGCACTGTTCACGAAGAAAATCAAAATAAGGTCTAATATGGTCTTGACTTAGAGCGCACTCTAACTTCTACACTCCTTGCCATGACGACACCCCTGACCATACAGCAAGCTGCTGCGGTAACCGGATTAACTGTTCACACCTTACGTTATTACGAACGCATAGGCTTGCTGGACCCGGTGACGCGGCAGGACAACACGCACAGGCTGTACCGCGAGGAAGATATCCTCTGGATACAGTTTTTGCTGAAGCTGCGCACCACCGGCCTGCCCATACGCGACATGCTGCGGTATGCCGAATTGCGCAGGCTGGGCAATACACCAGACAGTCTGTCAGCACGGAAAGACTTGCTGCAACAGCATACCCATACCGTGGAAAAGACGCTCGCTGAACTGCAAAGCAATCTGAAAGTCTTGCACCAGAAGATCATCATGTACGATGCGCTGGAAGCAGCCCTGCCAGCGAACGTCGTCACTCAACCATCGTTTTCCGAGGACGTTTCCAATGAGCACAACAAACAAAATATCAGCCAATATTCCGAACCACATACCAAGGCGCCGACTGGGCGTTGACGGCCCCCTGGTTTCTGCCATCGGCCTGGGCTGCATGGGCATGAGTGAATTTTATTCCCATCGCGATGATGCCGAATCCATCGCCACCATACACCGCGCGCTGGAACTGGGTATCAACTTCCTGGACACGGCAGATGTCTACGGCCCGTACACCAATGAAGAACTGGTCGGCAAGGCGATCAAGGGCAAGCGCGAGCAATGTTTTATCGCCACCAAGTTCGGTATAGTACGCAACCCGGCGAATATCAATGAACGCGGTGTCAGTGGTCGCCCGGAGTATATACGGACATCGGTGGAAGCCAGCCTGAAACGCCTGAGCATAGAAACCATAGACCTGTATTACCAGCACCGTATTGACCCCACTACACCGATAGAAGAAACCGTTGGTGCACTGGCAGAGCTGGTGAAAGCAGGCAAGATCCGTTACATAGGTTTGTCCGAAGCCTCACCTGCCACGCTGGAGCGCGCCCATAAAGTACATGCGATTACCGCGATGCAAAGCGAATATTCACTCTGGACCCGGGACCCGGAACAAGGCGTGCTGGCCATGTGCCGTAAGCTGGGCGTGGGTTTTGTGCCATACAGCCCTTTGGGTCGAGGCTTTCTGACGGGTGCGATTACCCGGCCAGACCAGTTTGCGGAAGATGACTACCGTCGCAATAGCCCACGTTTTCAGGGTGACAATTTCAACAAAAATCTGCTGCTGGTCTACAAGGTAAGGCAGCTCGCCACGCGTTATGCCTGCACACCATCGCAACTGGCACTGGCCTGGGTGCTGGCGCAGGGTGATGATATCGTGCCTATTCCAGGCACCAAGCGCAGGACCTACCTGGAAGAAAACAGCAAGGCCCTGTCAGTCCAGCTGACGGCCAGTGATCTGGAAGAACTCAATCTATTGTTTCCCATGGATGCAGCAGCCGGAAGCCGTTATACCGCAGAAGGCATGAAAATACTGAATGGCTAACGTGGCTAAACCCTAGCCGTCAAGGCTGATGCGAGCAAGCCAACTGGCTTCATGAAGTGTACTGGGGGCATGAGCAATTTTGCTTCCGGTACCAGCCATCAATAATTTTCATTGATGTTCTTGACCCATTTGTTCCATGCGCCTTTATTATTATTCTGGAACACCGCTTCATCCCCTGAATCGATATAACTCTGTATTTCTTCGGCACTGTCTTCACTAATCGACAATTGTTTCAAATTCCAGACCAGCGTGGTCATGCCCAAGGTGCTCTTGCCTGCATCTATGCGCATGCGCTCTTCCACGTCCTGCTCTATCGGCCGGTAGCCAATCGGTGTCTTGCCTTCAGAGTATTCGATATCGTCATCAGTAAAGTTGGTGTCGTCACTCATGGCGGCTTTTTTATTATCAAGATTGCTTTCGTTTTCCGCACTGGTCGATGCATCCGGTTCGGAATGCACTTTCAGCTTTCTCAGCCATTGGGTGTCGTTGCCATCTGCATCAACCGGTGCCAGTTCACATTCAAAATCGGCGATACCTTTTGCGTCATCCCTGCCGGTCACCTTGACTTCATACCTGAGCCAGCTTTTCAAATCATTAATCCAATACTTTGCCCGTTTCTCTATATATTGGTAGTGATGCGAATTGGCTTGTGCAGTAATGGGAAAAAGATTTTGTTCCGATCCCGGGCCGCCCAGATCACCATTCAATAAATGTCCGCGAATATTGACGCCATTTTTTTTCATATGCGTACTGAAATGTTTTCTGGCAACAAAAGAATTTGGCTCGCCTCCCTGGGGGTGATCCGGCCCCAGGGGGTTAGCCACCATGGAAAGACCAACGGTCTCCTTGGAGGTAGTTAGTCTCCCGGTTTCAAAACTGACTTTGGTTTTCTTTATATTGGCCGTACTGGCTTTATCACTATAGCCTTTGAGTTTGGCACTACGGCTATCATCACTATCGTATGCGATCGTTGCCGCAGCACGCTGAACCACAGAGCTTCCATCGCCAGCCATCTGCAGGGTAGGTCTGACCCGGCCCTGGGCCTGTTGCACGACATGCCAGGCTTCATGCGGAAGATGTTGTTCTTGCCCCGGCGCGACATGAATGTCACTTCCCTGGGCATAGGCGTGTGCCTGCAACTGTGCCGGTTGTGCGGAATCATAGTGCACCTTGACATGATCCATGCTCATGCCGGAAAGCGATTCGATGCCGGCCTTGAGTTGATGGGGCAAGCCTGCATCCTTGGCAGCTTGCTGGCCATTCTGCTGGGCTGCATTCTCACCATCAAATTTCATCTGGCCAGGCTTGCCCTGCAAGTAGCCTGGCATGGTGCGTGCCGACCTGGCATCCATCATGGCCTGGTAGGCCTTGAGTTGCATTGCCTGTGGGCTATTGGCCGCCATTTCCTGCAGCTTGCGCTGTGCAATGGCTTGCGGACGCAGATCCACGAACCCAAGCGGATTGGCGAATTGTTGCAAGGGTTTATCCTGTGCAAACGCATTCTGTCTTGAGTCTTCAGCAGGTGTACTGACGCGCGATTTCATGTGTGCCCTGATGACAATTCCCGATGATGGCAAATTTCCATCATAATTTAACACGCACAAAAAGTCAGGTAAAACATGAGGCCAGGATTTAATCCCTGCCCGTTACCCACAGTTATAGATAGCTACAGCGCAAGCCCAACCAGATCACACGTGGTGCGCTGTGAGAGTATAGTAGTTGGTACCTTTAGCCTCGGAATAGCTGTAACCACTGCTGGCAGTGATGGCACACGATCCCAACTGGCCAGCCCCAGCCTGACAATGCTGTAGTGCCTATGATTTCCACCACCGGAGTCGCGGCCATGTCGGTCAGAAGCGTGGTCCAAATGCAGGGAACATAGACATGGATAAACGCACATTCGTTTTGCAAAAAAAGCATTAATTTAACATTGTCGAAATGTCATACCATGAAAACAATAATGTGAACAATTCTGCATAATCTTTCAATTAGACAACTCATCGCATACAATTTAGTGCGCGAATCAGCACAAACCAATTAGCGCCATGGGAGCCAAGCATGCACGTATCGCAGACCGTTTTCCACGCCGGCCAGTTACCGCTGTTCTCAACGGCTCCTTCGCATCACGCCAATCAACTGATCCTGCTTTTCGCGAGTACAGCGCTGCTGTCTGATCCCGCCAATTTTCTTGCCGTCCGTACTGCGTTTCCAGATGCCCTGATTACAGGTTGTTCCACGGCTGGCGAAATTCATGGCACCACCGTCAGTGACGACACGATCGTGGTGACTGTTATCAATTTTGAACACACCCGGCTGCGGCTGTCCAAAGTTGATATCACCGATGCATCACAAAGTTTTAGTGCAGGCCAGGCAATCATTGAAGGTCTGCCGCCAGATGATCTGGCACATGTGTTGATCTTCTCTGATGGATTGAAAGTGAATGGAACAGAGTTGACGCGTGGCCTGAAGGCCAGTCTGGCTCCACATGTTGAAGTAACTGGTGGTCTTTCAGCAGACGGCGCCAATTTTGAGAAAACCCTGGTCTGTGCCAATGATATTCCGGCGGATAGCCAGATCGTGGCTATCGGCTTGTATGGACAACGTATCAAGGTCAGCTATGGCTCACTCGGCGGCTGGGATTCTTTCGGACCAGACCGGCAGATCACTCGTTCCAAAGGAAATGTTCTTTACGATCTGGATGGCAAGCCTGCCCTGGAGTTATATAAAAATTATTTGGGTGAACACGCCGCTGGCTTGCCATCTACCGCCTTGCTATTTCCACTGTCGTTAAGAAATGCCTGGCAACATGGAAGCGACGCCACAGGAAATAACGGCCTGGTACGCACCATACTGGCTATTGACGAAACCGATCAAAGCATGACCTTTGCCGGAGACATGCCAGAAGGTGCCTATGCACGTTTGATGAAAGCCAATTTTGAGCGACTGATAGATGGCGCCAGTGGTGCTGCACAAATTTGTGCCGGATCATCATCCAATCCGGCTGAACTTGCCTTGCTGATCAGTTGTGTCGGACGCAAACTGGTACTCAAGCAAAGAATAGAAGAAGAGGTCGAAGCAGTGCACGAGGTACTGGGTGCACAAACCATGCTGACCGGTTTTTATTCCTACGGCGAGATTTCTCCCCACATGTCTGGCGGCCCCTGTGAATTGCATAATCAGACAATGACTATCACCACCTTCCTAGAGATCTGATCTATGCACAATCTGCTTAGACGCCAGATCAACCGTTTTATGGGAAGTGTTGAAGCGCTTCCGGCAGAATTTGACAAACTTTTCGCAGCGATTGATGCCACCTACAAACAGGCAGACATCGACCGCGAGATGACCGAACGTTCACTCGATATCGCGTCACAAGAAATGCTGGCACAAAATAGTAAACTGGCAGAAGAACTGAAAGTGCGCAAAAGTGCCGAATCGAAATTGATCTACCTGACCAATTACGATGATCTGACTGGTCTGGTCAATCGCAATCTTTTAAATGATCGCCTGGAGCATGCGCTGGCCAGCGCCGCAAGACATACACACAGGGTGGTACTGCTGACTTTGGGGCTGGATCATTTTAAGGTCATCAATGATAGTTTGGGACCTGGGGTTGGTAATGAATTACTGAAAATCATCGCCGAGCGACTGAGCATCTGCGTACGCGGCAGCGATACCGTTGCCCGTTTGGGCGGCGATGAATTTGCCCTGATCCTGACTGAGCAAAGCGAAGAAGGCAGCAATATTGACGCGCCACTTGTGGGCAATAGCAACGATTTCTTTTATCCGCACCTGACAGAAATTTTGCAACGGATATTAATTGCTGTTTCAAGAATAATCCTGCTGGCAGACCAGGAATTGCAGGTTACTTGCAGCATAGGCGTTAGCCAATATCCTAAAGATGGCGACAATGCAGACTTGCTGCTGATGAATGCGAATGCCGCATTAAGCAGCGCCAAACAATTGGGCCGCAATAACTATCAGTTTTATACATCCGATCTGAGTACCCGGCTGAGCGAAAAGCTGACCATGCAAGGCAGGCTCAGACTGGCACTGGAAAGGGAAGAATTCATTTTGCATTATCAGCCACAGGTTGATTTGCGCACAGGCCGGGTGGTGGGTCTGGAAGCCCTGGTACGCTGGAACCAGCCAGAAATCGGCATGATTCCACCTGGCAGTTTCATCAGCCTGGCAGAAGAAACCGGCCTGATCATTCCTATCGGCGCATGGGTCATACGCACCGCCTGTATCCAGTGCAAGGCTTGGCAAGATGAAGGATGTGGCACCTACAGGATTGCTGTCAATCTGTCAGTACGCCAGTTCGGCCAGCCCGACCTGCTGACTTTTATTGCTGAAGTATTAGCAGAAACTGGCCTGGCCCCAGAATGCCTGGAGATAGAGTTGACTGAAAGCCTGGTCATGACCGATGTGGAACGCTCCATCGATATCTTGCGCGGACTCAAAGCCCTCGGCGTGCAGTTGTCGATTGATGATTTTGGAACTGGTTATTCCAGCCTGTCTTATTTGAAGCGCTTCCCTATTGACGTATTGAAGATAGACCAGACCTTTGTACGCGACATAGAAAAATCGGATGATGCGGCCATCGTCAAGGCCATCATTTCCATGGCGCATAGCCTGGGCATGCACGTTATCGCCGAAGGTGTGGAAACCGAAGCACAATGCGAATTTTTGCGCTTCCATCTGTGCGATGAAATTCAGGGCTATCTGTTTTCCAAAGGCTTGCCAAAGGATGAAATAGAACTGTTGTTGCGTGAAAAACGGCAACTTCCTGACCGGCTCTTGCATTTTTCCAGTCATGTCCGCACCCTTCTACTGGTCGACGATGATGAGAGCATCCTGGCGGCACTCAGGCGCGTGTTACGTAATGAACAATGCATCATCCTGACGGCAAGCAGCGGACAGGCCGGGCTAGATATACTCGCCGGACAAAAGGTTGACGTCATCATCTCGGACCACCGCATGCCAGGCATGACAGGTGTCGAATTTTTGTATAAAGTGACGCAAAAATATCCGGAAACGATCAGACTCATCCTGTCCGGCAATGCGGACTTGCAATCCATGATAAATGCCATCAATGAAGGCACAATTTACCGCTTCATGAACAAGCCATGGGATGATTTTCAGTTACGCTGGCATCTGAGCGAAGCATTCAGGCACAAGGAACTGCTGGACGAAAACAGACGTCTTAATCTGGAGATACAGACCAGCAACCTGGCTATCGCCAAAGAAAATCGTAAAGTTATAGACGCCGTACCAGTCAAAACGCAAACAAGCAGACCCTGATCCGGATGGCAGAGAAACAGGAGAACAGGGGACAGGGAAATAGAGGAATCGATGAAACTATCCACCACATTCATTTGCAGCTTACTTTTCACCTGGACAGGATTATGCGTTGCCGCACCAGCAGACGCTGCGCGCCCGATGATAGTCGTGAATGAAGAAGATGTAAAACGTGATGAACCACCACCCCACGGTGCCATAGGTATGTCTACTGCTTATCGCATCAGTGACGCGGCACCAGCGCCGCGCAGCATGGAATTCAGGAAACGCATCCTGCATCCCAAGGCAGAAATTGGCTTGCACCGCATAGACCACGACGAAGTTTATTACGTACTCTCTGGTGAAGGTATAGTCCATTCTGACGGCATGACCCAGACCCTGAAACCAGGCATGGCTGCGTATTTATACAAGGGTGCCACGGTTGGTATCAAACAAACCGGGACACAGCCACTGAGTTTGATCGTCAGTTATCCCACAGTTGCGCATTGATAATAACGTATTAATACAGGCAATCAATTGCGAAGGACGATGCTGTCGACATCACCATGGCACCGCCCTTCGTTCACGTATCAAGAAAAATTAACCAGATTCAAGATCGCCAGTGCGCCACCGGGGAATTGCAACTGCCGGCCTTCGTGCACGCCGCCCAGATCGATGGGCGCAAAGCCCAGACTTGTGGCCAAATCAGCAACGACCTTTTTTGCATCTGCATCTTGCCCCGCGAGGAACAATACGCGGCGACCGCCGTCAGCTTGCGGGTCTGCCTCCAGCACGTTGGCGATAAGATGATTGAAGGCCTTGACCACGCGGGCACCTGGAGCAAGGTCAGCCACCACTTCACTGGAAGCGCGACCTCCGAGGTCGACAGCCTGGTATGAAGGCACTTCAACAGCATTGTTGGCATCGATCAGGATGCGACCATTCCATGGCCCCACATCCTTCAGCGCTGCAGGCAGACGATCCCAATTGACTGCAACAAATACCACATCAGCCTGGGCCGCTTCTTTTACACTCACAGCCGTGATGTGCGGACCAAGTTCATTGGTCAGGGCGAGCAAGGATTGTGGTCCACGGCTATTAGCGATAGATGCAGGGATACCGTTACGGGCAAGTTTGCGAGCGATAGCTGAACCGATGGCACCTGCGCCGATGATTGCGATTTTCATGATGCTTCCTTTAAAGTAGTTAAAACTGAGTTAAACCTGAGTTGAATAAGTTGTCTTGCTGGGTAGTACTTTAAGCGCTTCCAGCTTTTAGCAGTAGTAGTAATCTGATAGAATCATTTTCAAGCATTCGTTGAAAGTGAATTCATGGAAACCCTGGCCAATCTGGAGTCTTTCGTACGCAGTGCCGAAACCGGCAGTTTTTCGGCAGCGGCGCGTAGGCTGGCTCTGACACCTGCGGCAATTAGCCGCAACGTCGCGCAACTGGAGCGCAATCTGGGCGTAAAATTGTTCCAGCGCAGTACACGTGGCCTGACCCTGAGTGAAGCGGGTGAGCGTTTCCTGCAATCAGTGCGTGGTAGTCTGGATGGAATACAAGGGGCTATTGCGGACATTACAGTGAATGCGGGACAGCCTGCAGGGGTACTCAAGTTGAATGCGGCACCGGGACTGGGGATGGATTATCTATTACCCTTGATGCCCGCTTTCCTTGAGCGCTATCCGGCAGTGACGCCTGACTGGTTCTTTGATAACCGCCCGCTGGACTTGATCTCAGGTGGATTTGATGTGGCCTTTGGCGGTGGTTTCGACCTGCCGCCTGGCATGGTGGCGCGCGAGTTGGCGCGAATACATTTAATTGCGGTAGCCTCACCTTCTTTCATGCAGGGGAAACGTCGTCCCAAAGACCCATCCGGGCTAATCGATCTGCCGGGCATAGTGATGCGTTCACCACTGAATAACCGCATACGCACAAGACTCATGCGCAACAGGGAAGGCACCGAACTGGCAGCGCTACAAAACCCTGTCATGCTGGTCAACGATCCGGAAGCACTTTGCCACGCTACCCTGCTAGGACTTGGCGTCAGTCTGGTAGCACTGCCACATGCCGCAGCCCATCTGGAAAGTGGCGCGCTGGAACGATTACTACCCGACTGGTATTGCGACGTTGGATCGATTTCGCTGTATTTCGCCAGTCAGAAACTGCTACCCGCCAAAACACGCGCATTCGTCGATTTCGTCACGCATGCTTTCCGCGCACAGCAAATGCCACAGATACTGCATGCGCACAACAAGTCGGGCAAACGCAAGGCCTGACCAAGAGCAAACACCAAGCAAACACTGACACCAGGTTGCTATCTTGCCGTGCTGTGCTCCGCTTCGTACGTTATGCAATACGATGTATTCCGGAACATATCGTCGCCGGCATCTTGATCAATCACCCAGATCAATCAAGCCCGCCAGCGGCACACCCTGAGGTACCTGGTACATGCTGATCACCCATGCCTGGCCAGGATGTTGGGCAAACTGATTGAGCATCTTCATTACAAAACTGATCGATGTCTTATCCAATGCGGCAAAAGGATCGTCAAGAAGATTGATGGTGGTGCCGGCAGCAAAGGCTGCCGCCAGCCAGACTTTGCGCTTGCTGCCGGTCGATAACATGAACAACTGCTTATTGACATGCGGGGTCAGTGCCAGGCCTTCGATGAGGTTTTCCAGCAAGGTCTCGTCAAACAGCGGGTACTGCTGATGCAGGTAAGAAAAATATTCCAGCACCGTCATCTGGTCGTAGGCCTCGGTCGCCGGATCTACCCAAAAGACCTGGCTACGGTAGGCATCAGGCTGCGCATGCAGGCTAATGCCCTGTATCTGCAATTGCCCCTTCTGTGCAGGTAAAACCCCGGCCAGTAATTGCAGCAGACTGCTCTTGCCACGGCCATCACCGCCATATATCAGGGTAAGGCCTGCAGTTATTTCGCCTGACCAGTTGCTGAACAAGGCTTTCCCAGGGTAGGCAAAACTCAGTTCCGTCACTTGTAAAAGAATAGGTTTTTTTATCATTATGTGGATGCGGGATAGTCGCCTATCCCTATGCATGAGTAATCACTGCATGATATTGAAAGCCGGGCATTTTTACTGTTACGCTTTGTGACGCGCCGGCCTGAGGTCAGGGCTTCAGCAGACTGGTTTTCGTGCATGCAGTCGTACCAGGCACATGACGCACAGTAGTGAAAACAGTGCTGCGCTCAAGAGGGTGAGTTGATAGTTATGGCCGGACAGATCCAGTGCCGGCCCCTGTATGCTGCTTCCCAGGATCACGGCGAGCGTGACCATGACGTCTTTGCTTGAGTTGTAGCGCACAAATTGTGCGCTGGGAAACAGCGCCATGGGCATCGATGCTGCCGCCGTGTAATAAGCACCAGAGACAACCACATGGGCGACATAAAAAATGCGGAAATTCTGTTCACCATCCATCCACAGATAACCGGTGGCCGCCACCATGAAATACAAACTCATCATGATGGCCGAAATCAGGATGGCACCGTAACGGTCAACCAGCCATCCTATGCCGAATGCAAGGAAGATCGACACCCCATACGAATAGGCAGTCAATGTCCCCAGAGTTGCCTTGGAAATGCCCAGCGTACTTGCATAAAACTGGTAAAAAGTATGAAAGGGGCTGAAGGTCATACTGGCCAGCATGAATGCAGCAACTGCCCACAAGAAAAAAGGATGAGAAAAACATTCCAGTATGTGCGCACGAGGCATGGCAAACGATACGCGTTTTGCATTGCTGTCCGACCCCGCTTCGTCCGGGTAGGAACCTTCTTTTACCATCACACACATCAGCAATACCGAGCCGCCGAAGACCAGGCCAACGGTGAGCAATATCTCACGTAAATAATTTTCAGTCAGGGCAAATACAAAGCTATTGAATGCGATACCTACACTCAGACCGACGATACGAAAACCTGCATAAAATCTGCCAAGAAAACGGTGTGGCATGACATCGTTCACCAAACCGGTGAACAGGGCGAAGGTGGTAATCGCCGTGCACTCGAAGATGGTCCAGAACACACAGAAATACGCCAGATTACAGATACGAACGCCGGGCGACAGGCTGGCAAGCTGCTCATGCGTCCATCGCCCCATCTCGGAAGACAATGCCAGTCCGATCACGGCAGCCGCACCAACCGGCGCGATAACCATCAGGAATGGACGCCGCCGGCCCCAGCGTGTGCGCAGACGGTCAGAATGGTAGCCTATCAACGGCAACAACAACAGGCTAAGCACCGCTGGCACTGTCGAGATCAGTAATGATGTGGTGGTGTCAGAGGCTGCGTTCAACCGCAGGAATTCCAGCCCGCTGGGCAGGGCAGAACGTTCACGCATCGCAATGCCCAGCTCTCCTACCAACAGCCACAAGATGGCGGCGAACAAGCCGAAAGTCGTATAGTGCAAAGTACCGACGCTATAACGCGGGCTGTTCTGGACGGTGGGTCTATCCACCGCGGTCAGATCCAGATGGGCACTGTCACGCATGCTGGTCTATGCTCATGTCTGTGCGCACTTAAGGCACCGACTGCGCTGATTTCTTCAGCGGCGCGGTGGAATTTCTGATGACGATGTCCACAGGAAACGCGATCTTTGCAGCTTTGATTTCCCTGCCCTGGATAATTTCCACCACCTCACTGACCGCACGGTTGGCCATCTCAATGAAGGGTTGACGCATAGTCGTCAAGGTCGGGAATACATAGCTTGCCGTTGGAATATCGTCAAAGCCGATCACTGACACATCATCCGGAACCTTCAGTCCCTTGCTGCTGATGGCATCAATGGCGCCAAATGCCATTTCATCATTCGCGCAAAATATGGCGGTCGGCGGAACCGCGAGTGACAGCAAGGTTTCGGTCGCCGAATACCCGCCGGATTGCATGAATTGCCCCTGCACGATCAACGCCGGATCGACAGACAGGCCGGCTGCCAGCATCGCATCCACATAGCCTTTTTCGCGCTCGGCGCTTTGACCGGTGCCTGCGGTCCCGGCGACGAAACCGATACGCCGGTGTCCCAAGCCCAGCAAATGCTCGACGGCCATGCGTGCACCGTTACGGTTCTCGGCAACCACGATAGGCATATTCATTTGCCTGGCATCGAAATTGACCAGCACACAGGGGAAGCCCTGTTTGTCTATCAGGTCCAGGTAGCCATCGCTGGCGTTTGGCAGCAGCAGCAAGAGACCATCGCATAACTTGCTCAGCATATTGCTGGTTTCAATGCGGCCAGGACGATCAAACCTTTCCGCATTAAACACGATCAAATCAAAACCCTTGCGGCGGGCCTCCTGGGTGATGGCCTTGATGATTTCATGCAGCACCAAAGAACCATAGTTGTTCACAAAGACGCCGATCAGGTTGCTTTTGTCACCGCGCATGCGACGCGCCAGCATGTCGGGCGTGTAATTAAGCTGTGCTGCGGCTTCCATGATACGTGCGCGGGCTTCTTCTGATACATAGCCAACACCGCGAATTGCTCGTGAAGCGGTGATCGGCGACACCCCGGCAATCTTGGCCACTTCACTTAACTTGCTTACTTTGCGCATTTATCTTCCAAAAATTATAGAGATCAATATCCCTTGCCGGTTTCACACCAGCAGAACGAACAGAATTGTCCCGCAAGCGGCAAAACCGGGCCAGCATTTTCGCGCACGACGCGATGAAAATTTCACTCTGCACAACTAAATAAACTAAAAACCCGCGATTTCCAACAACAATCAAATACTTGACTATTGTTGGTTTGATTTTCTGCATGTGGTAACGATACCACATCACTTCACCTTATTTTGAATATTTTTTATCATTTAAAATCAATGACTTACTATTCCTCTCCATTCAGCAGGCATTTAGTTTTGTGGATTGGCAATTGATGTGGTAACGTAACCATGTCGATCAACCCGGTGGCAATACTAGCCCGTTGATTGACTGCAAGCGATTACTGAAACACTTAAGGCAGTACGGAATACAAGTCGCCGAATAAGCGTCCCCGTGCTGTATTTACATCATGCAGCCTTTAAGAACCTGTTTACGATCTTACTGCGCGTGCGTGATCGGGGCTCATGCGCTGCTCAAAATGCTCATGTACTGGTGTACATTCCGCTTTTTGCGCTGCGTTTTTGTTACCCTGACCCCGCTGACGCACGCTCGCTACAGATCGTAAACACGTTCTAAGACTGTCTGTAATTCAACGGAGACCATTGTGAAAAAGAAAATTTTAGCCACCGTGCTACCACTCGCCCTGGCGGCATTTTATGGAGCTGAAGCTGCCGCGCAGGAAGCAGCTGCCGCCGATACCAAGGCCAACCAGGCAAAAAATGAGGTGCCAGCCCAGCCCACAGAAACGGAAACCGTGGTCGTGACCGGATTTCGCTCCAGCCTGCAAAAAGCACTCAACCTGAAAGCCAAGGCGATCGGCACGCGTGACTCCATCGTGGCCGAAGATATCGGCAAGTTCCCGGAAGCAAACGTGGCAGAATCGCTGCAACGCGTCCCCGGTGTCATCCTGAACCGCGACGAGAGTTCTGGCGAAGGTCAGCGTATCTCCATTCGCGGCTTGCCGACTGAATACTCCGTCACTACTCTCAACGGCGCGCCCGTCAACACTACGTCGACCAGCACCATAGGCACTGCCGCGCGCGGTTTCAATTACGATGTGTTTGCATCCGAACTGTTCGGGCGGGTTGATTTCTACAAATCGCCACTGGCGGAACTCACCGAAGGTGGTCTTGGCGGTGTGGTTGACCTGCAGACACCACGGCCTTTCGATAGCCCCAAGCAGACCATCCGTTATAGCGTATCGGGCTCCTATAACACCATGTCCAAGCATGTGGACCCGACCGGCTTTGGCCTGTATTCCAATACCTGGGGTAACTGGGGCTTCCTGATCGGCGGTTCACATTCTGCCGCTGTCAACAACCGTTCTGGTTTTGAAGCAACCGGTGGTTACAACAGTTCATTTTATGGCAGTCAATCACCTACCAAGGGTTTCTTCGCCATCGCGCTTGACTATGATGACCCGCGTGCCAATCTCAGCGGCTATTCACGTTCCGATGTCGACAATGCTTACCTGCCACGCATTTACCGCTTCTATGGTTCGCGCAATGAACGTACGCGTGATGGCCTGGTTTCATCACTCCAGTTCAAAAACGGCGGCCTGAACCTGAGCCTGGATACCATGTATTCGCAACTGAAAAACCAGCGTGATGAAATCACATTCGGTCTGCTGATACGCAACAGCCTTACCAACAACCGTTCTGCTGCCGCCGGCCAGACCGGTCATACCGGTCTGGTGCCAATGAATATCAAGATTGACCCGGCAACCAATCTGATGACCGGCACCTTTGGCAACACGGTACTCAGTAATGGCGTGACCTACAGCAATGACGAAACCACCTTTGGCTATACCGCATTGAATGGTTCGTGGGACGCCAGCAAAGACCTGGTGTTGAGCGGCCAGCTCAGTTTCAACGACAGCAAGGCCCTCAGTTATCAGGATACCTTGAGCGGTAATATGTATGGCATCGACTCTACTATCGGTTATGGGGCGGATCATGTGTATCCATCGATGTCTTCACCAAGCAGCTATGTCGACCCGAATAATTACGCCGGCTTCGGTATCGGCACCAGCCTGACCCGTGAAACCGACAAGGGTAAGCAGGCACGCGTCGCCGCAGACTGGGATTATGGTCTGCCGGGCGACTGGAAAGGCCATCTGAAGGCAGGGCTGACCCTTGTGGAAACCACAAAAGGCGTCAACAAACGCAACGGCACCGCAGCTGCCACCAGTCAGTTGAACGCGCTGGGTATTGCCAGCCTGCGCAGCGGCATGAGCCCTAACCTGCCGGTGGACAATCTCGACATCGGTGCGGGCTGGCCACAAGCCTGGTCCAGCTTCAGCCGTGCTTACACCTACGGTAACTTCAATCCGCTGGCCTATAACTCGGAAGCCAGCTTCACTCCGGCGCAAAGTTTCACGGCAAAGGAAAAAGTCTCGACTGCGTATGTTCAGTCCGACTTCAAAGGTCAGGTCATGGAGCATGAACTGCGTATCAATGCGGGTGTACGTTATTCAACCACCGACACCAACATCGATAATTTCAAGAAGACCGGCGCGGGGGGTGCGTATCTGCCAAATACCGAAAACGGTTCGTACAGCAATGTCCTGCCAGCCGTCAGCGCCGCTTTGGACCTGACCGACAGCCTGATGTGGCGTGCGTCCTACGGCAAAACCATCAGCCGCGCATCGCTGTCCATCATTGCCGCGCAGACTGTCATTCCTAACCCGTTCGACAATACGGCAACCGCCGGCAATCCTAACCTGCTGCCACAAAAATCGAATAACCTCGACACCAGTCTGGAATGGTATTTCCAGCCGGGTGGCCTGCTGTCGGTCGCCATGTTCAAGAAAGACCTGTCCGATGCAACGGTCGCCAGCACCACCAACACCACCTTCGGTGCCTTGGGCTTGCCGGATACTTCACTCGGCGCGATTTTCCAGAACTCCCAGGGTAAAGTCGATCCTAACCTGCCTATGGTATTGCGCAGTTACACCAACGCCGGCCAGCAAACACTCAAGGGTTTCGAAATCGCTTACCAGCAGGCATTCAACTTCCTGCCCGATCCTTACAAGGGCTTTGGCGCATTGGCCAGCTACACCCACATCAATCCGTTTAACAGCGCCAAGTGGATCACCAATGCCGGCAAGGAAATCGAAGTCAACTCCGTACCCAAATATGCCTACAGTGTCACTGGCTATTACGAAAGAGGGCCACTGGCATTGCGGCTGTCCTACAACTACAAGGGCAGATCACTGCATGGTGACAATCCGACCAATACGGGTAATGATCTGATCCGCTGGCGCGCTGCCCGTGGCTATATGGACGCCAACATCAGCTACAAGCTGAGCGAATCGTTCGAGCTGCGGATTGATGCACTCAATCTGTCCAATACACTGGCCTATGACTACTTCGAAGACGCCACTGGCCGCTACGGCGATGGACAGAAAACGCGCATGGATTATGCAAAGTACGATGGCCGTACCATCAAGATAGGCATACGCGGGAAAATATAAACATCCTGGCTTTTCGCTGACTTCATCGCTGACTTCATCGCTGATTTTTTTCGATGACATCAGCGAACCGTGGCGCAAGGCGGACAAGCCTGATTTCTGTCCGCCGCCACCTGCCAGCTTCACCAAAGATCACGACGAAAGATCACCACCCATGACGAGACGTTTATATTTGCAGGCAGCGATGATAGGTCTGGCGCTGATGGCCAGTGCCTGCAATACGGCCCCGGTCAGCCAGTCAATAAGTCAGCCACCCATGCAGCTTGGCACCACCAGGGCAGAGGTGATGACTGCCCTGAATCTGGCCAATAGCTACTGGCAGCGCACTAACCCACCTGCGCAATCGCCATTCTGGGATATCGCCACCTATCACACCGGCAACATGGAAGCCTATGCATTGACGGGTAATCCTGCCTACCATGCTTATTCGACCGCCTGGGCCGAGCATAACCGCTGGCGCTCTGCCAATTCAGATGTCAAGGCCAGTTGGAAATACAGCTATGGCGAAACTGATGAACATGTGATGTTTGGCGACTGGCAAGTCAGTTACCAGACTTACATAGACCTTTACAATCTGGACGCCAACAAAGATCCGCGCAAGATAGCCCGTGCACGCGAAGTCATGGAATACCAGATGAGTACGCCAAACAATGATTACTGGTGGTGGGTCGATGGCCTGTACATGGTCATGCCGGTCATGACCAAGCTGTATAAAGTCACAGGTGACCAGCGTTACCTGGACAAGCTCCATGAATATTTTCTGTTTGCCGACCAGTTGATGTTCGACCAGGAAAGCAATCTGTATTACCGCGACGCCAAATATCTCTACCCCAAACACAAAAGCGCCAATGGCGGCAAGGATTTCTGGGCACGGGGTGACGGCTGGGTATTTGCCGGCCTGGCCAAAGTGCTGACCGACCTGCCTGCCAGTCATCCCAGCCATGCCCTGTTCGTGCGACGCTTCCAGGGTATGGCCAAAGCCTTGAAATCCATACAGCAGGAAGAAGGTTACTGGACCCGCAGCCTGCTCGACCCTGGCCAGGCCCCGGGCCGGGAAACCAGTGGCACCGCATTCTTCACCTATGGATACCTGTGGGGCATGAACCATGGTTACCTTGATAAAGCAGAATACACGCCGGTGGTCACGAAGAGCTGGAACTACCTGAGCAAAATCGCACTGCAACCAAGCGGTAAGATAGGCTATGTGCAGCCCATCGGTGAACGTGCCATACCAGGACAGACCATAGATCAGAATTCATCCACATCCTTCGGAGTCGGCGCTTTCCTGTTGGCAGCGGCGGAAATGCTCAGGTTTATTGATCATTAGCGCCCATGCATGCCAATCCGGCCCCCTATGGCATGCCGTAGTGGTATCGTTTATGTCGTCCAGGTTTGTATCTCCTGTCCTGGACGTTTCACCAAAGGTGCTGTAATGGCTGCCTTTGTTTTTATCCAGAGGCGACGGCGTACCGACGCTGATCGTCTCCAAGTAACTTTACGCAAATCATGACCACATACCATCCGCGCAGACGTATCATCCAGGGTGCAGCAGCAGCCGTCGGCAGCATGCTCTTTCCACTTGCCGGCAAGGTGCAGGCGGCAGAATCATCGCGTTTCCAGATAGGCCAGAACGATTTTTTACTGGATGGCAAGCGTTTGCAGATTCGTTGTGGCGAACTGCATTTTGCCCGTGTGCCGCGAGAATACTGGCAACACCGTCTGCAAGCCATCAAAGCAATGGGTTTGAACACCGTGTGCGCCTATCTGTTCTGGAACTATCACGAATGGCGGGAAGGACAATACGACTGGAGCGCCCAGCGTGATGCCGTTGAGTTCTGCCGTATCGCCCAGCAGGAAGGCTTGTGGGTGATCTTGCGCCCCGGTCCCTATGCCTGTGCCGAATGGGAAATGGGTGGCTTGCCGTGGTGGCTGCTGAAGCACCCCAAAGACAATTTCCTGCGCACGCGTGACGATGCCTATGTACAACCGGCACGCCGCTGGATGCACGAAGTCGGCCGGGTGCTGGCACCGATGCAGATTACCCAGGGTGGTCCGATTTTGATGGTGCAGGTAGAAAACGAATATGGTTTCTTTGGGGAAGATCTGGAATACATGCGGGTGATGCGCCAGGCTTTGCTGGACGCCAAATTTGACGTGCCACTGTTCCAATGCAATCCGACCAATGCAGTCGCCAAATCACATATCCCCGAGTTGTTTTCAGTCGCCAACTTTGGCAGTCAACCTCTGGCTGGCTTCAAGGCGCTGGCTTCAGTACAGCAAGGTCCGCTGATGTGCGGGGAATTTTATTCCGGCTGGTTCGATACCTGGGGCGCGCCACACCGCCGTGGCGATGCCAGCAAAGCAGTCGCCGATATCCAGACCATGCTGAAAGCGAATGGCTCTTTCAGCCTGTATATGGCGCACGGTGGTACCACCTTTGGTTTATGGGGTGGTTGCGACCGCCCCTTCCGCCCGGATACCAGCAGCTATGACTATGATGCACCGATCGGCGAGGCAGGATGGACTGGCGACAAGTTCAAGGCCTATCGCGATGGCATCCTGCCCTTCCTGACAGAAGGCGAAAGCTTGCCGCCAGTACCGCCGCGCATGCCAGTGATCGAGATCGCCGCCTTTGCGCTAAAAGAATCGGCCAGCGTGTTTGCCAACCTGCCGCCACGCGTCATCCAGACGGCATCACCGCAACCGATAGAGCACTACGACATCAGCCGTGGCCTGGTGGCATACCGCGTGACACTGCCCGCCGGCCCGGCCGGAGTATTGGAGGCAGCCAAAGTACGTGATCTGGCCTGGGTCTATGTGGATGGCAAGCAGGTCGGTACCATGGATACCCGTCACAATCGTTTTCGGGTTGAACTGGCAGTACGCAGCAAGCCTGTCACAGTTGACATTTTGCTGTACACCATCGCCCGGGTAAATTTCGGCGTGGAAATCCACGACAGGAAAGGCTTGCACGGCCCGGTCAGTTTCAAACCCAAAAATGGCCAGCCACAGGCACTGGAAAATTGGGAAATCCGTGCTATCGATTTCGATGCCGATGGCAAACTGCCGCCACTGGCCTGGAAGCCGGGGCGTCCACAAGGACCAGCCAGCCCGGCATTCTGGCGCGGCAGTTTTGATATCAGTTCCAGCGGTGACACCTTCCTCGACATGTCGAGCTGGGGTCAGGGTGTGGTATGGATCAATGGCCGTTGCCTTGGTCGTTACTGGAGTATAGGGCCAACCCAGACCATGTACCTGCCAGGCCCCTGGATCAAACCTGGCCGCAACGAAGTGGTGGTACTCGACCTGACCGGACCACAAAGCGCACGCATGGCAGGGCTGAGCATGCCCATCCTCGACCAACTGCATCCGGAACGCGACCTGCCGCGCCCACCAAATAATGCAAGGCCCAAACTGGATGGCCTGACACCCGCGTATGAAGGGCAATTCCAACCCGGCAGCGCGACGCAAGACGTTCGTTTCGACAAGCCGGTACGCGGGCGTCAGTTGTGCCTGGAATCGCTGGACGCCTTCGACGGCAAACAGTTTGCATCGGTAGCAGAACTTGCCTTGCTGGGTGCTGATGGCAAAACAATTAACCAGTCAGGCTGGACCATCGCCTATGTCAGCAGCGAAGAAGCAAACAAGGAAGACGGCTCGGCCTTGAATGCCATCAATGGACAGATCACCGATCACTGGCATTCCGCCTACAGCGGCAAACCACCATTCGGTGCCCACCCGCACAGGCTGATTCTCGACCTGGGGAAACAAGTCGAGGTGGCGGGAATACGCTATACGCCACGCCAGGGTGCCGACGGTGTCACCGGGCGCATCAAGCGGTATCGCGTGTATGTCGCTGACAGCCTGGTCAGCCAGGAATAAACTGAATAAATTAAATAAGCAGAACCATTACAAGAGGAAGACATGGAGCGACGACATTTCATGCGGGCAGTGGTAGCAGGCACGACCGTTAGCGGTTTGCTGGGTGCCAGCGCGCAGGTGCAAGCAAGAGCTGCCACTTTACCGGACCATGGTAACGACCGTGCCTACATGACAGGGCTATTGCAGAAAATGGCAGAGCCAGTGTTGTCGGCCATGGCAAAAGGCGAATTGCAAAAGAAGTTTCAGTTAGAGCTTAGCCCGACCTGGGATGGCCGTGACAAGCAGGTCGCCTACCTGGAATGCTTTGGTCGCCTGGTTGCTGGCGCGGCCCCCTGGCTGGCCCTGCCAGAAGACAATACCCCAGAAGGGCTCACACGCAAGCGCCTGCAACAAATGGCCTTGCAAAGCTATACGCATTCAGTAGACCCGAAAAGCCCGGATTACCTTTTATGGAAAGGCCATGGGCAGGCACTGGTGGATTCAGCCTATTTCACCAATGCCCTGATGCGTGCGCCAAAAGCATTGTGGGAGCCGCTGGACAGCATCACCAAGCAGCGCATCATCAGCGAGATCAAAGGACTGCGCCGGATAGAGCCACCCTACATCAACTGGATGCTGTTTGCAGCGATGAACGAAGCCTGGCTGATGTCGATAGGTGAAGAATACGACCCCATGCGCATGAACGTCGCCATCCGTAAAATCAATGAATGGTATATAGGCGATGGCTGGATCAAAGATGGCGAAGCTTTTCACTTCGATTATTACAATTCATTTGTGATGTACCCCATGCTGTACGAAGTGCTGGAAGTATTGGTCAAGTTCAAAGGCCCGTTCTGGAACGCCAAGCCGGCAGACTTGCAGGCGCAAGCCCTGAAACGCATGCAGCGTTATAGCGAACACCTGGAACGTTTCATATCACCTGAAGGAACATACCCGCCCATAGGCCGTTCGCTGACCTACAGGACAGCCGCATTCCAGCCGCTGGGGCTATTGGCCTGGCGCAAGCAATTGCCAACCAGCCTGCCAGAGGGCCAGGTGCGCGCCGCCATGCAGGCCGTGCACAAGGCGATCTGGACCGAACCCAGCAATTTCACCAGCGACGGTTTCCTGACCATAGGCTTTGTCGGCCATCAGCCAGAACTGGGCGACTGGTATTCCAACAACGGTAGCATGTATCTGGCATCGGAGGGATTTCTTGCACTGGGCCTGCCAGAAAGCGATTCTTACTGGACCACCCCGCCGCTGGACTGGACGCAAAAGAAAGCCTTTGGTGGACACAAGTTTCCCAAGGATTACCCGGTCAGTTACTAGGGCGTGTTGACCTGGAGTCCATCAATAGAAAAAAAACAGCGCACCCTGAATTGACACCAACACAGGTGCGCTGTAAAAGCCAGAATATGCTCTGGCCGAAGGGAACTTTATTCGGCTTTCGCCATGTGGGTCTCCGAGCCACTACGCTTATCCCAGCCACCACCGACGGCACGTATCAGGCTGACTGCGGACTTGGCACGTGCACCGTCCAACTGAGCAGCGACACGCTGTTGCTGCAAGACGGTACGATCCGCATCGATCACGTTCAGGTAACTGACCGAGCCTTCGCGGTACTGCACATGTGATAGTTTGGCTGCCCGCTCTGCTGCCTGCACCGCATTGTCTTGCGCCTGGGTCTGGTCACGCAAGATGCGCAGGTCAGCCAGATTGTCTTCCACCTCTTTGAAGGCATTCAGCACGGTCTGACGATAGTTGGCGACATCTTCTTCATACACTGCCCCTGCCCTGTCCACACTTGCCTGACGGCGCCCACCGTCAAACAAGGGCATGGACAATAAAGGACCGAGCAGGAAGGTGCGGCTGCTCCAGTTCAACAAATCACCCAGGCTGGCAGATTCATAACCGGCTGAACCTGTGATATCCAGCCTTGGGAAGAAGGCAGAACGGGCCACGCCTATCCTGGCATTCGCCGCTGCCATGCTGCGTTCTGCAGCGGCAATATCTGGCCTGCGTTCCAACAAGGCCGATGGCAGACCTGCCGGAATGTTGACGGTGATACGCGACAACGGGCGCGGCAGAAAATTGAATTCTGCCGGTGTCTTGCCCAGCAAGACTGCCAGTGCATGTTCTGCCACCGCACGGCTGCGCGCCAGCCCCAGCGATTCAGACTGGGCCGTTGCCAGTTCTGCTTTGGCGCGTGCCAGATCGAGTTCGCTGATATCGCCTTCATTAAAACGGGTTTGTACCAGCTTCAGGGTTTTCGAGCGCAGTTCTACCGTGGCGGCATACAAAGCCTGCTCGGCATCCAGTTCCCGCAACAGGAAATAGGCTTGCGCCACATCGGCTTGCAGTGCCAGTTGCACGGACTGGAACAGGGCTTCATTCTTTTGCATATCCGCAGTTGCGGCATCGACGCTGGAAGCCACACGACCGAACAGATCCAGCTCATACGATGCACCAAGCTGGGCATTGTAAGTCGTGCTTGTCGGCATCCTGGCATTGTCAGGCAAACCCTGGGATGCCGGTGCAGCGCGCCCTCGATTGGCGCCAAAGCCGGCATTCACTTGCGGGAACAGACCAGCGCGCGCATCCTGTCTTAATGCGCGTGACTGCTTCAGGCGTGCGGCGGCGGCTTTAAGATTTTGATTGGCAGCCATGGCCTGGGTTTCCATTTCATTCAGACTGTCGTCCGCAAAAATTTTCCACCAGTCACCACGTGCGACTTCTTCCGAAGGTTGTGCTTCTTTCCAGTTGCTGCTGGCGGCCAGCATTTCTTTGTATGCCGCAGGGGTGGTGACTTCTGCCCTTTCATAAGTCGGTGCGACTGAGCAACCAGCCAGCACCAGCAATAACATCAACAAGGACGAAGCCGATTTCAAGGGTTTTATTGTATTCATCATGCTCTCTCAAACTTTAACAGTAGCGTGGTCATGGCCGTGTGCTATTGCCGGTGCTTCATGCACCACCGCAGAATGCAGCTTGCGGCCACCAGCGAAAGAACGCAGCAATACATAAAACACGGGTGTCAGGAACAGGCCAAACAGGGTCACACCCAGCATGCCAAAGAACACTGCCACACCCATGGCATGACGCATCTCGGAACCTGGTCCGCTGGAAATCACCAGCGGTACCACACCCATGATGAAGGCGATAGATGTCATCAGAATAGGACGCAGACGCAAACGGCTGGCATCAATCGCTGCCTGCAAAGGTGTGCTGCCCTGGAGTTCCAGCTCCCGTGCAAATTCCACGATCAGAATGGCGTTCTTGGCCGATAGTCCCACCAGCACCATCAAACCTATCTGGGTGAAGATGTTATTGTCACCACCCGTCAGCCAGACGCCAGTCAAAGCCGCCAGCAAACTCATGGGCACGATCATGATGACAGCCAATGGCAAGGTCAGGCTTTCATACTGCGCCGCCAATACCAGGAACACCAGCAACACACTGATAGGGAATACCCAGACACCGGCATTGCCAGCCAGGATTTGCTGGTAAGTCAGATCAGTCCATTCAAACTTGATGCCGGCAGGCAGTGTCTTTGCAGCGATACGTTCCGCCGCAGCTTGCGCCTGGTTGGATGAATAACCGGGTGCCGGACCACCATTAATATCGGCAGCAGTGTAGCCGTTATAACGTACCACCATTTCAGGGCCAAAACTCGGCGTGACCTTGACCAGTGAAGACAAAGGCACCATTTCACCGGCAGTGTTACGGGTTTTCAGTTGCAGGATGTCTTCCGGCTTGGCACGATAAGGCGCATCTGCCTGGGCCCGCACCTGATACACGCGACCAAAGCGGTTGAAGTCATTCACATACAGGGAACCAAGGTAGATTTGCATGGTGTCAAACACATCGGTCACCGGCACACCCAGTTGCTTGGCCTTGACGCGATCCAGGTTCACATCCAGTTGCGGCACATTGATCTGGTAGCTGGAAAACATAGGCCCCAGTTCTGGCGCTGTCCTGGCAGCCGCAATAAAGGCTTGTGCTGCAGCATTCAGCTCTGCATAGCCGAGTGCGCCCTTGTCTTCGATCTGCATCTTGAAGCCACCCACAGTGCCCAGACCCATCACAGGTGGTGGTGGAAACACAGCGATGAAAGCATCCTTGATGCCGAAATACTTTTGGTTCAGCTTGCCTGCAATGGCATCGGCTGCCAGTTCCTTGCTGCGACGTTCTTCAAACGGTTTCAGCGTCACGAAAACAATACCGGCGCTGGAACTATTGGTAAAGCCGTTGATGGACAAGCCGGGGAAGGCAACTGCACTTTCCACGCCCGGTTCTTTCAGCGCGATGGCAGACATGTCGCGGATGACTTTTTCAGTACGGTCCAGCGTGGCGCCATTGGGCAATTGCGTGAAGCTGATCAGGTATTGCTTGTCTTGCCCAGGTACAAAGCCACCCGGCACGATGTAAGAAATACCCACCGCTGCTGCCAGCAATACTACATATACCACCATGCTGGATGCCTTGCGCGAAATAACGCCAGCTACACCTTTGGAATATTTTTCAGAACCGCGATTAAACATGCGGTTGAAGGCATTGAAGAAGCGGCCAAACAGGCGGTTCATCACCTTGGTCAGCCAGTCCGGTTTTTCGTCATGACCTTTCAACAGGATAGCCGCCAGTGCTGGTGACAAGGTCAGCGAGTTGAAAGCCGAAATAACGGTAGAGATGGCGATCGTCATCGCAAACTGTTTGTAGAACTGCCCGGTCAGACCAGTCATGAAAGCCAGTGGCACGAATACGGCTACCAGTGTCAGGGCGATGGCGATAATAGGGCCGCTGACTTCACGCATGGCTCTATAGGTGGCTTCTTTCGGCGACAGGCCAGCCGAGATATTTCTCTCCACGTTTTCCACCACCACGATGGCATCATCCACCACAATGCCGATAGCCAGCACCATGCCGAAGAGTGACAAGGCATTGATGGAATACCCAAAACCCAGCATCAGCGAGAAAGTACCTACAATGGATACCGGCACCGCCAGCAAGGGGATCAGCGAAGCACGCCAGGTTTGCAAGAACACTATGACCACCAGCACCACCAGGGCAATCGCTTCCAGCAAAGTTTCAACGACCGCATGGATACTGGAACGCACGAATTGCGTAGGATCATAGACAATCTTGTATTGCACAGAACTTGGGAAGTCTGCCGACAATTCTTTCATTGCAGCACGCACCTGGTCAGATACGTCCAGCGCATTGGCACCAGGTGCCTGGAAGATAGGTATCGCCACCGCCGGTTTGTTGTCGAGCAAAGAACGCAAGCCATATTCAGAGGCGTCCAGTTCTATGCGCGCCACATCCGCCAGGCGGGTGACTGCACCATCGGCAGAAGTCTTGAGTATGATCTCGGCAAATTCTGCTTCTGATTTCAAGCGGCCTTGCGCATTCACATTGAATTGCAAAGGCGTGCCAGGCACGTTAGGTGATGCACCGATGACACCAGCCGCAACCTGCACGTTTTGTTCACGAATAGCATTCACCACATCGGATGCAGTCAGGCCACGCTGTGCCACTTTTTGCGGGTCCAGCCACACGCGCATGGCGTAATTGCCAGAACCAAACAAGCCCACTTCACCCACACCCTTGATACGTGCCAGGCGGTCTTTGACATTCAACACTGCATAATTGCGCAGGTAAGTCATGTCATAGCGGTCATCCGGTGAAATCAGATGCACCACCATGGTCAGCGCTGGTGAACTCTTGATCGTCGTGACACCGAGGCGCTGTACGTCCGCAGGCAGGCGTGGCAAGGCTTGCGAAACCCGGTTTTGCACCAGTTGCTGGGCCTTGTCAGGGTCTACGCCAAGCTTGAAGTTGACCGTCACCGTCAGGTTGCCGTCACTATTTGCTTGCGACTGCATATACAGCATGTTTTCCACGCCGTTGATGGATTCTTCGAGTGGTGAAGCCACCGTCTCTGCAATCACCTTGGGGTTGGCACCGGGATACTGCGCACGCACCACCACGGATGGCGGCACCACTTCAGGGTATTCCGAGATAGGTAACTGGAACATAGCCAGCGCACCGGCCAGCAGGATAATTACCGATAACACCCCGGCAAAAATGGGGCGATCGATAAAGAATTTTGAAATATTCATGATAGATTTCGTTGTCTATATATTTTTACGTGACGATCAAGATTTTTTAGCAGCAGTTTTTTCTGTTGCCGCAGTCGCCTCGGGCGGAACTGGAGCAACAGTTGCTGCAGGCACAGCCGCCACTTTGCTCATCGGTACCATGTTCGGCGCAATGGTGTCGCCGGGCCGTGTGCGTTGCAGACCGTTGACGACAATGCGTTCACCGGCTTTCAAACCAGATTCGACGATCAGCAAATCTTCCTGCCTGGTGCCCAGACGTACCTCGCGATATGCAGTGTGATTTTCCTTATCAACAGCCAGCACGAAACGCTTGCTTTGATCTGTACCCACAGCTTTTTCATCTATCATCAGGGCAGCATGTGGCGCACCGCCACCCAAACGAATACGGGCATACAGGCCGGGCAACAGCAAGCCATCCTGGTTATCAAACACCGCGCGCACGCGTATGGTTCCAGATGAGGTATCGACGCGGTTATCGATGGAAGTCACCTTACCCTGGCGGGAATAGCCTTCTTCATTGGCCAGGCCAAGAAAGACTGGCACCTGGGTATTTTTTGCCTGTGCCGGGTTGACGTATTTCAGGAAGCTTTGTTCATCCACGTCAAACGACGCATACACCTGCGAAACCGAAACCAGCGTGCTCAAAGGTGGCGAACTGGCACCGACTGCAATGACATTACCCACAGTGACTTCGGCACGCGAGATGCGGCCAGCGACAGGTGCAGTGATTTGCGTATATTCAAGATTCAGCCTGGCTGCCTTCAGTGCTGCCTGTGCCGCCAGCACATTGGCTGCAGCTTCACGCGACGCATTTTGTTTTTCTTCAAAATCGCGGCGGGCGATGGCGTTTTCACTTAGCAGTCTTTCGCCACGGGCGACATCGGAACCTGTATAAGCAGCGCGTGCCTCGGCGGCTGCCAGTTGCGCCTGGAACCTGGCGACTTCGGCGGCATACGGGCGTGGGTCTATGGTGAACAGCAAATCCCCTTTCCTGACCAGGCTGCCATCCTTGAAATGTACCGCGGTCAAGGTGCCGCCGACCAGGGGGCGTATCTCTACCCTGTCAACTGCTTCCAGCTTGCCAGAATAGTTTTGCCAGTCAACGATGTTGCGACTGACGACTTCGGCGACATCAACGGTAGTCGCTGGCGGTGCGCCTTTAGCGTCGGTATTGCTGGCCTGAACCCGGATTGCACCTACGGTGCCAGCCCCGGCGATCAACAAAACAATGGCCGCGCTGATGGCGATGGACAAAGGGCTGCGATTCGCAGGTGAAGTGACTGAATTGGCTGAATTGACTGAATTGGACATGATATTCCTCGTGGATAGTGGGTTCAGATTGCTGTGTTTTTCAAATTCTGCTGATGCGTCATGCATGATGTTGCTCGTCTATGGATTCAAAAACGGGCTGTTTCAATTCAGAGGGAGCCGCCAGACGACGGCGCAGGAATTCGGCCACTTCCACCAGCACCGGTGCATGTTCGCGCAGTGAGGCATGCTTGACGCCAGCAAAGCGCGCCACCTGGGTGGGTACGCCGACCGAGATCAGGGCGGTCGCATATTTTTCTGCTTCTACATGCAGCACGTCGTGTTCAGCGGTGGCGATAAAGGCTGGGGACAATCCACCCAGGCGGCGTGATTCCAGCGGTGCGGCATAGGGATGTAGCCTTTGCAAAGACATCGGCAGGTACTGACGATAGCAATTCGCGCATTCCTGCGGTGTCATGTCGGAATCCAGCCGTTCTGCATCCCCCAGGCGTGTCATGCTGGGATCGAGCATGGGGCCGATCAGGGCTTGTGCCAGTATGGGTGGAGCATTGCGGTCGCGGGCAATCAGGGTCAGGCAGGTGGCCAGATTGCCACCGGCATCATCGCCAGCGACAGCTAGGCGGCTGGCATCGGCATGGATGCTGGCGGCGTTCTTGCCAACCCAGACCATGGCGGCATAGGCGTCTTCCGGCGCAGCAGGAAAAGGTTTGGCCGGTGCCAAAGCATAATCAACCGACAAGACCAGCACATTGCTGTTTCTGGCAATAAAACGCGCCGGAACATCAGCGTCATGCAGCGACCCGCTGATGAAACCACCACCATGGAAATACAGCACCACAGGCAAGACCGCCTCCCCTTGCGGCCGGTACAGACGCACAGGAATATCACCCAGGGGACCAGGGATCAAAAAATTGCGGATATGCAAAGACGATTCTGCCGTCCTGGTGGTTTTACTTCTGGTTTTTCGGGCAATAGTGCTTGTTGCGTTCATCATGTCGTCGCGGATATCCGCTCCAAGGTTGAGATTGGAACGAATAGTAGGCGTTACGCGCTGCGGGATAAACACCGATAATCCAACATCACTATTCCATCAGGTCGACTAATCAGACCCCAAAATGCATTTATACTGACTACACTTAAGAATCACTCAACGCGCCAAAGCTTTATCAAATGTCATCTCAGGTGTCATGAAGGGAATCAATAATGGACCGCTTTCAAGCAATGCAGGTATTCACCCGCGTGGTGGATTCAAACAGTTTTACCAGGGCAGCCGATAGCCTGGGCTTGCCGCGTACGACCGTCACCACAACCATCCAGAATCTGGAGAGTCTGTTGCAGGTGCGTTTGCTGAACCGGACCACGCGCCGCCTGAGCCTGACGCCCGATGGTGCTGCCTACTATGAACGCTGCGTGCGCATCCTGGCCGATGTTGATGAAACCGAATCGTCGTTCCAGAATGTTGCGCGCGGACCGAAAGGCCAGTTGCGCATAGACGTGCCGGCTTCGATAGGCCGGCTGATCTTGCTGCCTCAGGTTTGCGAGTTTTGCGAACGTTATCCCGATATCAAACTGATCATGGGGATGGGCGACCGCATGGTGGACATGGTGCAGGAAGCAGTTGATTGCGTGATACGGATCGGCGAGCTACAAGATTCCAGCATGGTGGCAAGGCGCATCGGCACCTTCCAGAGCATCACCTGCGCTGCACCCGCCTACCTGGACTTGCATGGTGAACCCCAAACCATAGACGATTTGCAGCACCACCAGGCCGTGCATTATTTTTCCAGCCGCACTGGCCGGAATATGGACTGGGATTTCATCGTCGATGGCAATACCATCGATGTCACCGTCAATGGCAAAATTTCTGTCAATGATTCTGAAGCCTATATCGCGTGTGCACTCAAGGGTTTCGGACTGATACAAGCCCCGCGCTTCATGCTGATGCCGCATCTGCAATCGGGTGCATTGCGCGAGGTATTACCGCAATGGACACCTGCGCCCATGCCTATCTCGGTCGTTTATCTGGCCAACCGGCACTTGTCACCCAAGGTGCGCGCCTTTGTCGACTGGGTGGCAGAACTGTTCCCGCGCTGCCCATTGTTTAGCGGACGCGATGCAGAACTGTTGAACGGCCTGACTGAATGCACCTTCGCCGGCAAACCCGATCAGCGCACTGCAGGCAATACCCTGCGCGCAGTTCTGGAACAACAGAACATCGCTGAAACTGTGCTTTAAGATCACTATGGCCTTGATGTCGTTCTTGATCCCGCACTTGATCTCGCTCTGCATCTGTACAGCGATTAAGCCACGACGACTATTGAGCAAACAATCTGCCTGGCAGGCTGTGTCATATAAATTTTAAGCACCAGAGCGATTTCAAAATCGCCAGCAAAACTCCCCCCCTCCTTCGCAGACAAGCCACGGAAACACTGATGGCACGACCCTGCCCTACCACCATTCTTGTTACATAACTTTACAAGCAGCGTGGTATGAAAACATCGCCCTCCCAGTCAAAAAAATATTTCATCTGCAGCCCAGCCTGCTGGATATCACTTTCGACAGAAACAACACTTTTTCTTCCTTGACAAAGGGAAAAGAAATACCTATAACGTGAACTAACATTGGCTGGACCAATTTCAATTTGGCCCAACCAATGTTAGTTTTTTTCAAACAATTACAAAACCATAATATTTTGATAGGGGACTTTTATGACTGCAATTAATGCACTTCGTTGTTATGCCTTGACCACGACACTACTCGTATTTTCCGTATCTGCCGGGGCGCAAACTCTGGCCACTGGTGACAGCCGCACAGTAACCGAGCCGGTCTACCCTAATGTTTGCACCACGGTTACCGCACAGTTTGCAAGCTCGCAACGCGCCTCCCCACCGTCAACAGACGACACGAGTCGTTTGCAAGCAGCGTTAGACAGTTGCGCAGGATCAGGAAAAAGCGTTGTACTCGCTGCCTCAGGTTCGAAAAATGCTTTCTACAGTAACAGCCTGAACGTCAATGGTGCGGGCCTGGTGATTAATTCCGGTGTAACGCTGTATGGAAATAATAGCTACGCAAGCAATGCGCAATTCATCCTGTTCACTGGCAAAAATTCTTCTTTGATGGGCCCTGGTGTCGTTGATGGCCGCGGCGATATTCTCAGTGGCAGTTCTCGCCTGGTACAAGCAAAAAGCATCACTAATTTTACTGTCTACAACGTTACCATCAAGGAATCTGTTTTCCCGAATCTGTACGTCGAAGGCGGCAATGGTTTCACTGCATGGAAGCTGATAATACGCACACCATCTACCCGCGCCAATGCTGACGGTATTGATATTGACAGCCTCACCAACGCTACGGTAGCGAACTCTTCGATTGAGGCTGGTGACGATGGCATTGCAGTCAAAACCAATTCTGGAGATGCCACAAACATCACCGTAAGAAATAGCCAGCTTTACGGCACACATGGTCTTTCGATCGGCAGTATTTACAAAAATACCGTGTCAAATATCCTGTTCAAAAATAACTATGTCTACGGTGCAGACCTTTCTGGAACCACATCTGCCAACGCTAACGCAATCAATGTCAAAACTGGTCCCTGTGGTCTGACAGTCAGCAAGGTTAGTTATGTCAATACCTGTATTACTGGCGCAAAACATCTGATCGTCATGGATACCAACTATCATGCATGCCCAGTCTCCGGCGGCACACCGTCTTTGTCAAACATTGTCGTCAACGGTGCCTATGCAACTTCGTCCGTATCAGGAGCCTATACCCGGATAGATGGCCGCAACGCCAGCTTTCCGGTCAATGCCTACCTGGCACACGTCAATCTGGACGCGACTGCACAAAGTGGCGACCAGTATGCCAATGTCGGTCTCAATAGTTCGAATGATGTCCCATCCGGCACAGGCGTTACTACCAGTAACTTTACTATGAGCGGTGCAGTCCCTAGCTGCACATTCTGAGTTTGCATTCGCTTAACGTGATCTATCGCAATCGCGTGGGCGCACAGACATATAGCCCATAAACCAGATAAAGCTGTGGCCTGAGATCACAGCAATAGCCGGGACATGATCAGCGTGTCCCGGCATAAGGAGACAATATGAAACATAAAAATAGTGCATGGAAAATTGCGCTGACAGTCGCTTTGTTATTGAGCAGCGCTGCCAGCCATGCAATTACGAAATTAACGGTTGGTGGTACAAGTGCAGGTCATTACTCGTCCATTCAGGCCGCTGTCATCGCCTTGCCATCAATTGGGGGCGAGATTGACATAATGCCTGGAACCTACATCGAACAGGTGACGATCACCAAACCCAATGTTCGCCTGATAGGCCAGGGCGCGCATGCTACCTCCACCGTTATTACCCAAAGCTATTGGGCGCAGAAATCCAATGGCAGCGGCGGAACAGTAGGCGATAAAGGCTCATCAACTGTCATCGTCACAGGTGCAGGTTTTTTTGCAAACAATATCACCATCCAAAACACCTACACCCAGGATGGGCACACTGAAACACAGGCACTTGCACTGTTTCTTGCATCCGACAAATCTGTACTTCGCAATGTGCATCTGATTGGCCGACAAGATACTTTGTATGTCGGCAGCCTGGGTTGTTCTTCCACTACCTGTACTCCAGCCCGTTCCTACTTTTATGGTGTAACTATCGAAGGCAACGTCGATTTCATTTTTGGTGACGGTGCCGCCGTATTCGATAATTGCGTTATCGTTGCTGACCAGCATGGAAGCCTGAGCGGAGAAGTCACTATCACCGCACAAAACCGGCATTTTACAAATTATCTGAGTGGCTATGTTTTTTATAACAGCACCATTTCCAGCAATCCGCAGACAGGTTTAACCGCCGCTTACCTGGGGCGTCCGTGGGGTGCATTGGCTTCCAATATATTCATCAACACCAATATACAGGCACCCATCAATGCTGCAGGGATGATTGAATTTACCCCAGGCACCACCAACAATTTGCCCACATCGTATTTTGCAGAATATGGATCTTCCGGACCTGGTGCCGCGGGCTTCACTGCAAAAAAACGTGAGAAATATACTGTTTATCTAACGTCTTCCCAGACCACACAGTACCAGCCAAACAATTTTCTGGCTGGCTCTGATGCCTGGGTTCCAACGTCTGTCTTCTAAATCGATAGCGATTATTTTGCATAAGGCTTTTGTATAAAATTTTAACAGGACATGGAATGGATGCCGCATGCGGAATCCATTCCATAGCTCAGGTCCATCAAACCGGCAATTTATACACACTCGCATGTCCATTTCACTCAAAGCCAATCCAAAGAACCACTATGGAAGACAGGTTCCTGTCGCCATCATGTTGGTCATTGTTCTGCTGTTGATACACTATTTTTGGCAAGAAGAGCCTGAAGACATCACACCGATACGCGCAAAGGCAAACCTGTCCACCATGGTATTCGGTCCTGGCCAGAGCACGCCGCCAGCCAACACCGTAGATGTATCATTTTCTCCTGGCGACAGCCGCTTGTTACCTAACGGGCTGGCAACAGAAAATCAGCAACTTGTCGTCAATAGCGGTTTATTGGAAGTCATCCATTTTTTCTTGCTGGAGCAAGTGTCAGCAGACCGTGCAGGCGCATTGCGCAGTCACCTAAAAAGCATACTTCCACCTCCTGCCTATACAGAAGCAATGCTGATTGTCGAACACTACCAGGCTTACATGAAAGCGCATGATGAGTTACTTGCAGCGCATAATTTCGATGGCACCGGCAAAGACATCAACTTGCAAGATGTACGACGCATCAGTACCTGGCGTGACCAGCGGGATCGCCTGCGACTGGGCTTTCTGGGTGAGACAGTCGTGCGTGCATGGTATCAAAATGATGATGTGCAGTTGGCTCAGATATTAAACGAATTAACGCAACTGAAAGATAACTCAATACAAGAGCAAAACCCGAACGCGCCCTCGACTGACGAGCAGCCAGCCATACCCCGGCCACCAACCTGGTCCAACAAAAATGACGAATTGCGTCATGATCACTACATGCAGTGGGTACTTGGCAAGGCGATTCGCAGCTTCAGTAGCTGGGCAAATACGGGGCCGCAGCTGGCCAGCCGTCTTACAGGCTACCTGGACGCTGCCAGTCAGATCAATCAAAATCGCCAACTCAATTTTTCTGAACGCGTCATTCAAACTCAAGAACTCTTGATCAAATCTTTCCCTGTTGAAGCAGAGCGGCAACGCGCACGCGATTTAATGTTTCCATCGCATTGAGACTATTTTTTTCACAGACTATGCATAAAACAAACCAGGGGATGGGATATGTCAATGAAATCAACGGTCCACTAGTGGACTGTAACAGTTGAAAACAGAGTGCCTTCCGCTTGCGCGACGATCATGGCTGCGTTGCAAATGCTCGCGATAGTTCACTATCGCTGTGCTTTGCGTCTTGCCCTGATCGCCGGGCAAGCGTCTTTCACTTCTGTTTCAAAGTTACAGTCCACTGAATAATAAAACGAAAGCTGGCCATAATGGATCACCCTGCGATAACACCCATCTGCGCTTCCTCCAAAATTTCACTGAATTTGTCTCACAATGCATTCATCAAGAAATGTCATGTCTTACCTATATTGGCTTGTGTTTTTGTTTTGAACGGATGTGGTGGTGGTGGTCAGGCGTATAGCGATGGGGCTGCGACCACTACAACATCGACTACTGGCTCTGGAAGCAGCGGTGCAACATCGGGGACAGGCAATGCCATAGCAGGTACCAGCCTGACAACGTCCTGGGGTGTAGTTAATCAGCCATCTTTGCCGACATTGGTCTGTGCCAGCCTGACAGCCACGCTAACGCCAATCAATGGGTCAATCGATAATGTGGATGAATCCCCGTCCAACTCTCAACCTGACACCTTACGTATCCAAAATGCCATCAACACTTGCCCTGCGGGCCAGGCAATCAGATTAAGCAAGGGTGCAGCAGGGCAAGCAGGTTTTCTGAGTGCTCCTTTAAAATTGAATTCTGGTGTCACGCTTTGGATAGACCAGGGAGTGACATTATTCGCCTCACGCAATCCGGCCGATTACGATAATGGCCCTGGTACTTGCGGAACAGCCATACCTACCGATTTGCGCTCTTGCAATCCGTTTATTCTTGCAGACAGCACTAACGGCAGCGGAATTGTTGGCGATGGTGCCATTGATGGTCGTGGCGGTAGTTTGCTTACCAGCGGCCCCAATGCAAAATACCGCTCCTGGTGGGATGTCGCCTATCAAAACAAGTCTGACACCTTGTCTCAGCAAAATCCCATGATCATCAGAGTCAACAACAGCAGTAACTTTACGCTGTACAGAGTCGCCGTGATGAATTCACCAAATTTTCACATATCGACCAGCAATGTAGCTGGTGTAACGGCCTGGGGTATTAAAATTTTATCTCCAAGTGCAGTCTACACCAAGCCGCGCTACGCATGCCCGACTAACTCTACTCCAGACAAAATAACACCAGCGACCTGCTTTACACCTGATACCGTCAAGAACACAGATGGTTTTGACCCGGGCCAATCGAGTAAGGTTTTACTTGCCTATTCTTACATCAGCGTTGGGGATGATAACGTCGCCGTCAAATCCCACACCACATCCCCATCGACAAACCTGGCTTTTCTGCACAATCATTTTTACTATGGTCATGGCATGTCAATTGGTAGTGAAACCGATTCTGGCCTGAACAATATGCTGGTAAGCGATCTGACTATCGACGGCAATGACAGCTCGGTGAGTATCGGCCTGCGCATAAAATCGGATTCATCACGTGGCGGCCTGGTCACAGACGTGACGTACAGCCAGATTTGTATGCGGAACGTCCGGCAACCTCTCGTTTTTGATTCTTTTTACAGGGACGTCAATGCTGGCACCAAGTATCCCGCTTTTACCAATATCACCATACGTGACTTCCATAACCTGGGTAGTGCGAAATATGCTAGCGGAACGATGACTTTCGCAGGTTACAACGCCAATGCACAAAAAAATCCTATTGGCATCACGCTGGATAATGTCGTATTTGACGGCAAGCAGCCAGGCTTTGATGCGGGCCATAACGGCGGACCAAGTGTCTTGCCTGCAGCGACGCATTTTACTTTTGGCCCGGGGCAGGTCAGTTTCGCATCATCCATTATTTCATCCATTGCCAACGATGTCACAGTCAGTGGCAGTTCTGGTTCCTCCACACCACTAGACTGCGGTGCAGCGTTTGTACCATTCAACTCTGTTCTGGCTGATTCGCCTATTTGATCTATTTGATGGCGGCGTTGAATACATCACTTCCCTTCGCCCAGGCTCTCTGGACCCGCAGCTCAGAAAATTATTGAATTTTCAACGCGGGTTGAACACGCGTCGAATGACTGCTTAAGGCATTAGAAAATTCATCAAACGCGCCTGTCAGTGATTGCTCATTCATCGTGTATAGTAATCCGTAAACTGACGGGCTTTAATGATGCACCTGCTCAGCCAGAAATTCTTTGTACAGACTGTTATTCAAACAAAACGCGGAAATACGAATGGCCCAATCAAAGAGCGGCAATACCGGATCACGTAGCGATGATTCGCAATTATCCATACAACAAGAAATGGATACATTGACTACGACCATCACCCGGCGCAGCTTCCTGTACGGCCTGGGTGCACTGGCACTGACTGCTTGCGGCGGCAGTGCCAAGCAACAGCTGGAATCGACACAGGTGCCGTCAACGAGCAAAATTGGGAGCGCCGTCAACGGCTTCGTCCACCCTGGCCTGTTGCACACGCAAACGGATTTCGAGCGTATGGCCTTGAAGTTCAATACCGAACCCTGGAAGTCAAGCTGGGACCTGCTGATCGCCAATTCGCACGCCAGCCTGAACTACACACCTGGACCCGTGCCGGTGGTTTATCGCGGTGCAGATGGTACAAATGCTGAAAATTATTCGCGGCTGTTTAATGATATCGCAGCGACTTACGCCTGCGCGCTACGCTGGAAGATTACGGGTAACAGCACCTACGCCGATAAAGCAGTGCAGATCATGAACGCATGGTCATCCACGCTGACCGGCATCAGCGGTACTTCGGACATGAACTTGGCAGCCGGCATCTATGGCTATGAGTTCGCCAACGCCGGCGAAATCATGCGCAGTTATAACGGCTGGGCAGCGGCCGATTTCGCTCGCTTCCAGAATATGATGCGTAACATTTTCTACCCGATGAACCATGGCTTTCTGGAAGGCCATCTGAATACCGAGATTACCCACTATTGGTCCAATTGGGATCTGTGCAATATGGCTTCGGTGCTGGCGATAGGCGTACTGTGTGATGAGCGTGCGCTATTTGACGAAGCCGTCACCTATTTCAAGAGTGGTGCCGGCAACGGTGCTGTAGCACAGGCGATCTATTATGTGCATCCCGGCTATCTGGGCCAGTGGCAAGAAACCGGGCGCGACCAGGGTCACAATACCCTGGGCATTGCACTGATGGGCTCGCTCTGCGAAATGGCCTGGAACCAGGGCGTGGACCTGTACGGTTATGACAACAACCGCTTTTTGATGGGTGCCGAATACGTCGCCAAGGCCAATCTCATCGAATCTGGCAGCAATTATTACAGCGTGCCTTACGTAACCTACACCAATGTGGACAAGGTCAACCAGACTGTGCTGTCGACCGCAGGGCAAGGCACGGCGCGGCCTTGTTGGGCGCTGGTCTACAACCACTACGTCAACCGCATGGGGATTGCAGCACCGTACACGCAAAAATTCACGCAGTTGGTACAGCCCGAAGGCGGTGGCGGCAATTACGGCCCCAACAGCGGCGGCTTCGATCAACTGGGCTATGGCACGCTCACCTGCACACTCGATACTACGGCCAGCCGCGCCGGGCCGACCGGCCTCAGCGCTTACGTCAGTGCAGGCCAGACAATCCTGTCATGGTGGGGTATGAGCAACGCCAGCAGCTACACGGTAAAACGCGCCGCAAACGCAGCAGGCCCCTACACCACCATCGCAAGTGGCATCACTGATCTACTCAGCTACACCGACACCGGATTGGCGGATGGCGAATGGTATTACGTCGTGACCGCAAGCACATCCAAGGGCGAGAGCGCGGCTTCGAATGTGGCCAGCGCAATCACTGGCCTGCGACTGCACACTCGCCTCAGCTTCGATGAAAGCAGCGGTGCCGTGGCTGCCGACATCAGCGGTAACGGTCACACCGGCACACTGGTCGGGGAAACTGGCTGGGTCACTGGCAAGACATCCAACGCCATCTCGCTGGATGGCAGCAGCGGCTACGTCAGCCTGCCACCAGACATCATGACAGATGTCGGTGATTTCAGCATTTGTACCTGGGTTTACTGGAATGCAGCCCGCACCTGGGACCGAGTGTTCGACTTCGGCTCCGGCACTGGTCACTACATGATGCTGACAGCGCGTGGCGCGAACGGCCTCGCGCGTTTCGCCATGACCGTCAATGGCCGCGATGGTGAGTTGTTTGTTGACAGCCCGGCTGCACTGCCAACTGGTGCATGGACACATATCGCGGTGACCTTGTCAGGCCGGACCTGCAAGCTGTATGTAAACGGCGCAGTAGTCGGCAGTAATACTGACATGTTCCAGGCACCATTCCGGCTACAAAGTACCAGTCAGAACTGGATAGGCCGTTCACAAAACACCGCCCAGCCCACCTTCAATGGCAAAATTGACGACTTCCGCATCTATCGCGGCGCACTCACTGCGACTCAGGTGCTGGCACTGATGAACAACCAAACTATCTAGTGGACTGTAACAGTTGAAAACAGAGTGCGCTACTTGCACTGCCGCACTGCCGCCCTGCCTGGATTGTCTGCATCGGCCTTCGTCATTGCGACCAGAGTCCTGTCAGGCGCTTGCAATACCCGGCAACATGTTCCGTAGGCAGATTGGTCACGCCCAACAGTAATCCGTCGTAGCCAGGCTTGGGTTGTGCGTACCACCACGACAGCGCAGATGGCGATAAACCCACCGTACGGGCTTGCACCGCAATGTCAGTATCACGCACACCTTCAGGTAGACGTATCAACACGGCTAACCCGGCCTCTATGTAGGGAATCGACAACTCGCCCAAACAAACTCCCAGCGTAGTGCGACGGTCGGCGTAGACACGTTTCATGCGACGCAAATGACGCAGATAATGACCCCTGTGCATAAACTCCGCCACCGCCAACTGTACCGATGGCGCAGGTGCCGATGCATAGGTGGTCACAGCATTTTCCATACGCGCTACCAGCTCGTTTGGTACCACAAGGAAGCCTATACGCAAGCTGGGAGCGATCGTCTTACTAAAGGTCCCGATGTGTAACACCCGGCCGTTGCGATCAAGCGAGGCAAGTGCTGGCGCGGCGCGGCCCTGGAGTTGCAGTTCGCCGAGATAATCATCTTCAATAATCCAGGAATCAGACCGTTCGGCCCAATCAAGTAAGGCATGTCGTCGCCGCAACGACAGTGTGACACCTAGCGGGGCTTGTTGACCCGCCGTGACGATCGCCAGTTTAGCTTGCGGCGCCGTCGTCCATCCCGACGTTACGTCCAGTCCTTCCGCATCAACTGCCACTGGTACCGGTGTAACACCTGATTGTATCAATGTCTCGCGGGTCGTTGAAAACCCTGGTTCTTCCATCCAGGCACACTTGCCTTCCATCTGCAATGCACGCAGTGCCACTCCTAGGGCTCCGGCAAAACCGCTAGTGATAAAGACCTGCGCAGGTGTACAGTCAATACCGCGGGCAATAGCCAGGTAAGCAGAAATCTCTGAACGTAATTCCAGTTCTCCACGAGGGTCTGGATAGCCTAACTGCCTGGCAGCAGCCGTGCGTGCTGCACGCCCCATGATGCGGGACCAGGTTTTGAACGGGAACACATCTTGGGCTGGCACTCCCACCTGGAAGACGCCAGGCTTGACAGGCCAACCGGGATAAACCTCTTCCAATGGCTTGTCCCCGATACGCTCTGCGTTGTGGTCGCCGTCGTGGTACCCGTTGTGCTCTCCCTTATGCAGTGTTGCTAAAGTGTGCGATGCGACGTGAGTACCCGCTGCACCATGGGCGGTAATCAGTTGCTGATCGCACAAAATATCATAAGCCATCCGCACCGTTCCGCGTGAAACGCCTAGTTGAACGGCCAGGTCATGCCATGAAGGTAGTCGTGCCCCTGGTGACAGTCGGCCGGCACGAATGGCTGTACTGATGGCAGAGCTGATCTGTTTGGTCAACGATACTCTGGTGTCGCGATCAATACGAATATCGAGATCTGTTTCCATGAAACTCCTTCTGCTCTCAGCCAGGGGGATGCCAGGTATGGTCACGTCAATGGTACATACATTTAAGTCACTCTTGCATCTTTTTTCTGACCTGAGTCATACCTATCATGGACACATATCAAAACATCCGGAGAAAAAAATGAAGAATAGAGATATTACTTGCCTATTCACATTAGCGGCTTTGTGGGGGGCATCTTATTTGTTCATGCGTATAGGTGCAGGTGAATTTGGTGCTTTGACGATGGCGGGTGCCAGGGCAGCAGGGGCATCGCTGTTGCTGCTTCCTTTATTGGCTGCACGTCAGGATGGTGGCTTGCGTGCCTTGCGCCACTATTGGAAACCCATTGCACTGGTTGGCATTACAAATTCCGCCCTGCCTTTCGTTTTGTTTGGATTTGCCGCGTTGAGCATCAATGCGAGCCTGTCTGCGATTTTCAATGCGGCGACACCTCTGTATGCAGCAATTATTGGCCTGCTGTGGTTACGGGAAGATATCAGCGCGAAGCGGGCCACCGGCCTGGCATTGGGGTTCGCCGGGGTGCTGTGGTTGGCCTGGGATAATGCAAGTTTCAAAGATGGTGCCAATACCTTCGCCACCTGCTGGGCTATAGCCGCCTGCATGGCAGCCACTGTCTTGTATGCATTCTCCGCCCACTACACCAGGCAATATCTGGCCAATGTACCGCCGTTAGCTGTCGCTACTGGAAGTCAGTTGATCTCGGCGTTGGTGCTTGCCGCACCCGCAGTCATCTGGCGACCTGTTGCAATGCCATCGGCGCATGCCTGGTTGGCCTTACTGGCATTGACCGTGATCTGCACTGCATTGGCTTATGTGCTGTTCTTTCGCCTGATCGCTGCAGTTGGGGCATCCAGTACGATGACTGTGCCTTTCCTGGTACCCGCCTTCGGTGTGTTGTGGGGGCTGCTCTTTTTAGATGAAATTTTTACTTTGAAGATGGCAGCAGGCAGCAGCCTGATCGTATTGGGAACAGCCTTGACAACTGGCTTGATCAGATACAACTCGCGTACCTCTGCCATTTCAACTTCAACTTTAACTACAACTAAACTTTAACCACATCGACGGATTGGAACTACCATGCCTATGTATATATGCAATACCTGTGGGACGCAACATGCGGAGACTTCCCTTGTTCCGGCACATTGCGTGATCTGCGAAGATGAGCGTCAATATGTAGGTTGGGATGGTCAGATCTGGACCACGCACGAAGCACTGCGCATTAAATACGATCTTCGGATAGAGGAAGAAGAGGGCCTGCTGGCGATAGGTTTTTCGTCAGGCTTTGCCATCCCCCAAAGAATGCTGTTATTGCCCACTGACGCCGGCAACATCCTCTGGGAAAGTATCAGTCTTGTTACTGACAAGGCGCTTGCAGCACTAAAAGCACGTGGGGGCGTAGACAAAATCGTGATATCGCACCCGCATTTTTACGCGGCGATGGTAGAGTGGAGTGAGGCCCTGGGTGGCGTGCCCATATTGCTTCATGCAGCGGACAAGCCTTGGGTATTAAGATCTTCTTCGCATATTCAGTTTTGGGAAGGCGACGAAAAAACACTCTCCCCTAACGTCACGCTCATCAGGTGTGGTGGTCATTTCCCGGGTAGCACGGCATTGCACTGGAAGCATGGGCCACGTGCAGGCGGAGCCCTTTTTCCAGGAGACGCTATGCAAGTTGCCTCTGATCGACGCCATGTTTCTTTTATGTACAGCTACCCCAATTACATCCCCATGAAGCCGGGTGATGTACTGGCCATGCGCGCGCGGCTGGAAGCTTATCAATACGAAGATATTTTCGGCTTCACCTGGAAACGCAACATCATCGGAGAGGCTCGTGCCGCCACCGATGCTTCTTTCACGCGCTATTTGCAGGCGGTATCGGTGGATACTATTTGATGTCAATTTAATGTCAGCATGACTGGCGAACTTTGCTTCGCCAGCCCACTGGCAAGTGCGCCGATAAACATGCAAACAACTTCGGCACAAGAATGAGCCTTAGCGCTTGCTCCCTGCGGCAGCATTCTCGTCGGAAGCGTTCACCAGGTTGGCGCGCAAGTTGACGATAGCCTTCTGCAATACACGGAATTCCTCCGGTGCCAGGCCGGATGCCCTGGCTGTTACCTCGCGGAAGGCGAATGCCTTTTCCCTCAGTTCCCGCCCCGTATCAGTGAGTGACACGCGCACGCTGCGCTCGTCCTCGCTGTCACGCTCACGGCGCACATAGCCCATCGTTTCCAGACGTTTCAACATGGGCGTCATCGTGCTCGGTTCCAGAAACAGCTTCTCGCTCAAGCCTTTGACGGTCTGGTTGTCCTCCTCCCAAAGACAAATGATGGTGACGTATTGTGGGTAAGTGAGTCCCAACTGTTCCAGCACGGGTTTATAGACGCGCGAGTAAGCGAGGTTGGTCGAATAGATGGCAAAACACATAAAGTCGCCGAGCCTGGCCACGTCCTTGTTGGCATTGGATTTATTGCCCATTACACATCTCCGTGAAAGTATTTATCGAAATAATGATTATCGTACTTGAAAACAGTCGCGAACCTGTATATATTTATCGTCATATTAATTATCACAATAATTAATTTATTGCCATTAACCGACCTATATCAATTGCAACAAGCATCTGAAAACCACACCATCATCACCGGAGAAAGCAAATGCACCAATACATCAACCACATCGGCAACATCTATAACAAGCGCCGCCTCGTCCTTGTCACCACCGCGCTTGCCCAGGCCCTTGTCCTTACTGGTGCGCAATTCGCCATGTCAGGCGTAGCCCAGGCACAATCCACAAGCACTGCACCGGGCCTGACAGCAACAACAAGCCAGGGGCTGGCCAGCTTCAAGTCCATCAAGCAGATTAACGCTGGTGACCTCAACGTTGGTTATGTTGAAGAAGGCCCGGCCGACGGCCCGGTCGTTATCCTGCTGCACGGCTGGCCGTATGACATCAACAGTTTCGTCGATGTCGTACCCATGCTGACCAAGTTTGGCTATCGCGTGTTCGTGCCGCACCTGCGCGGCTACGGTACGACACGCTTCCTTGACGCCAATGCCCTGCGCAATGGCGAACCTGCGGCGCTGGCTTCGGATGTCGTGGCACTGATGGATGCGCTGAAGATAGACAAGGCAATCCTTGCCGGTTATGACTGGGGTGCCCGCACAGCCGGTATCGTTGCTGCGCTGTGGCCGCAACGTGTCAAAGGTCTGGTTTCGGTCAGTGGCTATCTGATCGGTAGCCAGGAAGCCGGCAAGCAAGCCTTGCCGCCAAAAGCCGAACTGCAATGGTGGTATCAGTTTTACTTCGCTACCGAGCGCGGACGTGTTGGCTACGAAAAGAACCGCCACGATTTCGCCAAACTGATCTGGCAAACTGCATCGCCGCAATGGCACTTCGACGATGCCACTTTCGACCGCAGTGCCGTGGCACTGGAAAATCCGGACCATGTCGCCATCACCGTCCATAACTATCGCTGGCGTCTCGGCCTGGCAAATGGCGAAGCGAAATACGAAGCACTGGAAGCACAATTGGCAAAGTTCCCCTCCATTACCGTGCCGACCATCACCATGGAAGGTGATGCCAACGGTGCGCCACACCCCGACCCCGCCACCTACGCCAAGCGGTTCACCGGCAAGTACAAACATGAGCTCATCACTGGTGGTATCGGTCACAACTTGCCACAAGAAGCACCGCGCGCCTTCGCCGATGCCGTGATCGAAGTCGGCCATTTTTGATGACGACTTGAGCGGGAATCCGTCTGTGCGCGCCCCTTCACATTACCGTTCATTGGTTTTTCAGCAGCATGTCATTGCACTTTTACGTTCTTCAATCACCGATCACCGATTACCTTAAAGGAAACAGCATGAACCAGATCGAAACAGTACTCTATACCGGTAAAACCCACACCACCGGCGGCCGCGAGGGTGTCGCGCATAGCGACGACGGCCGTCTTGACATCACATTGTCGCCTCCTGGCAGCCCTGGCACGGGCACCAACCCGGAACAGCTTTTTGCCGCTGGCTGGTCGGCCTGCTTCATCGGTGCCCTGGGACGGGCGGCCAAGGACAAAAATTTGTCCCTGCCTGCGGGCACTGCCGTTGATGCCGAAGTCGATCTCGGTACAGGAAACGGCGGCTTCCTGTTACAGGCGCGCCTCAAGGTGAGCCTACCCGGCCTGCCACGCGATCTGGGGCAAGACCTGATAGCTGCCGCACATCAGATCTGCCCTTACTCGAAGATGAGTCGCGGCAACATCGAAGTGAGCGTCACCCTGGCCTGATGCAACGAAAAACAAATCCCGCACGCAGCGCAGATCGGCTGCAACATCGCGTTAGCCTGCGTGCGGACTTACACAGCCATCGTTGTAAAATGCATTAAAAGGAATTTCTCATGCTGCGTTTCATCCTCTCCCTGTTTCACACACGCTTATATCACTTATATCGCTGGTTCGCCAGCGGTGCGCTCATCGCACTTGGCATAGCTGTTGCGATGGTCACCAACATGTCCGCCGCCGACGAGGCAAGAGATAAAGCAATGAAATCGAACGGCAGCGCACACACCAGCGATTTGCCGGTCCTTGGGCATCTTCCGCCTCTAGTCGGTGCATCGGCGTGGCTGAATTCAACCCCGATCGATTCTGCACAGCTAAGCGGCAAGGTGGTGCTGATCGATTTCTGGACCTATTCCTGCATCAACTGCATCCGCACCTTACCGCATGTGCGCGCCTGGGCAGAGAAATACCGCGCTCAGGGTCTGGTCGTGATCGGTGTGCACACCCCTGAATTTGACTTCGAAAAAGACACCTCGAATATCAAGAAAGCGATTGCACGCTTCAAGATCGATTACCCGATCGCAGTCGATAGCGAGCATCATATCTGGAACGCTTTTCGTAACAACGCGTGGCCAGTCTTCTACTTTGCCGACGCGCAGGGCCGAATCAGGGCGCGCCTTGCTGGCGAAGGCAACTACGATAAGGCAGAGACTATCATCCAGTCCTTATTGGCCGAAGCCGGCCAGTCTGGCGCTGGGGCCGCACTGACAACACCAAAAGCCAGCGCCGAACAGGCAGCGCCCGATATCGCGCATCTGCGCTCTGGCGAAACGTATGTCGGGTACCAGCAAGCATCGAATTTTTCCTCGAACAGTGGACTGAAAAGAGATACAGCCCACGATTACCTTATGATTGCGCCGCGTTTGAACGAATGGAGTCTGGCAGGTAACTGGACCGTTGGTGCAGAACGCGCGAATCTGAACCGGGCGGACGGCAGTATTGTGTACCGCTTTAATGCACGCGATTTGCATCTGGTCCTTGGGCCACGCGCCGACGGCATGCCGGTGCGTTTTCAAGTCCGGATCGATGGTCATGCACCTGGCGCAGATCACGGCTCAGATACCGATGCAGAAGGCAATGGCACCGTCACCGAGGCCCGCCTTTACCAGCTAGTGCGCCAGTCCGGTAAGGTGAAAGAGTGCAGCTTCGAAATTCGTTTTCTTGATGCTGGCGTTGGCGCATTTGCCTTCACTTTTGGCTAAGCACGGGAATGTTTTCGATCTGCCGAGTATGGCAGACAATTGACGATGAATGCAAAGCGGCGAATTTTTCGCAAACCCTGTTTTGCATAAACCCAGCATAAGCACTGCTGAACAGAGCATCTGTTCAGCAGTGCTTATCATGTAAAACTATGCAATCAAAGCGATTTCAGGAAAGCCAGTACAGCCTCACGGTCAGTTTTTGACAAGTTCTGGAAACGCTGGCGAGCACGATCCGCCTCGCCACCATGCCACATGATGGCTTCAGTCAGATTGCGGGCGCGACCATCATGCAGGTAACCGACTTTACTGCTGTTACCCATGACTTTGTCGGTATACCCGATACCCCACAAAGGCGAAGTGCGCCACATATTGCCCTGTGCCTGGCCTTCAACCAATTTGTCAGCCAGACCTGCGCCCATATCATGCAGCAGCAAATCGGTATAAGGCCGTATGGTCTGGTTGCGCAGTTCGGCAAACAGATGGCCTGAGCCTGTCTTCATCTCTGCTGTGTGGCAAGCCGCACAACGCATACCCTGGAACAGCTTGGCACCAGCACTGACCTGTTGCGCATCGACACGGTGTTCATCCAGCGGTGCTACACCTTTAGGGAAACCACTGGCTATGCTGCGTTGCGCAGGCACACCCACCAATGCAAGATAGCGCGAGATCGATTGCAGATCAGCTTCCGAAATACCTGGTTGAGGTGCGGCAGCAGCGCAGCCGGCAGGGTCGGTGGTACAACTGCGGTTAGGGTAAGGCGCAGACGTTACCCCCATATCCGCCAACAGTGCAGCAGCCGTCTGGTGACGCAGGGTTGCCTTGGATGCCTTCCAGCCAAAGCGGCCCAGGCGGACAGCACCTGTTTCAGGTTCAAAGACAAAGTTGGCCACACCCATGACACCATCCGCATCCGGCGCGGTACGGGCACGGGCGAGGATGTCTGCCTCTGGTATCGCTTCGAGCAAGCCCATGCCTATCATGGGCTGGGCAGCGCGTAGCGAATAAACGGCTGGCACTGCACCTTCGAAGGCCAGGGTTGGCTTGCGCAATTCAACCACCGTGCCATCTGCCAGCTTGCTGGTATTGGTTTCAAACCCGGCCACGTTGACATTGGTACCCCAGTTTTGCGGCACCCCAGACGTCGAAAAGGCATTCATCTGAACCACGCTGCCATACTGCGGATGCGGCAACTGCTGCCCCGCTGCATTTAGCATCGCCACCCGTACCGACATGCTGTCCAGACGCTGGTTGGTAGCAGTTGGTGCCACGCTGCGGCCATTGTTGACGTGGCAGGCGATACAGGCAGACTGGTTGAAACGCGGCCCCTGCAAGCCAACCGCCTGCAAGTAACGGTCATTGCCCGGCTCGTTATGGTCACCCGTGGTGAAGTTGGTGTGCACCAGGCGACGGCCTTCCACAAAGCGCTGAATGTTTTGCATACCCGCATTGTTGTGCGGCTGCTGGAACATGAACAGCCCATTGTCTGAATAGTTATAAGACACCGAACCCTGGCCACCCGACAAAGTCTCTTCCGGCAAGGGCACAGAATTCAGACGTGGTTGCACGCCATACCAGGGCTTCAATCCCGAACCCACCACATAAATCCATTCGGCTGAGTAATAACGCACACCGCCGCTATCCCCCTTGGCGGCCATGCCGTCAGGCGTCGAAAACATCGACGGCGATACTTCAATCACATCGCCGACGACCAGTGGACGGGCCGGAATATTTTTGCCATTCGGGAAGCCATTCGCATCCAGATCGTCATGCCCTGGATAATCCTTGACGCGCAAGGTACAGGCACCGTTGACACCATCGGCACTCGCCAGCTTACCATTCGCCGGATAAGGTACCGGTTTGCAGATGGCGACATTGCGGTCAACCAGTTCACCAGGGTTCATCCAGCCATAACCCGTCACACCCACACGATCAAAACCACGGAAGAAGGCTACGCCACCAGGCAAGAAATCCACGGTATTGTATTGGTTGACGGTAAGCGTCGGCTTGGTCACACCCGCCACGCGACTATTATCAAGTATCTCAAAACCCCAGGTGCGATTCTTGAAATATTGGGCGACGAAAGTCAGGTAATTGCCCGGCCCTTTATCCACCGGCAAGCCCGTCACTGCATCGACGGTTTCATTTGGACCATAGCCAATTTCATTCCACTCTTCGCCACGTTCACGACCATGGCGTGCCAGGCCACGTGCACCAAAGCGTGTCACCAGCGTGCCATCGGGCAGCGTAAATTGCAGGGTTTCAAGCGGCTCGGCGGCGGCAGGCAATGCTGCCAAACCGCTGCCACTAGCCGGGAACTTCAATGCTGATGTGGTGGCGTCAGCCAATGTATTGTCACTGCCCGGTGTCTTGAATTCAACCTCAAACAGTGAATACCCATATTGCGTAGCACGGGCCACGCCCTGCAGGCGGATGTAACGGGCATTGGCACCAAGATTAAAGAACTCTTCCGTGCCACCCTTGCCAGCGCTGACATAGCGCAGTTGTGACCAGGTCTGGCCATCATCCGACACGCGCAGCGCGTATTCTTTGCCATAGGCGTTTTCCCAGACCAGCTTCATGTAGCCAACCGGGGTCTTGGCACCAAAATCAAACTGTATCCAGGCCCCGTCTTCAGACGTACTACCCCAGCGCGTATTCAGCTTACCGTCTATCGCCATCGCTGCCGACATACCCTGATTTTCTACTGCTGACGACGTTGCCGTAACCGGCTTGACGGCAACGCCAGGCTTGCTCAAATCAACCTGCACCGGTTGTTGAGGATCTGTGCCCGGTTGTGGTGCCGCTGGCGGACCCGAAAATGCCTGGATTTCGATGATGGAATAACCGTACTGCGTCGAACGTTTGATACCCTTCATGCGCAGATAGCGCCCTTGCCCGCTCAGCCCGCTCAAGTCTTCGGTACCACCCTGGCTATTATCAACGGACTTGATCGTGACCCAATCCGCATTGTTGTCAGAGACTTGCAGCAGGTATTGCGTGGCATGGGCGTTTTCCCATTCTATGTGTACCCGCGTGATGGTTTCGGATTTACCAAAATCCAGTGTCAGGTACTGGTCATCGGTGAAACCGCTACCCCAGCGTGTGCTTTCATTGTGATCTATGGCTGCCGCGGCAGACAGGTCACCTCGTTCCATGGAACTGGCACTGGCGCTCACCGGAGTCAGCGCGGTTTCTGTAGTTGCAGCTTGCGGTGGTGCTGCCATGGGTGTATTGCTTGCGCCATTCTGGGCAGCAGAATCAGCAGTGCTGGAACCACCGCAGCCAGCCAGTTGCAGACAGAGTAGAGATGACGCCAGACAGATAGTCGTCATGCGGGCAGATATTTTTTTCACGTAAGAACTCCTGGTTGGTACGTTGCACATTTTTGATGTCGCCTGTAAACGGCATCTTTTGAAACCCATGGCGCATGTTTTTGCGCATGTTTTTGGATGCGCGAATAGAATATTCAACTGCTTGAATTGCTTGAGCTGCCTGGGATGCGATGAATTCAAAAAGGAAAATGATTAACGGGGGGTGTCTTTGTTTGTCGAAGCGCCACAGTACCCAGTCGCTGTGTGACTTGCAAGCCAGCGAACGCCTGTGACAAGGCACCAGGAGTGAAATAATTTCTCCCTGAAATGAAGCGTGGCTTATCTCATTTTTTGTCAGTGCACTGACAGATTTGGGCAGTGCCAACATCGGTCAATGACGATGTCGAATGCCAATCGGTGAGATGGAATGGAATCTTTTCCACTTTACAGACTTTATTGTGGAATGACGGTGCCTATTTAAGTACCAAGGCACAAGCAGCTCGTCCTTCAAAGAAGCGACTGAAATGGCGATGGATTTTTGACGTCAATTTATTTGCCATCATAGCAAGCATGAAGAGAATGCGCATTTTGGATTGCCCGCAAATAAAATGCGAGATGATAGAACTCGCGTACTACCTATGATCCAAATATGATGCCAGTGATGCAGCGCCCATACCACTCATTATTCCCGGCAAATCCTGTGACAAAAAATGGCCGTGCGATGTGCACAAACGTCCAGGGTCAGGCAAGTTTTTGCACAAAAACGAAAGTGGTATTACCGCTCTGGCTATTTATGACAAACTTGTCAGAAACAAATTGATTTTCTTGTTACATAAAACTTACAAAGTATCGAACTCTAATGCGATGCAAACGGAGCCTGTAAAAAAACCTGTACAAGTTTTCCCAGAATTACTGGTGAGCGTTGATACGCTCACCAAATTCCATCTCAAAGCAGTTTAGCGTCTGTCGCCAGTGCTGTATCGCCAGGTACACCAGCTTCATGGCAGAGGCATCATCAGGAAACAGTTTTCTGCCGTTGATGGCAGATCGAATGACACTATGGAGTGTCATCACTCACAAGCTTAGCTGGAGGTAGCCGCTTTGCTGCGCGCCACATGTAATTTCTTGTAGCTGTCGATCAGGCGCTGGTGCCTGTCCAGCCCTTCCAGTTTCATGCTGGTTGGTGTCAAGCCATAAAAGCGCACGCTGCCATCGACTGATCCCAATACCGCATCCATGCGCGCATCACCAAACATGCGGCGGAAATTAACCAGGTAATCTTCCAGTTCCAGCTCATCATCCAGCGTCACTTCCAGCACCACATTCAAGGCTTGATAAAACAAGCCGCGATCGACCGTGTTGTCGTTGTACTGCAAGAAGGTTTCGACCAGCTCTTTCGCCTCTTCAAACTGCTGCAAGGCGAGATTGATCAACAGCTTCAACTCCACAACGGTGAGCTGGCCCCAGACCGTGTTCTCGTCAAACTCTATGCCTATCAGGGTGGCGATATCGCTGTACTCGTCCAGCTCATTACTCTCAAGACGATCAAGCAGATCTTCCAGTTGCTCATCGTCCAGCGTATGCAAATTCAAGATATCAGCACGGAACAACAAGGCCTTGTTGGTGTTATCCCAGATCAGGTCTTCAACCGGATAAACTTCAGAATATCCCGGCACCAGAATACGGCAGGCAGTAGCACCCAGATGGTCATACACTGCCATGTAAACTTCTTTGCCCATTTCCTTGAGTATGCCGAACAAGGTCGCGGCTTCATCCGCATTGGAGCTGGCATTGTCACCTTCGCCCTGACCAGAAAAATCCCACTCAACAAAATCGTATTCAGCCTTGGCACTAAAAAAGCGCCACGACACCACGCCGCTGGAATCGATGAAGTGTTCAACAAAGTTATTTGGCTCAGTCACCGCATTGCTGACAAAGGTAGGCTGCGGTAAATCATTCAGGCCTTCAAAACTACGGCCTTGCAGCAATTCTGTCAGGCTGCGTTCCAATGCCACCTCCAGGCTCGGGTGCGCGCCGAAAGAGGCAAACACACCGCCTGTGCGCGGGTTCATCAAGGTCACGCACATCACCGGGTACACGCCACCCAGCGACGCATCCTTCACCAACACCGGAAAGCCCTGCTCTTCCAGCCCCTGTATACCAGCCAAAATGCCAGGATATTTCGCCAGTACTTCTTGCGGCACATCCGGCAAGGCAATTTCACCTTCCAGAATTTCGCGCTTGACGGCGCGTTCAAAAATTTCAGACAGACATTGCACCTGCGCTTCGGCCAGCGTATTACCGGCACTCATGCCATTGCTGGCGTACAGGTTTTCGATGAGGTTGGACGGGAAATAAACGACCTCGCCATCCGACTGCCGCACATAAGGCAGCGAACAGATACCGCGCTCTGCATTGCCAGAATTGGTATCGACCAGATGCGCACCACGCAGCTCGCCATCGGGGTTGTATATGTCCAGACTATACTCATCCAGTATGTCCTTGGGCAGTGCATCTTTTTTGCCAGGCTTGAACCAACGCTCTTCGGGGTAATGCACAAAGGCCGCGTTGGCGATGTCTTCACCCCAGAACGAACCCGCATAAAAATGGTTGCAACTCAGGCGCTCGATATACTCACCCAGGGCCGACGCCAGCGCGCTTTCCTTGGTCGCGCCCTTGCCATTGGTAAAACACATGGGCGAATGCGCATCGCGGATATGCAGCGACCACACATTCGGAATAATATTGCGCCACGAAGCAATCTCAATCTTGATACCCAGCCCCGCCAGCAAGCCAGACATATTGGCAATAGTCTGCTCCAGCGGCAAATCCTTGCCCAGGATGTAGGTAGATGTAGAGGTAGCCGCATCCGCAGAAGGGTTCAAGGTCAGCAGGGCCTGCGCATCTGCATCCAGGTTCTCGACCTCTTCAATCACAAACTCCGGCCCGGCCTGCACTACTTTTTTGACCGTGCAACGGTCGATGGAACGCAAAATACCTTCACGGTCCCTGGCAGAAATATCCGCAGGCAACTCCACCTGTATCTTGAAAATCTGCGCGTAACGGTTTTCCGGATCAACAATATTATTCTGCGACAGCCGGATATTTTCAGTAGGAATATTGCGGGTATTGCAATACAGCTTCACAAAATAAGCCGCACACAAGGCCGACGAAGCCAAAAAATAATCAAAAGGACCAGGCGCAGAACCATCCCCCTTGTAACGGATAGGCTGATCAGCCACCACCGTAAAATCATCGAACTTGGCTTCAAGACGAAGCTTATCGAGAAAGTTAACCTTAATTTCCATGGGGAGTTCCAGAATAGTGTTCAAAAGCGTGTGGGCGGTATTATCCGTCTTTTCTGGGATGGGCAGGGGAGCTTGTTGATTTGATCTGCAATCTACTATTAGCGTTAACTCGGATTAAAAATGTCATGACAATAACAATTCCTTTGCTGTGGATATGAAAAAGTGCTGGATCCTTCAGGTGCCAAGTAGCATCGACATGATACTCTTATCAATATATCATCGTGTCATTACGCGGCGTGGGATCACCGCGGATTTCGCCAACGCAACTTGCTACTTGGAGACGCTAATGTCGCAGCCAGTAAACCTTCCACAGGTCAACGAATCCCAAAGGATCTGCAGGTTAGCGGAAAAATGCTTTGCCGCTAATATGCCAAATGATTGGGTCTCTACGAATTTGGGTGGTGCGGAAGATTTCGGATTCGACTTTCAGATCCAAGATCTCAGTGAAGGCTATGCGCGTAATGTTTTCAGAGTTCAGCTCAAAGGCACGCTGCATCCAAGCCTTAATACAACTGGAGAGTTCTACTCCATCTCGTTGAATACCAGCACGGTCAACTACTATCGACAAACCAACGAGCCCGTGCTTTTGGTTCTCGCGGATCTCACTGCCGATCCGGACGTCCCCAAAAATTGTCTGCTTTATTACGCTTGGATTCACGAGGAACTGCGGCGGGTAAGTTTGGACAAGGACAGCGTAGCGCTGCGCATCCCTGTCGCAAATCAACTCACAAATTCGAGCAACTTGTCCGGCGAAGTGGAGCGCATCCTCAAACTCGGGCGGGTGGGGCAGCGCTGGACCTCTCGATGGAAGAACGGCGTCCAGATTTGAGCGACGAAGATCGCGCCATCATGATTGAGAACATTCCGGCAAACTTCGCGGAGCGCAGCAGTAGTTTTTTTGACGTAATGACTGAAAACCCGGAGGAGTCTTGGCCGAGCCCCAAAGCTGGAACCATGCCATGGCATTTCAAAGAAGCGGACCATCACCTCAAAGACGGAGATGCGGCTGGCGCAGCGACGGCCCTGGACGAGGCCGAGAAAATGTTACCCAACGCACTGCCCTTGGAGCGATCGGACTACTGGCATTTGCGTGGTCGTCTCTTCCAACTAGTGGGTGACGAGGCAGCCTCTCGCGACTCTTACGCCGCATCGGCCGCGGTGCCAAACAGTCCACCGAAAAATATAGTGTCTTGGGCAGAGAGCGAAATTCGGCTGAGTTACAGAGAGGATTCCACTGTCCCAGCAGACTTTTCGCACGTCTTCGCCAGGTTGACGGACACAAGCCCGATGACCTTGGGCATGCGAGCTCGCGTTCTTGCTGCGGAGGGTAAGTTCAGTGAAGCGCTTGAGTGCACGAACTCCTTCGATGGCGTCGAAAGCCTGATGGCAAAGGCAATAATCCATTGTATGCAAAGCGAATTTGAGCAGACTCTGGATGTATGCGAACAAGGTTTGCAGCAGGGTGTGTCCATTAAATATGGCAAACAACTTTTTCTAATGCTGCGCGCTAGGGCCCGATTCAGCTTGGCTCTCATGCTGGTGTCCAGCGACTACGACGTGCATCTACCTCCCTCTGGACCGACCAGGACTGATGTTGGTCTACTCATGCAGGTCTGGGATGACGTCCAAGCAGCAGTCAAAGAATTTCAACGTGTCGGCTGGCCCCCTAACATCGATTACCTGGCAGATATTTGGAGCGCATCTTCCATCATGCTAGGGAAGCAAAAAGAGGCGCTGCCGCTCATTAGAAACGCAGGCAACGCGAGACCTCACTTAACCAATCTCCAAAGAGCTCTTGAGTCGATCGCAGTCCATTGTGGTGACCTAAAACTTGCGCTCGAAGCCAACATGCGACTACCATTCGATGACCTCGTCGCAAGCCATCGCATAATGTTGCTCCACAACTTGAAACGCGATGACGAGTGTGTAGAACTTTTCAATCAATCGCTACCTCGGATGAACACCGATCTGCAGTCATTTGGCGAAGCCGCGATGATGGCTTCACTTTCGGCGCACCGCATCGTCAGAACCAGCCAACGGGAAGAATGGCTTTCGATGTTAAACACGCACGAGCATTTGAAGCCATGCGCAGCACTTGCTGAATATTTTGCGACCATCGAGGATAACAGTTTGGCAAGCGACGCGGCAGCAGCCAAACTATGGGAGAGCTATGAGGCACTTGGACAGCCGATAGCCATAGCTCAGCAGCTTATATGCATTCTCGATCCATCCTCTCAAGCAGCGGCGCAGAAATGTAAAGATGTGGCGAACCGGCTGACATCCACATCGCTGCTGAATCTCCGAGCCGCCTTGGTGCTCGCACAGTCGCTGGCGAATTTGTGCGAGTGGCAGGCACTTCTTGATCTTTGCGTAGATGTCCAGAGGCGCTTTTCAGACAGTTCACGTCTGGCAGCATACCGAGCTTTGGCGCTTGAAAAGCTGGGACATACGTCCGAGGCATTGAATGCCCTAAAGGCATTGATCGCCCAAGGTGTTTCCGACCCATTGGCAATAAACACCTACATCAACATCGTCGTCCGTTGCGGGTTTGGGGATGAGGCTATCACCACCGTCGCTTCCATTCTCTCGACGGCGGAAACCAAGGATAAGAAGCTCAACTGCTTGCGGTTGCTGTTCAACCTCGTCCACATGGCAGATTCCTCCAATCCCCGTGTCTTTGATTTCGCTCTCAGATATGGCGAGCTCTGCGACCAAACGGATGAAATCGAAGAAGGCATGTTTTTGTCCATGATTCTTCGAGCTAGATTTTCGATGGCAGCAGCGCCAGAAAAAATAGAAAACGTCAAGTTAAACAAAAGATATGATCTCTTCTTTGAGAGATTCCCGGAGTCAAATTTCATTCGCAGAAGCGAGGTGCATGAGAACGCCGACGCAAAAGAATTCACGCAATCAATTAAAAAAATTGTGGGGCATGATATATTCGATCAAGAGCGTATCAACCACAACACCAAGCTCGTGCACGAACTGCAGCGTGGCGAGATACCGTTTCCTTATGCATGGCGTCCTCGAAGCATCTTGATGAATGTGGGAGACCTACCATCGCTTTGGGAAATTGGAAAGCGATCGAAGTATGGGGAGCGCCAATATCAACTCACCATGATGCAGTCCGAACGAGAAGCCGTTCCAATATCGTACATGCAAAAAAGGATTCCGCTGCTTGATCTTACCGCCCTGCTCGTCACTTACGATTTGGAACTCTTCGAGCTCTTATTTGATATTTTTCCAAAAATTGCGATTTCACAAGCCACAATCTCCGAACTGGCCAATTTGGCGACACCATTTTTAGGTGGCGCCATGAGTAACAAGTGCGCTGCATTACTGAAAGTCCTTCGCGAAAATTTCGAGAAGATTCAGCAGCCGCACGCGATAAAACCTGTAGAAAAAAACTATCTTCATTGGGCATCCGAGGAAATAAAGATCATTATTGCAAGGAATGAATTCCTACTCTATTCAGACGACTTCTGTTTCCGTATTTACTGCGGTGAAGACCGGCTTGATGCAACAGGGTTTTGCACCCTAGACGTCATCAGCGCGTTAGTCGATTCGGGGGTACTTGCAATAAGCAATGCAGCTCAAAAAATTGCTAAGCTGTGCGCATGGAATGTCGGAATCTCCATAGAGCCTAGATATATCTCAAACGTCATCCCCGCATCAATCGATCAGGCAGAGTCGCCGACCGAGGCAATTAAATTCCTACGCGCAGAGACCAGCGCGATGAACGTGATCAACAAAATTTGGGACCCGGCCATATTGTTTCAAGAAAGTTTGATGAGCGCCAGTATATTGTTGTCACATTTCATTCAAGACCTCAACACTTCGCTAAACAAAATGGCATCGATGATGGGCATATGGTGTGAGAAGACAAAGTTTCTGGCTGATGCGAAAGAGCCCATCGAAAGCATCGCCCTATTGGTAGCTTGGACCGCAATACACTTGACCAAAACCAATACAGATTTTTCCAAGCAACTTCGATCCATCTACCTTGCGCTAATCGAGATGGAATATGGAGACCAGATGGACGAGAACAAAGAAAAAGATGCCATTATCACACTTGGATACGTAAGCTCGAACGTGGATGTGCTGAATGAATTGCAAGAGGATAAACGGATGTGCATAAAAATAGGTGCCGCATTTACGCCCGGCACCAGCGAAGAGGAGGCATTCGTTCGTGGCTACTCCAAAGCCGCGCAAGACACCGCGTTGATGGCAACAGGTAAGCGTGATCAAATTCGCTAGTGGCTTGCAGATCTAACCGTTCAGCGCTTCATCTGAATGGAGGTAGTCATATGATTAATAATTCTAAGCTCAGCCCTAAAGAACTAGATGGACTTTACTGTCTCGATTCACCTGATTGTATCGAATTAAGTTGGTCGAGGCAGGCCGAACGACCGATATCGACCCGAAGCAGAACTATATTAGCTTGAACTCACCGCCCCGAAGCGGACATTTCATGAGCTAGCAGAATGGACAGCAACACTCCAATCTCACGACTCTGGATCAAACCCAAATACCCGAAGCTCCTGATCACAGCGGCATGCTTTGGCGAGACGTGCGGCCCAGGCGATGGCGTCCTGTCTTGAAGAAAGCTCAAGTATAGTGAAGCCACCATTGAGTGGAGGTGCCCACGGATAGCCGCCCTCAGCGACTGTGCCATCGGCCGATACCAGAACGGGCGGTGCTGTATCATCAATGCCACCGGCGAAAACGTAGACGCCTGCTTCTTTTGTCTCCTGTATCACGGCATGGGCGTCTCGCCCGACAATCTCCATCTCACTGTCGGGTACTTTCATTGCAGCACTGGGAAATGAAATGAGATACTTTGCCATGATTTGCTTTCTCCAAGAATTTTGCAGTTAGTGATAAAGGCCGCGTTTGGGGTATGCAGGCTGATTGCTTCTACTGCAAAATTATTCACTGTATTCAGATGACTGACTACAGTGAATAAAGTTAGTTACCGCAGCATATCGAGCAAGTTGGCTAAGGGATCGCTCATCTGTGCAACAGGAGCGGCACACGACTAGCTGGGCAAGAAAATACTGAAAATGACGAGTATCCAAATTAGCAGACCTAGGACGATCCATGCGTAATTCGCGTTTGTGAGGCGGCTATTGCTTTCGCCATCGGGCTCTCCACAGCTAGCATTGATCATTTGCTGTGCACTAAGGAATTGGGCGAGCAATGGCGCTAGAATCAGGAGTGACAAGACGTCCGTGTACGGCGAGCCGATGGAACGATAACTCAAACGATCAAGCACGTGCGATACGATCATGGTCAACACCAGCTTTGTTGCTTGCGATTCGTTATTCCATTCGGCCACCGTCGATTTATCGTGGCCATAGGCTTTGACTTCGCGGAACAAAACATGTGTGAAAAAGATTGCAAATATCGCACGTGGCACCGGCCAGATCGAGCGGTCGTCATCGAAGTTGTCCGATATGCGGTTCTTATAGTTGCTCCAATTCTTATAGAACCAATAGACTGCATACATACCAAGCGTCGCTATATACAGTATCGCCAGCTTTTTGCGGGAGACTATGTAAAAGGTGGGGACGACAAGCGCGACTTCGTCGTCGCTTTGGCTTTCGGCCATCGGCTGGCTGCTATCAATCATTGAGGAATTCCAATCCTGTTTTCAATCTGAACAAGCGTTCAGCGTATTAAGATTTTAACATTTTTCAAATATGCCGCCCCGGCAAGACAATCCCACCAGCACTGCAAACTGTCCAGGTGCCCGGTTCAGAACATATTCTGAGCATTTGCCGCTTACCGAAAGCGGCTGATTGAAAGAACGTAAGCACCTCATCAGCGCCGTCTGTACACCAGCATAAAAAACCTTCAAAGTAGTTCCCGTTAGATTTTAGCGGGAGCTACCTTGGTGTTACTAGACACCCCCGTCCACAGGAAGCGGCGACCCAACTATTCACCGGAATTCAGGAAACAACTTGCGCAGAGCGCATCCGAACCTGGCGTTTCGGTCTCGCGGCTGGCGCAAGAGAACGATATCAACGTGAACATGCTGTTCAAGTGGCGTCGGGAATTACGGGAAGGTCGATTGGACGGAGTGATGCACCGGCAGGCCATGTTGCCGGTAACGATCGTCGACGAGAGTCCAGATAATTTACCATTGGCAAATTCAATTGACCTACCTGATGCGGCTGCCGGTCAGGAACCTGCAGTCACCCGGCCAAGTGTAATTGAAATCCAGATGGCCGGTGCAGTGATGCGTTTTGATGGCAAGGCCGACCTGAGCATGGTCCGCGCCGTATTGGGAATGTTACGTACATGATGGGCCTGCCGGCGGGAACGCGCATCTGGCTGGCAGCAGGCGTAACTGATATGCGTTCTGGTATGAATGGTCTGGCGGCCAAGGTACAAATGACGCTTCTTGAAGATCCTTTGGCTGGCCATGTGTTTGTATTTCGGGGAAAGCGTGGCAACGTGGTTAAAGTGCTTTGGGCCACCAGCGATGGAGTGTGCCTGTTGATCAAGCGATTAGAACGTGGTCGGTTCGTCTGGCCCCAGGCGAGCAGTGGCAAAGTCCATCTGACCCAGGCACAGTTATCCATGCTTCTCGAAGGAATTAACTGGAAACAGCCGGAACGCACCTGGCCACCGCTATCGCTCTTGTAAACGTTCCAGAACATGCGTAAACTCCATGCATGCCTACCACCCCCTCACTTCCAGACGATATCGATGCCCTAAAAGCATTGCTGCTCCAGCGAGATGGCGAATTGCAGTCCCTGCGCCAAACGGTATCAACTCTGGAACTGGCCCTGAGTGTACGCACGCTCGAGATCGAACAACTGACACTCCAGATTGCCAAGTTAAAACGCATGGTGTTTGGTCGCAAATCCGAGAAGATCGACCAGAAGCTGGAGCAACTGGAAACCCGTCTGGAAGATTTGATTGCCGAAGAAGGTGCAGCAGAGCAAACCGCAGACACCCCGGCGCAGCCACGCCAGAAATCAATCCACAAGCCCTTCCCGGAGAGCTTGCTGCGCGAAGAACACATGATTGAACCGAAGGAAGATGCTTGCCCACAATGCGGTGGCAATCTAAAACCTCTGGGCGAAGATGTCTCTGAGCAGTTAGAAGTGATCGAAGCAGCGTTCAAGGTCATTCGTCATGTGAGAAAAAAGAAAGCCTGCGCTTGCTGTGATTGCATTGTTCAAGCACCGGCACCGAGTCGTCCGATCCAGCGGGGATTTGCTGGTCCAGGGTTATTGGCGAATATCGCCGTAAGCAAGTTCGCTGATCATCAGCCACTTTACCGGCAAGCCCTCATTCATGCCCGGCGCGGGGTGGAGCTCGATCCAGCGACCACGGGGCGCTGGATGGGCGCATGTGGTGTCTTGATCACTCCGCTGGTAGAAGCCTTGCGTCGCTATGTGGTCGCTCCCGGCAAGGTCCATACCGACGACACACCGATGCCGGTATTGGCACCGGGCAACGGTAAAACAAAAACCGGCCGGCTCTGGGTGTACGTGCGCGATGACCGCAATTGCGCCTCTCAGGCCGCTCCGGCGGTATGGTTTGCCTACTCCGCGAATCGGCAGGGTCTGCATCCGCAGACGCATCTGTCCGGATTCACTGGGGTGTTGCAAGCCTATGCCTATGGAGGCTATGACAAGATCTTTACTGATGGCCACGTGACCGAAGCAGCCTGTTGGGCGCATGCCAGACGCAAGGTCTATGACTTACACGCAAAAAAGGCCACGCCAACGACCACCGAGATTCTGCGCCGGATTGGTGAACTGTATGCTATTGAAGCGCAAATCCGGGGAAAGTCACCGGACTGTTCGTGCTGATTGAATATTGACCCACCCTGCTGATTGAATATTGACCCAGGGCCGGGCGCCGCATTTTCAGATGTCGGCTGTGGATAACTATACCAAACAGCGGGGTTGGAAGTTGTTCTTTTC